>DATJAE010000452.1:0-8549 GCA_035516595.1 Kofleriaceae bacterium | reverse complement strand
CCGCCGACGTGCTGGACCCTGGGATCGGCGGGCGCGCGCTGCGCGGCCGCCTCCTCGGCGATCGCCTGCTCCTTGGCGCGATCGGCATCCTCGATCAGGCCGTACACGCTGATCGACGAGCGATCCGGCGGGATCGGATGGCTCGCCAGCCAGCCGCCGCACGCGTACGCGTAGAAGTCATTGCACGGATCGACGCGGCGATCGACCGTGCGCTCGAGCTCGGTGGCCGGGGGCGGCCGCGCCGGCGCGCACGCCGCGACCATCGCGACCACCGCACCGCGCGCGATCACCGGCGCTCGACCTCGAGCTGGCGGCGGATCTTGTCCATCATCGCCCGGTCCTCCGCCGACGACCGCGGGTACGCCAGCGGGAGCTGGCCGAGCGTGCCGACCACGATCTCGGCGACCGCGCGGCGCATGAAGCTCTTCGAATCGGCCGGGATGCAGTACCACGGCGCCCACGGCTTGCTGGTCGTGCGCAGCGCGGCCTGGTACGCGCGCATGTAGTCGTCCCACTTCGCGCTCTCTTCCCAGTCGCCGGCGTTGAACTTCCAGTTGTCGTCCGGATCGACGATGCGATCGAGAAAGCGGCGGTGCTGCTCGGCGCGCGACACGTTGAGGAAGAACTTGAGCACGACGGTGCCGTTGCGCGCCCAGTGGCGTTCGTGCTCGAGGATCGACTCCAGCCGCTCGTCCCACAGCCCGTCGAGCTCGTCGGGGCGGTGCGGCAGGCGCTGGCGATCGAGCAGCTTCGGGTTGACCCGCACCGCGAGCACCTCTTCGTAGTGGCTGCGGTTGAACACGCCGATCCGGCCGCGCTCCGGGAGGTTGCGGCAGATCCGCCACATGAAGTCGTGATCGAGCTCCTCGGGCGACGGCGGCTTGAACGCGTAGACCTGACAGCCCTGCGGGTTGACCCCGCTCATCACCGCGCGGATCGTCCCGTCCTTGCCGCCGGCGTCCATCGCCTGGAACACGAGCAGCACGGCGTAGCGATCGTCGGCGTAGAGCAGCCCCTGCAGCTTGGCCAGGCGCTCGACCGCCGCGGCGAGCCCATCCTGGTTCTCCCTCTTGCCGGGAGCGTGCGCCGGCGGCGCCGTATCGGCCTTGTGAAGGTGGAACCCGCCGTCGAACGGCACCAGGTACGGGCTGTCGACCGGCTCGAACAGGATCGGCTTGGCCATCCGCGCGACGATACGAAATTTCACCCGACGGAGGCAGTAATCCGGATGCGCCATTGTATGGTGCGCGGCATGGCGACCACGATCGAACACGGTGTGAAGGCGGAGCCCCCGCAGTTTGCCGAGCACGACAAGCTCGGCCCGCTCGGCGGCAAACAGTCGGTCCTCGACAACGAGCTCGAGCTGCGTCGCGCCATGGTGTCGGAGTTCGCGTCGGCGGCCGAGGCCGCGCGCGGCGCGGCCGGCGCGGCCGATCGCGGCCTGTCATCCGCGGTGCACGACTACCGCAAGGCGCTGCGTCGCGCCCGCGCCGTGCTCGCGATGGTCGCCCACGCGCTGCCCAAGAGCGAGCGCCGCGCGGTCCGGCGTGCGCTGCGCGAGGCCCGGCGCGCGCTGGGTCCGTCGCGCGATCACTCGGTCGCGCCCGACACCCTGTCCAGGCTCGGGCTCGGCGAGTCCGATCGCGCGACCGCCGACGCCGTGATCACCAGCGCCGCCGAGGCCACGCCGCCGCTCGCCGAGGTCAAGCAGCTGCTCGCCGAGGGCGCGGCGCGCACCGCGGCGCAGGTCGAGGCGCTCGAGGCCGCGCTGCCGGCGTCGATCGCGTGGGAGGTCGTGTCGCGCGGCGTGCGCGACGTGTACGACGACGCGCGGCGCGCCCGCAAGTCGGCCAAGCGCAGCAAGCGCGCGTTCCACACCTGGCGGCGGCGCAGCAAGGAGCTGACCTACCAGCTCCGCGTGCTCGCCGGGTACGCCGGCCCGAGCGTCAGCCAGCTCCAGCGCGAGATCGAAGGCGCGACCGATCCGCAGGGCCCTGGCGTCGACCTGATCATGGTGCGCGACTTCGTCCGCACCTACAGCCAGGGCGCGCCGGGCGACGCGATCGACAGCCTGCTCGGATCGATCGACGGGGAGCTCGACCTGCTCGCCAAGGACGCGCGCAAGGTCGCCAAGCCGGCGTTCCGCCGCAAGCCGCGCCGGTTCGAGCGCCGCCTGACCAAGGCGGTGCGTCGCGATCTCGCGCCGCCCGCGCCCGACGACGATCACCACGTCGCGTAGCCATGGCCAAGGTCCTGATCATCGGCGCCGGCGGGGTCGGCGGCGTCGTCGCGCACAAGGCCGCGATGGAGCGCCGGGTGTTCGACGACGTCGTGCTCGCGACCCGCACGCGCGCGCGCGCCGACCGGCTCGCGGCCGAGATCGAGCACATGCATGGCCGCAAGATCCGCACGGTCGGGATCGACGCCGACGACGTGCCGAAGCTCGCGCGGCTGTTGCGCGACGAGAAGCCGGCGGTCGTGGTGAACGTCGCGCTGCCGTACCAGGACCTCCACATCATGGACGCCTGCCTCGAGGCCGGCGTCGACTACCTCGACACCGCGAACTACGAGCCGCCCGACGTCGCGAAGTTCGAATACAGGTGGCAGTGGGCCTATCAGGATCGGTTCGCGAAGGCCGGGCGCATGGCGCTGCTCGGCTCGGGCTTCGATCCCGGGATGACCAACGTGTTCTGCGCGTACGTGCAGAAGCACCTGCTCGACGAGATCCACTACGTCGACATCGTCGACTGCAACGCCGGGTCGCACGGCAAGGCATTCGCGACCAACTTCAATCCCGAGATCAACATCCGCGAGATCACCGCGCGCGGCCGCTACTGGGAGCTGGGCGAGTGGAAGGACACCGATCCGCTGAGCGTGTCGCGGATCTTCGACTACCCGGGCGTCGGCGAGAAGAAGAGCTTCCTGCTCTATCACGAGGAGCTCGAGTCGCTCGCCAAGAACCTCAAGGGGCTGCGCCGCATCCGCTTCTGGATGACGTTCGGCGAGGCCTACCTGCGCCACCTCGAGGTGCTGCAGAACGTCGGCATGACCCGGATCGACGAGGTCGAATTCGAGGGCAAGAAGATCGTGCCGATCAAGCTGCTGCGCGCGCTGCTTCCGGATCCGGCGTCGCTCGCCGCCGGCTACACCGGCAAGACGTCGATCGGCTGCCTGTGCGAGGGCCACAAGGACGGCAAGCGCAAGCGGTTCTTCATCTACAACGTGTGCGACCACGCCGAGACGTTCGAGGAGGTCCGCGCGCAGGCGATCTCGTACACCACGGGCGTGCCGGCGGTGACCGGCGCCGTGATGATGGTGACCGGGCAGTGGAAGGGCGCCGGCGTGTTCAACATGGAACAGCTCGATCCCGATCCGTTCCTCGCCGACGTCGCCAAGCGCGGACTGCCCTGGCACGTTCAAGAACGATGAGCAAGGGCGCCGCGCTCGGCGAGGCGGTCGCGCGGGCGATCGACGTCTCGCAGCTCGAGACGCCATGCTTCGTGACCGATCTCGGCGCGCTCGAGGCCAACCTGCGCGTGCTCGCCGACGTGTCGGCGCGCGCCGGCTGCACGGTGCTGCTCGCGCTCAAGGGCTTCGCGCAGTGGTCGACGTTCTCGCTGATCCGGCGCTACCTCGCCGGCGCGACCGCGAGCTCGGTCGCCGAGGCGCGGCTCGCGCGCGACGAGCTCGGCGGCGAGGTCCATGCTTACGCGCCGGCCTACTCCGACGGCGAGATCCGCGAGCTGGTCACGCTGGCCGATCACGTCGTGGTGAACTCGCCCGCGCAGTGGCGGCGCCATCGCGCCGCGCTCGAGCGCGCCGGGATCTCGTGCGGCCTGCGGGTCAATCACGAGCACCAGGAGGCCGAGGTCGCGCTCTACGATCCGGCGGGGCCGTGCTCGCGGCTCGGCACGACCCGCGCGAACCTCGCGCCCGGCGAGCTCGACGGGCTCGACGGCCTGCACTTCCACTCGCTGTGCCAGAGCGGCAGCGATGCGCTCGAGCGCGCGGTCGCGGCGTTCGAGGCGAAGTTCGGCGACGCGATCCCGCGCATGAAGTGGGTGAACTTCGGCGGCGGCCACCACATCACGCGGCCCGATTACGACGTCGAGCGGCTCGTCCGCGTGGTGCGTGCGTTCCGCGAGCGCTGGGGCGTGAAGGTCTACCTCGAGCCGGGCGAGGCGGTCGCGCTCGGCGCCGGCGTGCTGGTCGCGCAGGTGATGGACACGTTCGACAACGGCATCGCGATCGCGATCCTCGACACCTCGGCGACCGCGCACATGCCCGACGTGCTCGAGATGCCGTATCGCCCGGTGATCGTCGGCGCCGGCGAGCCGGGCCAGCGGCCGCACACCTACCGGCTCGGCGGCATGACCTGCCTGGCCGGCGACGTGATCGGCGACTACAGCTTCGATCGCCCGCTCGCGATCGGCGACAAGCTGGTGTTCCTCGACATGGCGCACTACACGATGGTGAAGACCACGACGTTCAACGGCGTGCGGCTGCCGTCGATCGCGACCCACGATCCGGCGACCGGCCGGATCACGGTGCATCGTCGCTTCGGCTACCGCGACTATCGCGACCGCCTGTCGTAGCGCCGCCGAAGCCGCGCGCGCCGTGGCCGTCGAGCCCGAGATCGACCCGCCCGGCGAACTCGCCGACCCGGACCAGCATCGACTCGACGGCCTCGGGGTGCGCGAGCCGCACCTCGCTGTGACCCGCCGGCACCCGCACCGTGATCGCGTGGAGCTTCGCGAAGTGGTGATCGCGCAGCTCGATCGTGACGTCGCCGAGCGCGCTCGCGGCGTCGAGCTCGATCGTGCCCGGTGCCAGCTTCGGCGCGCGGGGGCCGAGGACGCCGCGGGCCTTGATCGCCACGCGCGCCGTGCCCTGGATCTCGACCGCGAGCCTGGGCTCGGGCGCGGCGGCGACCGCGTAGCTCGCCTGCCACGGCGCGACGCCGTGCGCGTCGCGCGCGGTCTGATCGGTGAACGGCTTGGCGAACGGTCCGGCGGCGGCGTAGCCGTCGGCGACCGGACCGACCATCAGCCGCGGGGCGCCCCCGGTATCGACCACGAACAGCCCGAGGTGCGGCCCGTTCGCGCCGAGGTAGTCGATCCACGCGGCGGTCTCGTGGACGTGCGTCGTGGTGTCCGCGATGAACGCCGCGGCGCGGAACGCGGTCTCGCTGTTCGGGAACAGATCGAGGTACCAGCCGTTGTAGGTCGGTACCGGGAACGAGCCGGAGTAGTCCCACGCGCTCGCGTCGCGCTCCTCGACGATCATCGCGAGCCACGTGCGCTGCTCGGTGGTGAGCGCGCGTCCCGCCAGCTCGTCGCGCGCGATCGTCTGCAGCGTGCGCAGCACGCGCTCGGCGCGCTGGAAGTACGCGCGGCCGCCGGTGTGATCGCCGGGATCGAGCGTCGCGAACACGCGATCGCCGCGCGCGGCCCAGTCGGCGAGCGCGCCGTACACCGCCGGCACCGGCTCGACGTAGCCGTCCGGGATCTCGCAGCCGCCGACGTCGTAGAGGTGCGCGGTCACCAGCACGTGGTTGTGGCGGAGCTGGCCGTACGCGACCAGCGTGCTGTCGAGCTGGAGGTCGGCGAACGCCGGCGTCGTCATGAACGAGGCAGCGCGATCGGAGGCCGGCGCCGCGAGCGCCTGGATCGCGCGCAGCCACGCGGCGTAGAGGTCGCCGCCGGCCGCGGCGTGGCTCATCACCGCGCGCCCGGCCTCGACCTCGGTCATGTCGACGTCGTGCAGGTAGCTCGCCGCGCGCGCATTGCCGAGCGCGTACGCGACCTCCGCGCCGCGCACCTCGGGCGGCGCGTCGGGCAGCCGGGCCAGCGCGGCGAGATCCGGCGTGACGCGAGCTCCGAGCGCCGTCGCGATCACCGGCAGGTTGTTGACGTCGGGCATCTCCGAGGTGTTGACCGTCCGTCGAAACGAGCTGCCGATCGCCGCGCGCAACCGGTTCGCGCTGTCCGGTATCGTCAACTTGCCAATACCGGCCGTCTTGCGCAGCGCGACGAGCTGGGCGAGCGAGACGTCCTCGCGGTGGCCCGCGAAACCGCTCCACGCGCGATCGATCTCGGCGAGGTCGGTCAGCGCCCCGGTCCGGTCGGCCAGGTCGGCGAGCGCCAGCGCGTCGACCGCCTCGCGCGGCGTCTCGCTGGGATCGAGCAGGAAGCCCGGCTGCGAGCTCCGGCAGTCGCGCGACACCAGGTTGAATTCCAGCCGCGACAGCCACATCGCGGCGCGGAAGTAGCGCGGCAGCAAGGTCATGCCGAGCTCGTCGGCGTAGTGGCCGCGCGGCACGAACTGGCTGCCGTCGAACGTACGCTCGCGCCCGAACAGCTCGATCGTGATCGGCTCGCCGTCGTGCGCCGCACCGACCAGCTTCGCGATCGTCTCGTCCTGATCCGGGCCGAGCGCGGCCGGCAGCTCGGTGTCGGCGAGCAGATCGCGCGCGACCGTGAGGTAGACGTCGAGATCGCGCGCGACCTCGGGCGGAAAGCTCCTGGCGACGTCGGGCAGGCCGCACGCCATCCGGCCGAGCGCGTCGTCGAGCCGGGTCGTGAGCCGATCGGTCTCGAGCCGCGCGAGCAGCTGGTCGTGCGAGGCATGGATCGCGTGCATGATCGAGTCGGCGCTGACGTAGACCGGCAGCTGCGCGCGATGGACGTCGTAGTACGCCGAGGCGTAGTCCGCGTAGTCGAGCCGCGCCGGCACCACGAAGCCATCGCGCGCGAGCCGGGCATCCTCGGCCGGCGTGATCGCGAGCACGGCCTCGGCCTGATCGCGAAACGCGACCGCGCTCGCGTGATCCCACCGCCCCGCCCTCGCCGGCGCTCGCGTCCGCTCGAGTCGGATCGCGGCCTCGAGGCCGTCGCGCCGGCTCACCCGGCACACCCCCGCCGCGTCGGGATCCGTGCTCGGGACCACGTCGAGCTGGTCGATCGTCTTGCCGCCTCCCCCGCACTCGGCGCACAGCTCGGGGTGATCGATCACCCAGTCGGTGGCGGCGACCGACCTCGGCCCGGCCTCGGGGTAGAGCACCGAGCGCGCGCACACGTCCGCGAAGGCGAGGTTGGACGACCACGACGCGAGGGCGACGAGAACGATGGTTCGCACGCGCGTGCGAACGCACCAGCCGGGGATTCGATCTACCGATCGAGCGACACGCGCGCGCGGCCGCGGTTGCAGTCCGGCCCGGCGGTCAACTGCGGGGGCGAGCCGACAATCGGTGTGGCGAGATCCGCGACATCGCGTCGCCACCGGGCGGCGCGCGGCTTGCTCTTCGCGGCGGCATGCCTCGACTCGCCTGGATCGTGATGCTCGCCGCATGCAAGATGTCGCTCGATAGCACCGCGCAGCCCGACGCCGGCTCGGATGTCTCGGCCGCGTGTCAGGAGGCGACGTCGCACTCCGATCTCCCGTGGATCCAGAGCGAGATCTTCGTCCCGCAGTGCGCCGCGTGCCACGGCGCATCGGACCATCAGGGCGGGCTCGACCTCACCGGCAGCGACATGCGCGACCAGCTGGTCGGCGTGACGTCGACCACCGCGCCGAGCTGGCAGCGCGTGGTCGCCGGCCAGCCGGCGCAGAGCTACCTGCTGGTCGCGATCGGCAACGTCACCGGCCCGCAGCCGCCCGGCGGCATCATGCCGCAAGGCGGATCGCAGCTATGCAGCCAGAAGCAGGACGCGATCGCGCGGTGGATCTCGGACGGCGCGCAGTGATCACACCTCCGCACCGCCGTGCGGCGGTGCTGCGCGGTCCGGCCCAGCCGGACCTGGCGATCACCACTCCGCACCGCCGTGCGGCGGTGCCGGACCTGGCGATCACCACGCGAGCCGCGCCGGGTGCGCACGCGTCGTGTACTCCGTGAGCTCGACGTCCTTGGTGGCGAGCGGCGCGCCGGTCTTGTCGATCAGCTGGATGCGGTGATGGCCGCGGCCGAGCTCGAGCACGGTCGGCGCGTGCTCGTCGCGCACGCGGCCGTCGACCACGATCTGCGCGCCGATCAGCGACTCGTCGCCTCCGATCACGACAAACCCGGTGCCCGCGGGCGCCGCGGGCTCGGCGGCCGCGGCGTCGCGCGGGGCGCGGTGGACGCCGCGGTGAACGACCCCGGCGTCGATCGCGAGCGGCACGGCAGCGTCGGCCGGCGGCGGCGCGGGTGCGTCGCCCGGCTCGACCACGATCCGCGGCGCCGCGGCGTCGCGCGGCGCGGCCGCGACGGCGTCGCGCGGCGCGATCGCGCTGCCGCCGGCGGGCGCCGCCATGCGCCACGCGACCAGCCCGCCCGCCGCGACGACGGCGGCCGCGCCGAGCGCGAGCCACGGCGCGCGCCGCCGGTTCGGCCGCGTGACCTCGAGCGTGGTGGTCGTGGCCTCGCGCTCGACGCCGGTCCGGCGCAGCTCGAACCGCGCCGGTTCGCCCTCGGCGGGCGGCTCGGACGCCGGGACGACGTCGAGCCCGAGCAGATGATCGAGCGCGCCCGCCCGGCGCGGCGGCTCGTGCAGCGGCGCCAGGAAGTCGCG
>DATJAE010000451.1:0-4923 GCA_035516595.1 Kofleriaceae bacterium | reverse complement strand
GAGCGGGACGTGCGGTACGTCGGCGGCATCCGGCGTGCGGTACCCGGCCGCCTTGTGCTTGACGATCAGCCGGCCGATCGCGTCGGCCGCGGCGCTCGCGAGCGGCAGCAGCTCGGTCACGTCGACCAGCCGGAGATCGCTGTGCACGCGGTGCGCGATCACGATCGCGACCACGCGCTCGCGCAGCACGATCGGCAGGAGCAGCGCGGAAGGCGGCACCGTGCCGCCCAGGCGCAGCGCCATCGAATCGATCGCCGGATCGCCCGAGACCAGCGAGCCGATGTGCGGCTGCTGGCTCTGCACCACGGTGCGAAACGCCGACACCGCGTCGAGCGGGATCAGCACCTTCTGGATCCCGGCGGTATCGACGCCCGGCTCGGCGAGCGCGACCCGCCCGATCACGGCGCCGCCCTGCACGGTGAGCAACCCGGCGTAGCGGGCGCGGGCGCGCGCGGCGCGGAGCAGCGTGATGAACACCGTGTCGCGATCCTCGGCGGTCGCGAGCAGCTCGCGGGCGCGCACGATCGCGAGCGGACTGTCGCGGCCCGAGGTCGCGATCGGCGCGCTCTCCGGCCGGCGCAGCTTGGGCGTCTGCGCGAGCCTGGCGCGATCGCTGTCGGCGACCGGCAGCGGCACCCCCGAGGACGGCGTGACCGCGAGCGCGCGCGGCGCGGCGGCATGCGCCGGCTCGACCCCGACCAGCGTGTCGTGGTGGCGGCTGCTGCGCGGCTCGGGCTCCGGCGGCGGCGCGGCGACCGTGTCGATCTTCATGGTCTGCGCGTCGGCGCCGACCGGCGCGAGCACCGGCGCGGCCGACGGCGGCGCGGGCAGCCGCGGCGGCATCGGCACCAGCGGCTGGGTCCGCACCGGCGCGGGCGCGATCGGCGCGACCGTGCCGTGCGGCGCATCCACGATCACGCTGCGCGGCCGGCCGACCGGCGCGGGCGCGGCTTCGGCCTCGAGCTGGCGCGCCAGGGTCTCGAACCGCGCCGGCACGTCCTGGTGATAGGCGGCGGCCAGCGCGAGGTGCCAGCGATACTCCGGCGTGATCAGCGGCTGGAGCGGGCGATCGAGGAGGTCGGCGAGATCCTCGAGCTCGCTGATCTCGAGCGGCGAGCACACCAGCACGCGCAGCGCGTCGCCTTCGATCGAGATCGGCACGGCGCGGAACTGCTCGGCGATCTCGCGCGTGATCTGACCGACCGCGTCGTCGCGGATGCGCGATGCCTCGTCGCGCGCGGCCGGCGGCAGGCCCGACGCGAGCGCGAGGTACTGGGTCAGCCGCTCCTCGGGGATCAGGCTCATCTCGAGCAGGATGGTGTCGAGGCTGCCGCCGTAGATCACCTGGCGCTGGAACGCCTTCTCCATGCGCTTGACGCCCACGAGGCCGTCGCGCACCAAGAGGGAGCTGAGGCGCGACGGCATCGCTAGGCCCGGATCACGTAGGTCCCCGCGATCCAGTCTTGCAGCCCACGCTTCTCGCTGTCGAACCCGATCCACAGGAATCCGAGAAACAGCGTTGCGACGCTGACGAGGTAACCCGCGCTGCGCGCGAGGCAGCGCGCGGGGGACGGCGGGTCGCCGTAGACGTCGATGATCTTGAGCTTCATGACGCGCATGCCGAGCGTGCGGCCGCGGATGGTCTGGAACACCAGCAGGTACATCATGCCGATCCCGAACATCAGGACTATCGCCATCACCAGCGCCGGATCGGTCGCCAGCACGAGGTCGATCCACAGGTCGATGTCGAGCAGGCCGAGGTTCTTGGGCGGCAGGTGCACGCCCGCGAGCTTGCTCACGATCAGCGTGACCACGAGCGCGACCGGCACGACGATCGCGAGATCGATCACGGCGGCCGCGGCGCGCCGCCAGAACCCCGCGACGATCACGCTCGGCGCATCCCGGCGCGCGGTCCGCGGGGGCGGTGGCGCGGCGACCGGACGCGCAGGGCGCGGCGACGGGGGCGACGGCTGGACCGGCTCCGCGTCGCGTAGCACGGCCGGCTCGCGCTCCGACATCGTCATTTTATACGGTGCGCGCGCGGCCGAACGCAAATCCCCTACTCCCGGCGCCGCGACGCCTCGGCGGCCTCGGCGAAGATCCCGCGGGCCATCACCGAGCGCTCTCGGCCCGCGCGGTCGGCGTACAGCTCGGCGCGCGCGGCGTGGATCGCGCGGTCGTCGGGGGCCGCGCGCGCGGCCAGCTCGATCAGCTCGCACGCCAGCGCGGGGTCGGCCTCCGCCAGCTCGCGCGCGCGGGCGGCCAGCGCGGGAGCTCCGCCGGCCAGGCGGGCGAGCTCGCCGGCGAGCGCGGCCTCGCGCGGCGGCTTGAGGTGCGCGGGGTTGCCGTCCCACCACCCGCCGTACAGCCGGTACAGGTTGCGCACGACGAACTCGGGCTCGTCGTAGATCGGCGCGAGATAGGGCCGCGCGAGCAGCTCGGCGGGCGGCCGGACCTCGGCGAGCAGGTCGTCGAGCGTCGCGCCGGCGTTCATCAGCGCGGTGACCTGGTCGACCAGCGCCTCGAGCAGCGCGGCGGTCTCGCCGAGCGCGCGCGCGACCTCGGCCACGCCCCAGATCGGCACGCCGTGGCCCGGGCACAGGACCTCGGCGCCGAGCTCGGCCATCGCGCGCAGCGCCGCCGCCCACTCGCGCGGGTAGCGCTGCACCTTCTGCGGGTTGCCGCAGTTCGGCGACGCCCAGATGAACAGATCGCCGGTGCACAGGACGCGCGCGTCGGGCACCCACACCCACGCGTGATCGTCGGTCTCGCCGAGCGCGTGGTGGAGCTCGAACCGCCGGCCGCCGATGTCGAGCGCGAGCTCGCCCGCGAACGTGCGGTCGGGCGCGCGGAACTCGCCGGGGAACTCGACCGCGGTGCGGAACTGGCGCGCGTTGATCCGCTGGTTCCAGCCGCGCATCCGGCGGTAGCGCTCGAACCGGCGCGGCACCGCCTCGTGCGCGATCACCTGGACGCGCCGGCCCGAGTCGCGCTCGTAGAGCTCGACACCGAAGCAGTGGTCGACGTGGCCGTGGGTCCAGATCGCGGTGTGGACCGGCGCGCGGGTCACGCCGCGCAGTCGCGCGCGGGTCGGCTCGGCGAGCAGGAAGCTGCCGGTGTCGACCAGCACCAGGCCGGCTCCGGTGTCGAACGCGGTGACGTTGGCGAAGCTCGACACGAAGGTGGTGGCGGCCGCGACCGGCTCGGCGACCAGGCGCGGCGCCATCGGCTGGGCCGTGTCGACGGCGATCGCGCCGGTCAGCAGCTGCTCGGAGAGCTGGCGGAGGGCGGTCATCAGCTCGCAGTGTGCGCCCGGATCAGCGCGACGGCGACCACCGGCGCGGTCTCGGCGCGCAGCACCCGCGGCCCCAGGCCGAGCGGCGCGAACCCGGCGGCGGTGACCTGGTCGAGCTCGCCGGGTGCGAGCCCGCCCTCGGGGCCGGAGATCAGCGTGACCTCGGGCTCGGCGATCGCGGGCAGCGCGGCCTCGGCGCCCGGGTCGAGCACGAAGCGCTGGCCCACCGCGCCGGCGAGCGCGAGCGCCAGCGACTCCGCCCAGCCGACGTCCGGCACGAGCGCGCGGCCCGACTGGCGGGCGGCGGCCTCGGCGGCGGCGCGATAGCGTGCGATCCGGGGCGCGACGCGGTCGCCGTCGAGCCGCACCACCGAGCGCGCCGCCGGAAACACGACGATCGCGTCGGCGCCGACCTCGACCAGCTTCTCGAGGCACAGCTCCATGCGGTCGCCCTTGATCAGCGGGACGAGCGCGCGGATCGCGGGCGGCGCGGGGGTCGCGGCCTCGACCGCGTCGGCCCGCACGATCGTGTGGTCGGCCGCGATCCGCACGATCACGCCCCGGGCCCGCTGGCCGGCGCGATCGACCAGCTCGATCGGATCGCCGGCGCGCGCGCGCCGGACCCGCGCCAGGTAGTGATGCTCGTCGCCCTCGATCGCGAGCTCGCCCGCGGCGAGCGGCGCGACGAACACGCGGATCACGTCGCGCGCTCCAGCACGACCGCCGACCACGCCGCGTCGTCGCGGCTCGGCCGGATCGCGACCAGGCGCAGCCCGGCCGCGACGAACTCCTCGGCCAGCGGCGCGGCCTGCGCGGCGAGCAGCCCCGACAGCACGAGCGTGCCCGAGGTCTTCGCGATCAGCGCCGGCAGGAGCTCGCGCAGCACGTGGGCCTGGATGTTGGCCAGCACGACCGGGAACGCGCCGGCGATCGCGGCGAGCGGTGCGTCCGAGGCGTCGATCGTCACGCGGTTGTGCGCGGCGTTGTCGCGGGTCGCCGCGACCGCGAGCGGGTCGTTGTCGATCGCGACCACGCGCGCGGCCGGCCAGCGCCTGGCCGCCGCGATCGCGAGGATGCCCGAGCCGCAGCCGACGTCGAGCACCGCGTCGGGGGCGGCACCGGCGTCGGCGAGCGCCTGCAGCTGCTCGAGCACCAGCCGCGTGCTCGCGTGCGTGCCGGTGCCGAACGCCATGCCGGGATCGAGCGCGATCGCGAGGTCGTCGGGCCCGGGCGCGAAGCGCTCCCAGCTCGGCACGACCACGAACTGGCGGGTCAGCCGGCTGACCTGGAAGTAGCGCTTCCACGCGTCGCGCCACTCCGCCTCGGGCATCGCGCTCGCGCTGTGCACGCGCGCCGGATCCACCGCGGCGCCGCGCGCCGCCCAGCGCGCCACCGCATCGCGGGTGTCCGCGAGCGCGCCGGCCGCGTCGGGCGCCGCCACCCAGAACACGATCTCGTCGCCGCGCTGCTCGGTTCCGGCAGCCGCGGCCGGGATCTCGGAGGCGATCAGCGCCGCGATGTCATCGACATCGCTCGCGCCGACCGGAACGACGATCTCGACCCAGTCGATCGCACCGCGCTGCCCTTCGGCAGCGCTGCCGACGCGGGGCAGGCCCGCGTCGTCGATC
>DATJAE010000450.1:0-27885 GCA_035516595.1 Kofleriaceae bacterium | reverse complement strand
GACCGGCTTGACCCCGGCGTGGCCTCGCTCCACCGCGACCGCGACGGCGCAGCGCGTGGCCTCGCCGGGGATCGGCGCACCGCTGGCCGTGCGGAACTCGTAGTACGCCATCTGCTCGTGGTCGAGATCGATCGTGCCGTCGGCCGCGACCGGGTCGAATGCCAGCACGTGCAGCACGGCCGAGGGCGCGATCGTGCGGGCCAGCGCCTGCGCGCGCGGCAGGTACGCGATCGGATCGAAGCGATGCACGTCGTGGTCGCCGTCGTCGAGCGGCACCTGTGGCCTGGCCGCGACGTCGTGGCGCGGCACCGGCCGCGGCGCGGGCGGCACGGCGATCGGCGGCGGCGGCGGCGGCGGCGTCGCGATCGGCGCCGGCGCCGGCGCCGGTGCCGGTGGGGGTGGTGGCGCGACAGGCGGCGGCGCGTCGCGCGGCCACGCCAGCGCGACCGCGACGCCCGCGGCGCACAGCGCGCCCGCCCCGAGCGCGATCGGCAGGCGCCTGGTCGCCCGTACCGGCCGCGCGCGCACCGTCGGTCGCGTCACCGGCGGCGATTCCCGGGCGCGGCCGAGCAGCGCGTCCGCCATCGCGCGCGCGCTCGGGAACCGGGCCGACGGCGCCTTCTCGAGCGCACACAGGATCGCGCGCTCGATCGCCTCCGGCAGCTCGGGTCGCGCGACGCGCGGCGACAGCGGCGGCGCCTCGAGGTGCGCGCGCATCAGCTCGAAGTCGCTCGGTCGATCGAACGGCCGCTTGCCGGTGACCAGCTCGTAGAGCACGACGCCGGCGGCGTAGACATCGCTGCGCGCGTCGATCGCGCCGCCCTCGATCTGCTCGGGCGCCATGTACTCGGGCGTGCCGAGCGCCTCGCCGGTCATCGTGCGCGCCGCGAAGCCGAGCTCGGGCGCGAGCTTCGCGACGCCGAAATCGAGCACGGTGACATGCCCGCGCGCGCTCAGCATGATGTTGTCGGGCTTGAGATCGCGATGGACGATGCCGATCGCGTGCGCCGCGTCGAGCGCGCCGAGCGTCTCGGCCACGACGCGCACCGCGAGGTCGATCGCCACGGGGGCCGCCGCGATCACCTGGCGCAGCGTGCGGCCGTCGATCAGCTCCATCACGATGAACGGCCGGCCGTCGGGCAGGAGCGCGAGATCGATGATGTCGACGATGTGCTCGTTGCGGATCAGGTTGACCGCGCGCGCCTCGGCGAGGAAGCGCTCGACCAGATCCGGCTCGCGGCTCGACAGCACCTTGATCGCGACGTGGCCGCCGATCGCCTCCTGCACGCCGCGGTAGACCACGCCCATCCCGCCCGCGCCGAGCACGCGATCGAGTCGGTAGCGGCCGATCCGCGTGCCGAGCAGCGGATCGATCATGCCGCGCCGCCGTTCGGCGGGGCTGCTACCGGGGTCATGGACAGCGATCCGCGAACGACGACACGCCCGGGAACTTGCCGGTCGAATCGGGATCGGTGTCGAAGAACCACTTCTGATCGTAGAGCCAGCCGACCCGCGCCACCAGGTCGCTCGGCGTGCCCGCCGCGATCGCCATCTTCCACACCGCGCCGAAGTGACAGCGCGGCGCGATCACCAGGCGCGCATCGCAGCTGTCCGACTTGCGCAGCTCCGCGGCAGCGCCGGTCGCCGACACCTCGACGTGGATCATGCACGCGCGCTCGACCGCGACGTTGCGCGGCACGTCGGCCGGGTGCGCCGAGCGCGACGGCGAGCGGAACTCGTACTCGCGGTCGCGGCCCTCGCTCGTCAGGTCGACGCGCCCGTCGGAGTACACCGGATCGAACTCGAAGCTGGTGAGCTGCGCATCGGGCGCGAGCGTGCGCGCGAGCGCGAGCGCCTTGGGCAGGTAGCTGACCGGATCGAAGTGGCGCGGATCGTAGTCGGCGGGCGCCGACGCGGTGTGCGGCGCGGCCGCCGCGATCGGCGTCTGCGAGCCGACGATCACGTTCGAGCCGACGTGCACGTTCGGGCCGATGTAGACGCCGTGATCGGCCGCGCTGCCGCCGCCCCCCGCGATCGGGCCGGGGTCGGCAGCGACGGGGGGCGCCGCGCGATGCAGCGGATGCGCGGGCTCCGGCCGGGGCGCGGGCGAAGGCGCGGTGGGCGCGGGCGTCGTCGGCGGCGAAGGCGCGGTGGGCGCGGGGGCCGGCGGCGGTGGTGGCGGCTCGGGCGTGACCAGCGCGACCGGCGGCGGCGCGGGCGCAGGCGTCGCCGGCGGATCCGCGGGCGGCGCGGTCGCGCGGTCGTGATGGCTCGCGACCACGAACAGCGCGGCGAACACCGCGACCAGCGCGACCACCAGCGGCACGACGATCCGCCGCGTCCGCCGCGTCTCGGCGGTCGGCGCCGCGGTCGACACGTTGGCCAGACGCGGCCGCGAGCTCGACACCTGCGGGGTGGGCGGCCCGCTGCGCGACGACAGCGGCAGCCAGGCGCCCGGCGGCAGCGCGGTCGCGGCGTGCGCGAGCGCCTGCGCCATCGCGGCCGCGCCCTGGAAGCGCTGGCCCGGATCCTTGGCGAGCGCGGTCAGGATCACGTGCTCGATGCCGTCCGGCAGGTCGGGACGCAGCGCGCGCGGCGACGGCGGCGGCATCTCGACGTGCGCGCGCATGAGATCGAACAGCGTCGCGCCGGCGAACGGCTGCACGCCGGTGCACGCCTCGAACAGCACGACGCCCGCCGCGTAGATGTCGGTGCGCGCGTCGACGTGGCCCGCGCCGCTGATCTGCTCGGGCGCCATGTAGGCCGGCGTGCCCATCAGCGCGCCGGTGCGGGTGCGCGGCGACTGGTCGCGCAGGCCGGGCGCGAGCTTCGCGATCCCGAAGTCGAGCACCTTGGCGTGACCCTCCAGCGTGACGAGCACGTTGTCGGGCTTGAGATCGCGGTGGACGATGCCGATCGCGTGCGCCGCGGCGAGCGCGCCGAGCACCTCGCCCATCACCTGGACCACGCCGCCGAGCGGCGCCGGCGCCCGGCGCACGATGCTCGCCAGCGTCTGGCCCTCGATGAACTCCATCACGATGAACGGCCGGCCGTCGGGCAGGCGGGCGAGATCGAGCACCGACACGATGTGCTCGTGCCGGATCAGGTTGACCGCCTTGGCCTCCGCGAAGAAGCGGTCGAGCAGCTCGGCGTTGCGCGCGCACTCCTCCGACAGCACCTTGATCGCGACCCGGCTGCCGATCGCCGGCTGGACCGCGAGGTAGACCCGGCCCATGCCGCCCTCGCCGAGCACGCGCGCGAGCCGGTAGCGGTCGACCTCGCTGCCGAGCAGCGTGTCGTCGGTCTGGACGAGCGGCTTCCCCTCGGTCGCGCAATACCCCGCACGATCCGACCGCCGGCCGCACTCGGGGCAGACGAACACCCCGAAACCGTAACATGCCGCGTCCCTCCCGCCCGCCGGCGTGCTAGCACCGCGCGATGCACAGCTTCGTGACCACCGGCTGCGCGAAGTTCGGTCACCGCGAGCTCACGATCCAGCTCGTCGAGCCGCCGCCGATCCCGAACCTCCAGCGCATGCTGCTCGGCTACTTCGAGCACGAGGTCGCCAGCGGCAGCCGGTTCCTGCCCGGCGAGACCCTCCAGCTCGGCTGGGCCACCCTGCGGATCTGCGAGCGCAGCGATGGCACGTTCGGCGTCCAGGAGCGCGAGCTCGTGCCCCGCCCCGAGTGGCGCGAGGCAGTCGATCGCGCGCTGTGCGACGCGTGGTTCCAGAAGGAGATCGCGGCGAGCGTCGGCCTCGCCGACGAGCTCGCGTTCCCGCGCCAGGACGAGGCGATCCTGGTGTCGAGCTGCGCCGACGGCACGATGGCGCACGTGCTGCTGCGCCTGCCGATCACCGAGCTACCGCCGAACGTGTCGGGCTGGACCTTGCGCTGTGCCGCCGACCACGAGCACGGCGAGCCCACGCTGGTCCCGCTGCTCGCGGTCGCCGCGCTGCACCCGGCGTTCGTCCAGTTCCTCGCGCTGCCGCACGGCGTGACCGTGACGACGACGTTCCGGCCGAAGTCGAATGCGCCGGTGGGCATGCTGCGCATCGACCCGCACGTCTACCGCGACGGCGCGGAGCTCGCGGCCTCGCCGGGCAGCTACCTCGCCGCGCTGCAGGCGCCGTAGCGCGCTACGCCAGGCCGGCCTGCTTCGCGACCTCGGCCGCGAAGTCTTCCTTCTTCTTCTCGAGGCCCTCGCCGAGCTCGAACCGCACGAACCGGCGGATCTTGATGTTCTCGCCGATCTTGGCGATCAGCTCCTGCTGGAGCTGCTCGATCGTCTTGTCGGGGTCCTTCACCCACGCCTGATCGAGCAGGCAGATCTCCTTGAGCCACTTCGACAGCTGGCCCTCGGTGATCTTCGACAGCACCTGCTCCGGCTTGCTGGCGTTCTTCGGATCTTCCTTCGCCTTGGCGATCAGCACGGTCTTCTCGTGCGCGATCGCGTCGGCCGGGACCTCGTCCTTGCGCACGAACTGCGGGCCCATCGCGGCGATCTGCATCGCCACCTCGCGGGTGAACCCCTGGAAGTCCTCGTTGCGCGCGACGAAGTCGGTCTCGCAGTTGACCTCGAGCAGCACGCCGATCCGGCCGCCGCCGTGGATGTACGAGACCACCAGGCCCTCGGTGGCCTCGCGGCCGGCCTTCTTGGCCGCCTTCGCGAGGCCCTTGGCGCGCAGGTAGTCGATCGCCTTGTCCATGTCGCCGCCGGTCTCGGTCAGGGCCTTCTTGCAATCGGCCATGCCCGCGCCGGTGCGCTCGCGCAGGTCCTTGATGTGGGTCGCTGTCACTTCCATCGCGATCACTCCGCGTCCGGCGAGGCCGAGGCCTCGGGGTTGAACATCGAACCGCCGGTCGACATCTCGACGCGCGGGCCGTCGCCGCCCGACGACACGTGGATGACGCGCTCGCCGGCCTCCTCGCGCTCCTGACCGCGATGCCGCGCGGTCTCCTTCCACACCTTGGTCCCGAGGATCGCGGCGTCGGCGATCTTCGACGCGAACAGCTTGATCGCGCGGATCGCGTCGTCGTTGCCCGGGATCACGAAGTCGATCTGGTCGGGGTCGCAGTTGGTGTCGGTGATCGCGACCACCGGGATCTCGAGCTTGCGCGCCTCGTCGACCGCGATGTGCTCCTTGTGCGGATCGATCACGAACAGCATGCCGGGCAGCTTGGACAGCCCCTTGATGCCGCCGAGCGACTTCATCAGCTTGTCGCGATCGCGCCGGATCATCACCTGCTCGCGCTTGGTCAGCGCGAACAGCGTGCCGTCCTCCTCCATCTTCTCGAGCGAGCGCAGCCGCTCGAGCGAGCCCTTCACGGTGCGGAAGTTGGTGAGCGTGCCGCCGAGCCAGCGCTGGGTGACGTAGTGCTGGCCGGACCGGGTCGCCTCCTCGACGATCACGTCCTGCGCCTGCTTCTTGGTGCCGACGAACAGCACGGTATCGCCGCGCGACGTGGTGTCGACCACCGCCTGGAACGCGGTGCGGAACAGCTTCACCGTGTGCTGCAGGTCGATGATGTGGATGCCGTTGCGGGCACCGAAGATGTACTGCTTCATCTTCGGATTCCACCGGCCGGTGTTGTGTCCGAAATGCACGCCCGCTTCGAGCAGCGCGCGCATGCTGATCGGGTTCTGACCCGACGCTTCTGCCATCGTTTCCATGTCGATCCTCCGTTGGTTACCGCCCACACCGTCGTCGAGCGCCGGAAACTCTCGCGAGCCACGGCCGGCGTTCTCGGGTGTGGTGAGTGTTGTGAGGCTGGCGATCTACCACGCGCGCCGCGCCGGGAGCAAGCCGGGCATTGCGGCCGGATATCAGCCGTCTACGTGGCCCGGGCGGCTCGCTCGTGCGAAGTTAACGGTGGTGCGGCGAGCCCTGGTCCTGGTCGGTGCGGTCGCCCTGACACGGCCGGCCGCCGCGCAGGACGTGGAGGCCGCGCGCCGGGCCGCCCTGACCAGCGAGTATCAGCCCACCCTGCCCCAGCCCCCGTCACCGCCGGCGGATGTCCCGGTCACGGGGGGCACCGGCGGCACCGACGGCGCGGGCGGCGGAGCCGCGGGCAGCGGCAGCGCCGCCGGCTCCCGCAAGGCGCCAGCCCGGCCCCCGCCCCCCCGGCGCGAGGGTACCCGCGACGAGCTCGTCGAACGTCGCACGCCGATGGCCACGCTGCTCCACTTCCTGCTGTGGGGCGCGCTGGTGGTCGGCGGGTTGCTCGTGCTGGCGTGGCTCGCGAGCGAGCTGGTGCGCCGGCGCGGCGAGCGCACCGTCCTGCCCGACGACAAGGAGGCCGCGCGACCCGACCGCGCGGTGATCGAGCGCCCGCTGGACGACGCCGCGGAGCTGGCGCGGCGCGGCGACTACAACGCCGCGATCCACACGCTGCTGCTCCGCACGCTCCAGGAGCTGGTGCGCTCGACCGACGTGCGCGTGTCGCCGGCGCACACCAGCCGCGAGATCCTCGCGCGCGTCCCGCTCGCGCCCGCGGCCAGGGACGCGCTCGGCGGCCTGATCGTGGCGGTCGAGCTCACGCACTTCGGCGCCGACCTCGCGGGGGTGGCGGACTACGAGCGCTGCCTCGCACGGTTCCGGGTGTTCGCCGACGCGTTCGGGGGGGCGGCGTGACCGCCCCGTTCTCGCGCACCACGCTCGCGATCGTGATCGGCGTGACCGCGCTCTCGCTCGCGGTGGCCGGCGCGCTGGCCGCGATCGGCGACGACCTCGAGCCGATCCGCTCGGTCGGCGCCGATGGCTACTCGGTGTCGGCGATCGGACACAAGGGGCTGGTCGAGCTGCTCGACAGGCTCGACGTGCCGACGATCGTCAGCCGCGGCCAGTCGGCCGACAAGGCGCGCCACGGCGTGCTGGTGATCGCCGAGCCGATCCTCAGCGCCCGGGACGGCGCCGACAAGCTCAAGGCGCTCGCGACCGGCTCGTTTCGCACGCTGATCGTGCTGCCCAAGTGGTACGGCGTGACCGCGGCCGACGACAAGTGGGTCGAGGAGGTCTATCTCCAGCCGGCGAGCGAGCCCGAGGCGGTCGCCAACGCGCTCGGCCTCGACGTCTCGATCGACCGCGGCGCTGGCGGCGCGTGGCGGGTCGGCGACTCCGAGGCGCTGTACCACCCCGCGCTCGCCCACGCGCAGCTCGCGCACGACGCGCAGACCATGACGACGACCGCGCTCACGCCGATCGTCTCCGACGGCGATGCCGTGCTGCTCGGCCGGGCCTCGATCGAGGGCACCGAGGTGTGGGTGCTCAGCGATCCCGACGTGCTGAACAACGCGGGGCTGCGCGATCCGGACAACGCGCGGTTCGTGGTCGACATGCTCGACGAGCTGCGCCAGGGCGGCCCGGTGGTGCTCGACGAGACGGTGCACGGCCACGCCCAGCAGCCGAGCCTCACCCGCGTGCTGCTGCAGTTCCCGCTCGTGCTCGCGACGTTCCAGGTCCTGCTCGTCGCGGTGCTCGCGATCTGGGCGGCGATGGTGCGGTTCGGCCCGCGCAAGGCGCCGCCGCCGCCGCTCGCGCCGGGCAAGGACTTCCTGATCGCGAACACCGCGGCGCTGCTCGCCTACGGCGGCCACCACGCCAACGCGCTGCACCGCTACCTCGCCGCGAGCGTGCAGGCGGTACGTCACGCGCTGCACGCGCCCGACGGGCTGTCGCGCCCGATGCTCGTGCAGTGGCTCGAGCGCGTGCGGCCGAGCCGCGGCTGCAGCATCTCGCTTCCCGATCTCGAGCTCGAGGTCGCGGCCGCCGACTGGGACGCGCCGTACCGCGTGGTCGAGCTCGCCGATCTGGTGTTTCGCTGGCGCATGGAGATGACCCGTGGAGCTAACCGCAGTTCGTGATGTGGCCGCCCGCCTGCGCGAGCAGGTTCACCGCGTCGTGGTCGGTCAGGACCAGGCGATCGACCTCCTGCTGTGCTCGCTGCTCAGCGAGGGCCACATCCTGTTCGAGGGCGTGCCCGGCGTCGCCAAGACCTTGCTCGCGCGCGCGTTCGCGAGCGGGCTGTCGCTGCAGTTCGGCCGCGTGCAGTTCACGCCCGACCTCATGCCGGGCGACATCATCGGCACCAACCTGTTCAACTTCCAGAGCAACACGTTCACGCTGACCAAGGGGCCGATCTTCACGCAGCTGATGCTCGCCGACGAGATCAACCGTACCCCGCCCAAGACCCAGGCCGCGCTGCTCCAGGCGATGCAAGAGCGCGCGGTGACGATCGACACCGCGACCTACGAGCTCGGCGACGGCTTCATGGTGATCGCGACGCAGAACCCGATCGAGCAGGAGGGTACGTATCCGTTGCCAGAGGCCCAGCTCGATCGCTTCCTGTTCAAGGTCGTCGTCGGCTATCCGTCGCGCGACGACGAACGCGCGATCGTGCAGCGCCACGGCCACCGCACCACCATGCCGAAGCTCGCCGAGTTCGACATCCAGCCGGTCGCCGACCTCGGCACGATCGCGGCGATGCGCGCGGCGGTCGCGCAGCTGCGGATCTCCGACGCGATCCTCGACTACATCGTCGACCTCGTGCGCGCGACCCGCGAGCGGCCGAGCCTGGCGTTCGGCGCGTCGCCGCGCGCGGCCACGATGCTCGCGACCGCGAGCCGGAGCTACGCCGCGATGGCCGGCCGCGACTTCGTGCTGCCCGACGATGTCAAGGCGCTGGTCGTGCCCGCGCTGCGCCACCGCGTCGTGCTCGCCCCGGGGGCCGAGATCGAGGGCCTGACCACCGAGGTCGTGGTGCGCCAGATCGTCGACCAGGTGCCGGCGCCGCGGTGATGCGTCCGACGCTGCGCTGCCTGATCGTGTTCGTCGCGGGCATCCCGCTCGCGCTGACCTCGGTCGCGATCTCGCCGCGGCTGTGGACGCTGTGGCTGGCCTACCTCGGCGCGGCGGTGCTGCTCGCCGGGCTCGACGCGGTGCTCGCGCTGCCCTCGCGCCGGCTCGCGATCGCGCCGACCCTGCCCGACCAGCTGTTCATCGGCGAGACCGGCACGGCGAAGCTCGCGATCACCGCGCGCTGGCCGCTGCCCGCGCGGCTCGAGGTGGTCGCCGAGCTCGATCCCGATCTCGCGCCGCAGCCGCCGATCGCGATCACCACGGCGCCGCCTCCCGCGCACACCACCGCCGAGCTCCAGCTCGTGCCGCGCCGGCGCGGCGAGCACGCGCTGCGCGCGATCCACGCCCGGTGGTCCGGTCCGCTCGGCCTGATCGAGCGGCGGGTCGAGCGGCCGTGCGGCGACAAGGTCGGCGTCGTGCCCAACACCGGCGCGGTGCGCGCGATCGCGCTGCGCATGTTCGCCGATCGTAACTTCCTCGCCGGCCTCAAGGTCGAGCGCTACCTCGGCGACGGCACCGAGTTCGAGTCGCTGCGCGAGTACCTGCCCGGGCTCGACCACCGCGCGATCGACTGGAAGGCGTCGGCGCGCCACCGCAAGCTGCTCTGCCAGGAGTTCCGCGCCGAGCGCAACCACCAGGTCGTGCTCGCGGTCGACGCCGGCCAGCTGATGAGCGAGCCGGTCGCCGGCGTGCCCAAGCTCGACCACGCGATCAACGCCGCGATCCTGCTCGGCTGGTTCTGCCTGCGCACCGGCGATCGCGTCGGCCTGCTCGGGTTCGACGCCAAGGTGCAGAGCTGGATCGAGCCGGCCGGCGGGCTGCACGCGTTCGCGCGGCTGCAGGCGATGACCGCCGAGCTCGACTACAAGCGGGTCGAGACCAACTACACGCTCACGCTCGCCGAGCTGTCGACCCGGCTGCGCCGGCGCTCGCTGGTCGTGCTGTTCACCGACTTCCTCGACACCGTCACGGCCGAGCTCATGATCGACAACGTGACCCGGCTGGCGCGCCGCCACCTCGTGCTGTTCGTCGCGATCAACGATCCGTCGCTCGAGACCCGCGCGCTCGCGCGGCCGCGCTCGCTCGACGTGCTCCACCAGGCGGTGGTCGCGAGCGACTTCGCGCGCGAGCGCAGCGTCGTGCTCGAGCGGCTGCGCCGCGCCGGCGCGCACTGCATCGACGCCACGCCGGGACAGCTCACGATGACCACGGTCAACCGCTACCTCGACATCAAGCGCCGGGAGCTGTTCTAGTGAAGTCGGTCGAGTTCCGCCGCGAGCGCCAGGCGACCTGGGACGAGCTCGAGCACATGCTCCGGCTCGCCGACAGCAAGGGGCTGCGCGCGCTCGGCGCCGACCAGCTGGCGCGGCTGCCTCACCTGTACCGCGCGACGCTGTCGTCGCTGTCGGTCGCGCGCTCGATCTCGCTCGACCGCGCGCTGGTCGAGTACCTCGAGAGCCTGGTCGGCCGCGCGTACTTCGTGGTCTACGGCACGCGCCAGCACGTGTGGCGGCAGATCGGCGAATTCTTGACGTTCCGGCTGCCCGACACCGTGCGGCGCGCCAAGTGGCACATCCTGATCGCGCTCGTGGTCGGGGCGGCCGGCACGATCGCGGCGTACTCGCTCACGCGCAGCGACAGCGACTACTACTACTCGTTCGTCGGCGACATGGCCGAGGGCCGCACGCCCGCGTCGTCGACCGCCGAGCTGCGCGAGGGCCTGTATCACCGCGAGGACGTCTCGACCGTGCTCGGCGACTTCGCGGCCGAGCTGTTCTCGCACAACGCGCGGATCGGCATCCTCGCGTTCGCGCTCGGCTTCGTCGCCGGGCTGCCGACCCTGCTGCTGCTGTTCTACAACGGGCTCGTGCTCGGCGCGTTCGTCGCGCTCTACGCGTCGCGCGGGCTCGGGCTCGACATCTGGGGGTGGCTCCTGCCCCACGGCGTCTCGGAGCTATCCGCAGTGACGCTGTGCGGTGCGGCCGGGCTGCTCCTGGCGCACGGCCTGGTGTTCCCCGGCGCCAGGCCGCGGCTCGACAGCTTGCGCGAGCGCGGCCGCGACGCCGCGGTGGTCGTGATCGGCGCGGTGATCATGCTGTTCGTCGCCGGGATGATCGAGGGCATCTTTCGCCAGACCGTGACCTCGATCTGGGTGCGCTACGACGTCGCCGCCGCGACCGCCGCGCTGTGGCTCGGCTACTACGGGCTGTGCGGCCGGAGACGCGCGTGACCGAGCGGCGCCAGCGCGACGCGAAGGACAAGCTCGCGCGCGAGATCGTCACGCCCGAGGGCATCCCGATCTCGTTCACGCTGGCGAGCGTCGGCGATCGCGCCGTGGCGTTCGTGCTCGACCTCGGGGTGCAGGCGATCGCGGTGATCGTGCTGGTGGTCGTGCTGTCGATCGCCAGCCGCGGCATGGACGGCTCGTGGCTGACGCCGATCGCGATCATCGCGTCGTTCCTCATCCTCAACTTCTACTTCCCGTTCTTCGAGGTCCGCTGGCAGGGCTCGACGCCCGGCAAGCGCTGGATCGGCATCCGCGTGATCGACGCGCGCGGCGGCCAGCTCGAGGCCGGCAGCGTGCTCGCGCGCAACCTGGTGCGCGAGCTCGAGGTGTGGACGCCGATGCGGTTCCTGCTCGCGAACCGCCTGCTGTGGCCGAATGCGCCGGGCTGGGCGCTGCTCGCCGCCGGCGCGTGGACGTTCGTGTTCATGCTGCTGCCGCTGTTCAACCGCGACAAGCTGCGGGTCGGCGACCTGATCGGCGGCACCCGGGTCGTGGTGCAGCCCAAGGTCGTGCTCGCGCCGGATCTGGTCGATCAGGCCGCGGTGTCGATGCAGATGCGCCAGCAGGCCGCGCCGACCTACGCGTTCACCACCGAGCAGCTCGGCGTCTACGGCATCTACGAGCTCCAGGTGCTCGAGGGCGTGCTCCGCCAGAATCCGAAGTCCGATGCCTACCGCGACGCGGTGCAGACCGTGGCCGACAAGATCCGCGGCAAGATCGGCTACACCGGACGCGTCGCCGACGACGCGCGCTTCCTGCGTGACTTCTACGTCGCGCTGCGCGGCCACCTCGAGCAGCGGATGCTGTTCGGCCAGCGCCGCGAGGACAAGTACGACAAGCGCGCGTGACGCTCGCCGCGCTACCGCGTGAACGTGACCTCGGCCGACTGGTGCAGCGTGCCGTCGCTCTCCCACGCGTTGACGTGCAGCACGTGCGTGCGTGCAAGCGCGATGTTGCTTCAGCTACTCGATGCCCGACGACAGCAGCAGCGTCGGAAACAGCTCGCTGCCGTCGGCGCGCGTTCGCACCGCGACCATCACGTCCGCGACCTGTTGCATCGAGGTCGTGGAGTCCGCCATGACCACGATCTGGCGGTCGACGTCGGCGCGCGGGGCGCCGTGCCAGCGCCGATCGGCGATGTCCTCGAGGGTCTTCTGCACGTCGGCGACGCGACCGGCCGGGACGTCGAGCGCCGGCGCCTTGAGCGTGCCCTCCTCGCCGGAGATCGACCAGACCTGGACGTGCGCCTTCGCGAGCGTCACGAACATCCCGAGCTGCTTTTCCGCGCGCGGCGGCGCGCTCTCCGGCAGCTCGATCGGGATGCCCTCGAGCGCCGACCCGGCACGGACCCCGATCACGAAGCGGTGCATGCCGGCTTGCTTGAGGCTGAACATGACCTCGACCAGCAGGTGATACGGCGTGGTCGGATCGATCGCGAGGGTAACCGCGGCGGCCGGCGTGCCTCGCTTGACCTGCTCGGCGGCGAACGCCTTCATGAAGTCGCGCACGCGCGGGATGGTCAGGCCGAGCGCGCCGCCCTCCTTGTCCGCAGGATCGACGTCGCCACCGGACACCGCCTCGATCGCCTTGCCGTCGATCACGATGCCGGTCGGGGTGACGACGACCATCGGCAGCGCGGGATCGAGCGCGATCAGCCCGTGGTTGGCGACCGTCGGGACGCGCAGGCTCGCGCCCAGATCGGTCGCGCCGGGCGGCGAGCCGTGGTCACAACCCAGGACGGCGATCACCGCGAGCAGCGTGCGCATCGCACGAACGTACACCAGGTCACGGCGGCACCGCGGCGTCGGTCACCGCGAGCTGCAGGCGCAGCTCGAAGTGCGTCGTGCCATGCGCGAACGGCTCGCCGTTCCACGCCTCGAAGCACGGCTGGTGGTCGGGCGCCCAGCCGCTGGTCGGCAGCCAGCTGCCGTACAGCCAGTCGAGCGCCCGCAGCTCGAGCTCGATCGAGCCGGCGAGGTCGAGCTCGGCGAGCTTCATCGCGGGGAACAGCTGGATGCCGACCTCGCCGTCGGCGACGACGCCGTCGGGGACCTCGAGCCCGACGTCGTAGCGGCAGCGCGCGAGCTCGACGATCTCGGGATCGTCCCACTGGTAGCCGAGCCACTGGCCGCCGGCCAGGCCGCGCCGGCGCGCCCACGCGAGCATCCGCTCGGCCGCCGCGACCGCGCCGCCCTCGTAGGGCTTGTGCACGCGCACGTACGCGACCCGCCGCGCGGGGACGTCGCGCAGCCGGACCGCGAAGCCGTCCGGGTTCTCGCCCGGCGGCAGGCGCGCCCCGGCGAACGCTTCGCGGTGCGCGTCGCGGAAGCGCTGGACGTCGAACGCGCTCGGCGGCACGCCGTAGTGGTCGCGAAAGCTCCGCGAGAAGTCCGAGCTCGACGAGAACCCACACGCGAGCGCGATCTCGGTGAGCGAGGTGTCCTTGCGGTGCGACATGAGGTACACCGCGCGCTCGAGGCGCGCGCGCTTGACCAGCTGCGCGAGCGTCTCGCCGGTCAGCGCGCGGAAGATCCGGTGGAAGTGAAAGCTCGAGAAGCACGCGACCCGCGCGACCTCGTCGAGCGGCAGCGGCTGGTCGAGGTTGCGCATCACGTGGTCGAGCGCGCGGTTGACCCGGCCGACATAATCGAGATTCGCAAGATCTGGCAAGTCGGCGCTCCGGCTCGTGCGCGAGGATGCGCGCATGAAAGCACCTACCACAACCCTCGGAGCGTTCTCGATCAGCCTCGCCGTCACGGACCTCGCCGCCTCTCGCGCGTTCTACGAGAAGCTCGGATTCACCAAGCTCGGCGGCAACGACAAGAGCTTCGTCATCCTCGGCAACGGCGACGCCGCGATCGGGCTGTTCCAGGGGATGTTCGAGCGCAACATCCTGACGTTCAACCCCGGCTGGGATCGCGCCGGCCAGCCGCTCGCCACGTTCACCGACGTGCGCGAGCTGCAGCGCCAGCTCGTGGCCAGGGGCATCACGCCCAAGGTCGCGGTCGACGAGACCTCACGCGGCCCGGCTCACTTCATGATCGTCGACCCGGATGGCAATCACATCCTGGTCGACCAGCACGTCTAGGCTTTCGCCTTCGTGACCTCGAGGAACTTCTCCTCGAGCGAGGCGCCTTCCTTGACCGAGCGCGGCACCAGGCCCTTGGCGGCGAGCGCCCCGACCAGCGCGGCGATCAGCTCCTGCACGCTCTGGCCCTCGGCCGGCTTGATCTCGACCGAATACTCGTCCTGGGTATCGACCGTCACGCCCGCCACGCCGGGCAGGCTCTCGAGCAGCGACTGCTCGGCCTCCGACAGGTGCTTGCCGAACGTGAAGCGCACGATGCCGGAGGTCTCGGTGAGCTCGGCCACCGAGCGGCACTCCTTGAGCACGCCCTTGTCGATGATCGCGACCATGCCGCACAGCTCCTGGATCTCGGCCAGGTTGTGCGACGAGATGATGAGCGTGGCCTTCGCCTTGCTCTTGATGTCGCGCACCAGCGTGCGCACCGCGGCGGCGTTGACCGGGTCGAGGCCGGCGGTCGGCTCGTCGAGGATCACGACCTCGGGCTTGCCGAGGAACGCCTGCGCGATGCCGAGCCGCTTGGTCATGCCGTGCGACAGCGAGCGCGCGTTCTTCTTCTCGACCTCGAGCAGGCCGACCATCTCGAGCACGCGCCGGGTCTCGGCGGTGGCCGCCTCGCGTTTCATGCCCGACAGCGCGCAGAAGAACTCGAGCTGCTCGCGCACCGGCACGTTGGCCTGGAACAGCGCGTCCTGCGGCAAGATCGACAGCTTGCCCTGGAGGTCGCCGATGCTGTCGACGTCGGTGCCGAGCACCTTGATGGTGCCGGCGTTGACCTTGAGGAAGTTCGCGATCAGCGAGAACAGCGTGGTCTTGCCCGCGCCGTTGGGGCCGAGCAGGCCGAACACGCTGTGCTCGGGGATCGAGAACGTGACGTTGTCGAGCGCCTTCTGCTTGCCGAAGACCTTGGTGACGCCTTCGATCCTGACTGCCTCACCCATGATCAGAGATCTCGCTTCGCGAACCGGTAGTTGCCGAGCACGACGAGCGCGGCCGTGAACGCGAGCATCACCGCCACGCCGCCCGCGACCATCCCGGGGCTTTCGGAGAACAGCCACCACTTGTAGCCCCACGGCGTCGCGTACTGGAGGTAGTGGAAGCCCTCGTTCTGGCGCGTGCCGATGAACACGAACAGCGGCCACAGGTACGCGAACAGCATCGCGAGCACGAGCGCGCCGAACGGGCTGTCGATCGAGCCCGACACCCACGCGCACAGCGCGACGTAGGGCAGCGAGAACAGCACGATGCGGACGTAGCCGCCGGCCAGCCAGAGCAGCATGTCGCCGGTCGGATGGACGTGAACCTTGAGCCCGATGTAGAGCGCGAGGATCAGGAACAGCACGAGGAACACGAACGCCGTGAAGATCGCCGTCCCGATGAAGCGACCTATGAAGATGTTCTGGCGTTCGGTGCGTATCAGGAGATAACGCAGGCCCTTCGATCCGATGTCGCCGGAGGTCTGGTTGAACGCGCCCAGGCAGGCGCACAACGGCACGACCAGCATCAGCAGGATCAGCAGGGCGGAGATCATCGCGGGCTTGTCGCCGAGCAGATAGTCGATCTGCTCGTCCGACACGCCCATCGCCCACTCGGTCGTGCCCTTCGCGATCTTGATGACCTCGCGGCCAGCCTGTTCGCGATACGCGGCGACTTCCTGGGCGTCGAGCTCGCTGTGGCGGTTGAGCTGTTGCTCGACCGCGTCGAGCGGACTGATCACGATGCTGGTCAGCAACAGGCCGATCAGCAACGTGGCGAGTACCGCGATGAGCCCCGCGCCGCCCCGCAACCCGTGGCGGACCGAGTGCCTCGCGATCAACTTCAGGTGCGGGGGACGCAGCATCGCGGCGCTCGGATCAGTTCACCAGGTCGTCCTTGAACGTCGTGTTGATCAGGATCAGGGTGAGGATCGGATAGATGAGGCCGATGATCGCGCCGACGCCAACGCCGGTGTGCGCGAGCCCGATGCCGATCGCGGTGTCCGCGATCGCGAGCAGGCCGTACACGTTGCCGAGCGTGCGGCCGAGGAACCGCTTCTGGCCGAGGTAGCCGACGCCGGCCACGATCATGATGATCTCGCGCAAGATCCCGAGGAGGATCAGGCCGTAGATCACGCCCGAGCTAATGTGAACCTCCGCGCCCGCCTTGCTGAGCGAGGTGTCCGCCGCGCTGAGCAACGCGAAGACCGCGAGCAGCGCGAGCAGGCCGAGCCCCGCAAAGACGAAGTTGAGCACCGCGAGCGCCGTCAAACCACCAGGACGTCTTCCTTCAGCCATGTGTGTTCTCCCTGTTGGCCGGCGACTTTCGTCGAAGTGCATGGACCAGCACAAGCACGATCTGCAGGTATGATCGGTATTCCGCCTCACCCCAGAATTAGTCGGAGGATCCAGACCGTTAGGATCGCGCCAAGTATCAGTTGTGGTCGGTGTCCGGACAGCAACGAAGAGGTCTTGCCGGCGATGATCAGGCCGAGCATGACGACGATGCCGGCGAGCACGATCGGCGCGAACGGGTGGAGCTCGAACGCGCGATGCCAGTGACCGCCGCCCATCGCGAGCGTCGCGCGCGTCATCCCGCAGAACGGACAGGGCAGGCCGGTGATCCGCTTGAACGGGCACGCCGGACCGTCGCTCGCGACCGCGGACTGCCACGACGCCGGACCCAGCGCGCCGATCGCGAGCGTCGCCGCGATCGAGAGCGCGAACACCGCGGCCGCGATCCGCGCGAGCACTAGTGGATCGTGACGAGCATGAAGAAGATCATCGCCGCCGCGAGCATCAGGAAGCAGGTCGCGACGATCCCGCACACCCGGCCCGCGGTGACCGAGCCGCGGCTCATCGGCGAGGTCAGGCCCGAGTCGATCCGGCGGATCTCCTCGTTGCCCATCGACCACGCGATCGGGCCGAGCACGGTGCACACCGCGAGCGACAGGATGCCGAGCGTCAGCACCGTGCCGCTGCGCGACGGGAACTGATAGTCGTGCTGACCGGGATACTGATACTGGAGCTGGCCGCCCATCCGCGCGAGCGCCTGCTGGGTCGCTTGCAGCTGACCCACGAGTAGCGCGATGCGCTGCTTGTCCTGTACGGCCTGACCCTGCGCGTCGTCGAGCTCCTTCTGGAGCACCTGGATCCGCGCGAACGCCGCTTCTTGATCGTCGCGGTACATGTCTACTTGCTTGCCATGATGGCGATGCCGAGCAACATCGAAATGATCGAGATGATGATGCCTGCAAGCGCGAGGCCCTCACCCGTCACCATGCCGTTCGAGCGCTTGCACTCGTTGTAGCCGATGATCGAGAAGATCAGGCCGAGCAAGCTGCAGAAGAACGCCAGCACGAACCCCGCGATCGCCATGCCCGAGGTGCGCGGCATCATCGGCGTGTCGTATGGCCCGGGCATGCCCATGCCGGGCGGCATCCCCATCCCGGGCGGCGGCGCCGCGACCAGGTTGGTGCCACACGTTGCACACATCGCCGTGCCCGGAGCGTAAGGCGCTCCGCAAGTCGGACAGTTCATACCGGGCCCCCTTTGTCGGACTCATATCGTGACTCATGCCCTCCGAGCGCGTCAAGCGAGGCTTTCGTGGTATCGCACGCGCGATGCGCACCACGATCGTCTTGCTCGTCCTCGTCGCGTGTGGTTCCGGCCAACAACAACCCGTTGCGCCCGCACCGCCGCCGATGGAGCCGCCGCCGCACCCAACGCCCGCGCCCGAGCCGGTGTCCAGCGTTCCACAGAAGCCGATCACCAACAAGACGCTCGCGGCGATCGGCCTCGATCCCGACGCGCTCGATCGCACCGCCGACCCGTGCGACGACTTCTACCAGTTCGCGTGCGGCGGCTGGATCGCCAGGACCGAGATCCCGAGCGACAAGCCGCTGGCGTCGCGCAGCTTCGTGTCGATCGGCGATCGCAACGAGGAGTACGAGCACGGCGTGCTCGAGCAGGCGCGCACCAAGCCGGGCGACGATCCGATCCTGCAGAAGCTCGGCGCGTTCTACGGCTCGTGCATGGACGAGGCTTCGATCGCCAAGCTCGGGATCAAGCCGATCAAGCCGATGCTCGACGTGGTCCGCGACGTCAAGGACGCCAAGTCGCTGACGCGCGCGATCGCGATCCTGCACTCGCAGGGGCTCGACGCGCTGTTCGTGCTCTCGCCGGTGCAGGACTCGGCCGACGCGCGCAACGTGATCGCGCAGGTCGATCAGGGCGGCCTCGGGCTGCCCGACCGCGACTACTACCTGAAGGACGACGACCAGTCGAAGAAGGTGCGCGCGGCGTACCAGGACTACGTCGCGGCGACGCTGGTCGAGGCCGGCGAGCCGAAGGGCGCCGCGGAGCGCGACGCGGCGCAGGACCTGGCGCTCGAGACCGAGATCGCGAAGGTGTCCAAGGACAAGGTCGCGCGCCGCGATCCCAAGGGCATGTACAACAAGATCGATCGCGGCGGCGTCGCGGCGGCGATGCCGAAATTCGACTGGGAGCTGTTCTGGAAGACGGTCGGGCTCAAGGAGGTCAAGGACGTCACCGTGACCTCGAAGGACTTCCTGGCCGGCGTCGACGCGCTGATCGCCAGGACCAAGCCCGCGGTGTGGCGCGCCTACCTGACCTCGTACGTCGTGCGCCAGACCGCGAACTACCTCACCAAGGAGATCGAGGACCGCCGGTTCCAGTTCAGCCAGGCGCTGACCGGCCAGCCCGAGCAGCGGCCGCGCTGGAAGCGCTGCACCGGGCTCACCGATTCCTCGCTCGGCGATCTGCTCGGCCAGGCGTTCGTGCGCGACCGGTTCGGCGGCGACAGCAAGTCGGCGGCCGAGACCCAGGTCCACGCGATCGTCGACGCGATGACCGCGAACCTCGCGGCGCTGCCGTGGATGGACGCCGACACCAAGGCCAAGGCGGCCGCGAAGCTCCAGGCGATGGCGTATCAGATCGGCTACCCCAAGCACTGGCGCAGCTACAGCTTCGCGATCGAGCCCAAGATGTGGGGCGGAAACGCGATCGCGGCGCGCAAGGCCGAGTACGCGCGCCAGCTCGCCAAGATCGGCAAGCCGGTCGATCGCGACGACTGGCAGATGACCGCGCCGACGGTCAACGCCTACTACGATCCGCAGCTCAACGGCATGGTGTTCCCGGCCGGGATCCTGCAGCCGCCGTTCTATTCGGTCGACGCGTCGATCCCGGTGAACCTCGGCGCGATGGGCGTGGTGGTCGGCCACGAGCTGACCCACGGCTTCGACGATCAGGGCGCGCAGTACGACGCCGACGGCAACCTGCGCGACTGGTGGAAGCCCGAGACCGAGCAGCAGTTCAAGCAGCGCACGCAGTGCGTGATCGATCAGTACAGCGGCTACGGCGTCGCCGGCGGCGGCAAGGTCAACGGCGCGAACACGGTGGGCGAGAACATCGCGGACATCGGCGGCGTCAAGCTGGCGCTCGCGGCGTATCGCTCGCTGCGCGCGAGCGCGCCCGACACCGTGGTCGCCGACGGCTTCACCGAGGACCAGCAGTTCTTCCTGGCGTTCGGCCAGGCGTGGTGCACGAAGATGCGCCCCGACTTCGAGAGGCTGATCGCCACGATCGACGTCCACTCGCCCGCGCACTGGCGGGTCGACGGTGCGCTGCAGGCGACCCCCGACTTCGCCAAGGCGTTCAATTGCAAGGTCGGCGCGAAGATGCGCCCGGCGCATCAGTGCGTGGTCTGGTGAGCTAGCGCGGTCTTCACGATCGCGTCGGCCTGCTTGAGCGCGGCGACGCGCGCCGCGGGCTCCGCGCCGCCGAGCGCACCGGCGATCACCTCGCCGAGCGGGCGGCGCGGCTTGCGGTTGTCGACCAGGCGCTGCGCGAGCTGGCGGACCAGCGGATCGCCCGGCAGCTCGATCGGCCCGGGCGGCAGGCGCGCGACGTCGTCCCAGCGCGCGATCGCGTGCATGATCGGCGCCTGCTCCGACCAGATCGTGGTCAGCTCCTGCATGCCGAGCGCGCGCTGCGCGAGCTCGGCGCCGAGCGCCGCGAAGCCGAGCCAGGCGCGCCACATCCGGGCGAGCGCGCCGCGCGCATAGCCGCGCGGGCCGTAGAGCTCGTTGAACCGCAACGACGGCGTGACGTGGAGCGCGGCGGCGAGCGTGGCGGCCTCGGGCGCGCGCCACGGAAGGCCGATCACCGCCTCGAAGCCGGCGAGCTCGCCCGCCCCGCCCTGCGCGGCCCACGCGGCGGAAAGCTCCGGCGCGGCGAAGATCGCGTCGGCGATCGCCCGCTCGCGCGCCAGCAGCGCGTCGTCGGCGGGCAGCGGCGTGCCGACGATCGCCGGGTCGGTGATCGCCGCGAGCTCGGCGAGCACGTCGGCGTGCGCGATGCCATCGCCGTCGGCGAGCTGGAGCGGACAGATCACGCTGTTGAAGTCGATCACGGTGATGCCGCCGGCGCGGAACACCCGGTTGAACGGGAACAGCCGGCACGACGCCGGCTTGGCGGCGCGGCCGTCCTCGACCTCGATCCGGCACAGCCCGTCGTCGGCGAGGAACCAGCAGCGATCGCGCGGGTTGAACGCGGTGATCGCGTCGCCGCGCCGCCGCACGAACGCGGCGAGCTCGGGCCGCCGCGCGACCAGCGGCACCAGCTGATCGCTCGCGATCCCGATGCCGTGGCCCTTGCAGCACGCGGCGCAGCCGCGGCACTCGTAACGAAACCGCCGATCCGGCCACGTGAAGTAGACCGCGGTCACTCCTCCTCGCCCAGCTCCTTGCCGCGCCGCACGACGTTGATCGTGCGCGCCAGCTCGCGGTGGATGCGCGCGACGCGCTCGACCTGACCCTTGGCGGGGAACCGCTCGTAGAAGCCCTCGATCCGGAACTGCTTGGCGAGCTCGGTCCACGGCTGGAGCCGGCGCGTCCAGCGCTTGACCCGATCGTCGGCCTCGCCGTCCTCGGCGGACAGGTCGGCGCACACCCGCAGCATCGCCTTGAGCGTCACCGGGCGGGTCACCATGTAGCTCTGGTGGCCCCACGCGTCGCCCCACGCCTTCTCGGCGGCGCGCAGGAAGTCGCGCACGATCTCGTAGTGCTTCTCGGCCTCGCGCTGCCAGCTCGGCTTCTTCTTGATCCGCTTCCAGTCGGCGAGCGCCCACTTGTGGATCTCGTTGAACAGCTCGGCCTGGAGGATCCACTTCTCCTGCTTGCTGCGCCCGCCGAGCCGGTTGATCTTGTAGCGCAGCGGCGAGTCGCCCTCGCGGTAGAGGTGATCGACCACGCGCGCCGCGAACTTCTTGTCGGGCGCCGCCCACGACACCTTCTCGTAGAGGTCGACCAGGTGGCTCTTGTTGATGCGGGTCGGCGTCGAGTTGATGATCACGAACATCTCGGTCGCGAAGTCCTCACTCTTGCCGTCGAAGATCACGCAGGGCACGTGGATCGTCTTGGCATCGTCGGGGCGCTCGCGCTGGAAGAAGTGGAGCGCGGCGAGCCGGTGCTGGCCGTCGATGATGAGGTACTTGCCACGCGGCTCGGACAGGTTGCCGACGTTGGTGAACGGCTTCACCGGGTCGAACTTGAGCTTCTCCTCGGTGAACAGCAGCACGGTGCCGGGGATCGGCGGCTGGCTCACCGCGGTCTCGTAGAAGTTCTTGATCGCGGTGACCTTGGCGCGGCCGAGCTGGCGCTGGAACGCCGCGTCGCTCGACTCGATCTTCGAGATGAACTGCGCGACCTCGTCGCTGTCCTCGATGTCGTCGCCCGCCAGGCTCGGCGCCCCCTCCGCGTAGAACCGGCTGATGAACCGGACCTTGTCGAGCAGGTCATCCGATGGATACCCGCAGAAATAGAACACGCTGTCCTTCTGTCTGATCTGCGTCGCCAACACCGCGCCATACTACACAAGCTCGATCCGGCCGCGGCGTCTGCGGACGATTCCTTCACGTTCCAGCCGGGCCAGGGCGCGGGACACGTTGGCGCGCGTCCCACCGACCTCCTCGGCCAGCCGGGCGTGGGTGATCGCCAGCTCGCGCCGGCCGGCGCCGAGCGCGGCCAGCCGGTGACGTACCCGTTCGGCCAGGCCGTGGCGGCGCAGCGCCGCGACCTCGGCGGACAGCTCGGCGATCACCCCGCCGAGGTGGACCAGCGCGGCGAGCGCGACCTCGGGGTGGCGGCGCAGCGCGGCGGCCATCGCGTCGGCCGGGACCACCACGAGCTCGCAGTCCTCGCCGGCGCGCAGCTCGGCCGAGGCCGGCGCGCCCGCCGCGAGCGAGATCCCGACCACCGCCGGCGCCGCGAGCGAGCGCACGACCGCGTCGCCGTCGACCACCGCGAGCCGGCCTGCGACGACGACCACGACCGCCGCGTCGTCGCGGGCGAGCACGCGCTGCCCGGCGCGCACCTGCCGGCGGGTGGCCCGCGCGGCGAGCCCGTCGACCACCGATCGCGGCATCGCCGCGAACAGCGGCGCGCGCAGCAGGAGCTCTACGCGGCCCACGTCGTGCGTGTATCACGCTCGGCGACCGCCTCCCAGCGCGCGCGATCGATCGTGCGCCACAGCGCGACCAGCTCGGGGTCGTAGCGCACCCCGGCCAGCTCGATCAGCTCGTCGCGCGCCGCGGCGTGGTCGCGGCACGCGCGATACGCGACGTCGTCGCGCACCATCGCCTCGTACGAGTCGACCAGCACGAACACGCGCGCCGCCCGCGGGATCGCCGGGCCGCGCCGGCCCTCGGGATAGCCGGTGCCGTTCCAGTACTCGTGGTGGTGGAGGACGAGCTCGCGCGCGGGCTCGAGCCCCGGCACGCCGGCGAGCAGCGCGTGGCCGAGCGAGCCGTGCATGCGGATCCAGTCGAGCTCGGTCGCGGTGAGCGCGTCGGCCGCGCCGAGCACGCCGGCCGCGACGCCGAGCTTGCCGACGTCGTGGACCTGCGCGCCGAGCACCAGGCCATCGAGCTCGTCGCCGGCGAGCCCGGCCGCGCCGCCGAGCAGCCGGCACCACGCGCACAGCCGCGCGGCGTGGTCCAGGCTCTCGAAGCCGAGCGCGGCGCACAGCCGCATGAGCGCCGCGGCGACCTCGCGCGGCTGGTGCTGCTCGAGCAGCGCGCGGCCGGCGCGCGGGTCGGCGCGCACCGCGTCCTCGAGAGCGCGGCGCCGGTCGTCGCCGGCCATCTGGGCGATCCGGCGCAGGCGGTGGACGAGATCGATCATGACGAGCCTCCTGGTCGTCACGATGCGGCGTGCGCGGCCGGGCTTCGGTGTCGATCGACACCGTCACGGCGCGGGCGACCGCCCGGTCCACGGCCAGTCGAGGCGATAGTCGGCGTCCTCGGACGCGTTGGTCAGGTCGTCGAGCCACTCGCGGAAGTCGCCGCCCGGCCGCGGCAGCCGGCGCAGCTCGTGGCCGGACAGCGTGCCCTGGAGCAGCTCGGTGCCCGAAGGCGACACCGCGAGCATCGCGTTGCCGGTGTACTCGCTCGGCAGGGTCCAGCGCGCGCACGACGGCAGCTCGACGAGCTCGATCTGGCCGTTGCCGCCGAGCGAGACGAACATCGTGCCGTCGGCGTTGCCGGTCGGCGCGGCCGGCCCGGGCGGAAAGATCCGGTGGTGATCGCTCGACCCGTCGGGCAGGTAGGTGGCCTGGTTGTCCTCCTGGATCACGACCGTGCCGCCCGCCCCGGCCATCAGCTCGCGGATCGGCGCGCCGGTGAACGTCGCGACCGGCTGGATGTCCCCGTCCCACTGCAGCAGGCGATCCTTGTCGACCAGCAGCACGTGATCGCCGCGCCCCGCGAGGAAGCTCGGCTGGTCGTGGATGCGCGTGCGCACCAGATCGCTGCCGTCGAGCCGCGCGCGCACCAGCTCGCCGCGATCGCTCAGCGCCGCGATCTGGTGGTCGCCGAACAGGGTGAACGACTCGACCTCGCCGTCGAGCGCGAGCAGCTGGCTCGGCGGCCGGTCGCCCTGCTGCACCATCACGCGCCCGTTGTCGGCCGCGAGCACGAGGCGATCGCCCGAGGCCAGCCGCGCGATCAGTGGATAGCGCACGCCGGTGATCGAGTACGGGGCGCGGCCGCCGGCATCCAGCACGATCAGATCGCCGTACGCCTTGTCGGGATCGATCGACGCGAGCAGCGCGCGGCCGTCGCGTTCCCACGTGATCGCCGGCAGGGCGGAGAGCCGCGGCAGCTCGATCGGCGTGGCGGCGCCGCTCGGCAGCTCGGTCCAGTGGTACTCGAGCGGCGACGCGCCCTGCTGGATGAGCGTGGTCTCGCGAACGAACACCGCCGGCACCGGCGGGCCGCGCAGCGTGCGCGGCAGGAAGGCCTCGCCGTCCCACAGGTAGATCACGCCGAGCCCGACGGTGGCGATCTGGGTCGAGCCGAACCGCGCGGCGACCCGCGGCGGCTTGCCGATGTCCGGCATCTCGACGCTGCCGTGGAAGTCATCGCCGTAGAAGTGCAGCCGGCTATCGCTCGCGGCGAGCAGCGCGACCGACCACGCCCCGACCACGCTGGTGATCGTGCCCTCGGGCAGCGTGCCGCGCGGCGTGATCGTGTGGCCGTCCCACCCGAGCAGGCGGTCGCCGCTGACCACGAGCATCTCGTCGTCGCGGTAGAACACCGCGATCACGAACAGGCCGGGCGGGATGTGGGTGAGCTGCGGGTGCGCCGCGCCGGGCTGGATGTCCCAGGCCTCGAACGTGTTGTACATCGCGAGATGGCCGGTGCGGCCGACCTGGATCAGCGGGTCCTTGATCTCGTGATGAAAGATCTCGACGCCGGCGCGATCGTAGACGGTCACGCGGTCGCGAGCCGCGACCGCGAACCACGAGCCATCCGGCGCGGGCCTGATCTGGCGCGCGACCGCGCCCGGACCGACCGGGGCGATCGCGCCGGTCGCGACGTCGAGCCGCTGCGCGTGACGGTCGCCGTCGAGGAACGACACGACGTCGCCGAGCGCGGTCGCGTAGACCTCGTCCATCGCCGGGCCGAACGGCTTGTCGGTGCCGGTGGCGACGTCGAGCAGCCGCGCCGGCACCCGCGAGTTGGTCACCAGGATGCGATGGCCGGCGAGCCACGTCGCGTGGCTGCCCAGCGCGTAGGTCCGCCGCAGCACGATCCGGCGAGACGTCAGGTCGACGACCTCGAGCCCGCCGGGCTGGACCGCGTGGAGCAGCAGCCGGCCATCCGGCGACAGCTCGAACGACGCGGTCAGGCCCTCGAACGTCGGCACGCCGTAGGCGACGCCGCGCACCACCGCGGACTTGGCGACCGCCTGGGCCTCGGCGAGGTGCTTGCTCGAGGCATCGAGCTGCTTGAGCGCGGCGATCGCCTGGGTCGGGTTCGAGTCGACCAGCGCACGCGCGCGCAGCACGATGCCGACGTCGCGCTGGTCGGCGAGGTTCGCGGCGGTGCGCTCGAGGTCGCGCCGCGCCTGCTCCGCCCCCTCGTTCGCGCGCTGCGCGACATCGCGTTCCTCGATCACGCGGTGCACGCCGATCCACGCGAGCACGGCGACCGCGACCAGCGCGAGCGCGGCGACCGACAGCGGCGCGCGGTGCCTGCGCGCGAACCGGCCGATCCGCTGGCGGCGGGTGTACTGGTGCGCCGCGACCAGCTGCCCGGTGAGGAACCGGCGGACGTCCTCGGCGAGCGCGCCGGCGTCGGGATAGCGCGTCTCGGGCGCGTGGCCGAGCGCCTTGTCGACGATCGCGACCAGCTCGGGCGGCGCGGCCGGGCACAGCTCGGCGACCGGCTGGATGCGATGCTCGTGGGTGGCCTGGATCATCTCGGTCGCGCTGGTGCCGACCACCGGTGGGCGGCCCGCCAGCAGCTGGTACAGGGTCGCGCCGAGCGCGAACACGTCGCTGCGCGGGCCGAGCTCCTCGCCGCGCGCCTGCTCGGGCGGCATGAAGCCCGGCGTGCCGAACACCGAGCCGACCTGGGTCTTGAGGCTGTCGGCGGCGCTCGGCACGAGCGCGTCCGCGCCGGCGTCGCCGTCGTTCTCCTCGCCGACGACCTTGGCGAGACCCCAGTCGATCACGACGGTCTCGCCGAGATCGCCGACCAGGATGTTCGCCGGCTTGAGATCGCGATGGATCACGCCGCGGCGGTGGGCGTGCGCGATCGCGGCGATCGCGTCGAGCAGGTTCGGCAGGTAGGCGAGCCGCTCGCCCAGCGTCCTGGCGCGCCCGATCAGCTCGTCGAGCGGCCGGCCGCTGACCCGCCGCATCACGTAGTACGGCCGGCCGTCGGGCATCGTGCCGGAGTCGTAGAGCGGCACGATCGACTGGTGCTCGAGCCGCGCGGTGATCTGGACCTCGCGCAGGAAGCGCCGCGCGATCCCCGGGCCGCCCTTGGGCAGCACCTCCTTGAGCGCGACCGTACGGCCGAGCCGGCGATCGAACGCCTCGACCACCCGGCCCATGCCGCCGCGGCCGAGCTCGACGCCGAGCCGGTAGCGATCGCCCGGCGTATCGTGCAGCGCGGCGAGCGGATCGTCGGGTGCGGTGCTGGCGGGCACGGTGTCGTCGCCCGGCTTGCCTCCGCGATCGCTTGCCCCCGGCGCCATGCGCGGCTAATCGATGTCCCAGTCGATGTCCGAGATGCTCGGGTCGTTGCGGATGTCGACCGCGCGAGTGCGCTCCTCGGTGCTCTGCGGCTTGCGCGCGCTATCGATGTGCGCCATGCGCGTCGCCTCGTCCTCGTTGTTCTCGAAGATCGACGCCGACGGCTCGGTGTTGGCGGCGAGAAAGCGCGGCGGATACTCGCCGTTCTCGGGCACCGGGATCGCCCGGCCGGCCGCGGCCGCCGCGTCGAGCATCTTGGCATCGATGTCGCCCATCCGGGTCGGCTCGTCGAACGGCTCGTTGCGATCGTCGTCGAACGAGAGCCGTCCCGGGCCGGGCGCGCCGCGCAGCGCGGCCATCAGCTCGTCGTCCCTGACCTGGCGGGTCTTTTCCTCGAACGGGCGCGGCAGCTCGCGCTTCTGGCGAACCGGCGGCGGCTGGCTCGGCGGCTTGGCGGTGCGCGAGCCCGGCACCGGCGGCGGCCCGCTCTGGCGCCTCGCGCGGCGGGCGGAGTTGGCCTGCGCCAGACCCACCACGACCGCCGGCTTGGCCGGCATGTCACCGCGCGGCACCTGGTGGACGCTCGACGGCGACGGCAGCGGCGCGGGCGCCGGCGAATCGTCGAAGTCGAAGTCGTACTTCGGCGCGGGCGGCGCGCCGACGAACACCTGCGACTCCTCGTCGGCGATGCGGCCGCCCTCGTCGCGCAGCATGCGCAGGATGCGCGTGCGCTCGCCCGCGGTCAGCTGGTCGCGGCGGCCGTGGCCGGTGTGCTGGCCCTTCTGGCGCTTGGCGAACTCCGACAGCGGCACCGGCGCGTCGAACCTCTTGGAGTTGCCGCCGCGCGCGCGCGGCGGCGGCGGCGGCGGCTCGCCGTGCGATCCCGCGCGGGTCGAGAAGATGCTGGTGGCCGAGCGCAGCCACTTGCGCGGCCCGCTGACCGGCTCGGCGTTGCCCATCGGCATCGGCAACGACGGGGCCCGCTTCGGCGCCGGGCGCGCCGGCTCGATCCCGGTCGAGCCGCCGAGCACCTGCGCGGCCGCGCGCGCGGCATCTTCCGGACACTCGCCTGCGCGCGCCACGAACCGGCGCACGACGTCGTCGGTCTTGCCCATCT
>DATJAE010000449.1:0-2603 GCA_035516595.1 Kofleriaceae bacterium | reverse complement strand
TGCGCGCACCGGCGTCGGCGACCAGCGCGCTGCGCCGGCCGGGCGCGACCTGGCCGATCGGCTGGCCGTCGATCCACACGCTGACCGGATCGGGGCAGCCGGTGTTGTCGACGAAGAACGTCGAGCGCGGCCTGGCGCGCGGCGGCGCCTGGGTCGGCACGGTCTCCGGTCGATCCTCCTCGATCACGTGGTAGCGCGACGGATCGGCGGCCGCGGCGGCGAGCAGGCGATCGCTGCAGCCGACCACGCGCAGCTCGGCCTGCGCGCCGCGCACCCACTCCTGGCGCAGCTCCGAGACGTCGGCGAGCGCGAGCTGGAAGTCGTGCTGGGCGTGCGCGAGCGCGGCGCGCGCGTTGGGCAACAGCGCCGCCGCGAGCCCGGCATCCTCGTGGCGCGCCAGGTAGCGGTACTCGGCCTCGAGCTCGACGCCGAGTCGCTCGTACGCCGCGAGCGCGCGCTGCGCGGCGGCCCAGTTGACCGCGAGCTCGCCGGCCGGGCACAGCTTGACCGACCCGGGCTTGACGGTCGCGGCCGGGCCCTGGCCGAGCGCGCCGAGGATGTGGACGACCTGGCCCTGGTACTCCGCGCGCACGATCGCCATCGCCGCACCGACCGCCGCGAACTGGTCGAGCGCGGCGGCGAGCGCCTCGCCGTCGCCCCACGGCCGGACCAGCTCCGGCGTCCACGCCAGCACCGGGCTGCCGCCGGCGTCGAGCGCGTCGAGCGCGCTGCGCGCGGGCGCGTAGCCAGGTGCGCACGCGATCGCGCGCGCCTGTTCGTCGCGCGCGGTCTTGCGATCGCCGTCCTGCGCGTACGCGATGCCCGCGAGGTAGTGCAGCTGGGCGTCGTCGGGCCACGCCGCCAGCGCGACGTCGAGCTGGGCGTGTGCGGCCGCGCTGTCCTTGCGCATCAGCTCGGCGGCGATCAACGCGCGGCGCGTGATCAGGCTGCGCGGCGCGGCCTTCGCGGCGCGCCGCAGGTACCACGCGGCGTCGTCGGCGCGGTTCTGCACGATCGCGATCGCGCCGAGCGCCTGCCACGCCGCCGGCACGTCGAACGCGAACTTCTGGAGCGCGGTGTAGGTGCGCGCGGCCTCGGCGAGCTCGCCGGCGTCGTACTCGGCCTGCGCGTACGCGAACCCGGGCAGGCTCGACTCCGGCGCGATCCGGCTGGCCTTCGCGTACCAGGACAGCGCGGCCTTGAGATCGCCGGCCTTGCGGCGCGCGTCGCCGACCCGCACCGCGACCGCCATGTCCTCGGGGCGCGCCGCCGCGACCTGCTCGAGCGCGTCGCCCGACTTCGCCCACTCCCCGATCGCGCCGTACGCCGTCGCGAGATCTCCCCGGACGTCGAGGTCGTCGGGCGCGCGCTTGGCGATCGCCTCGAGCTCGGCGATCAGCGCCCTGGTATCGCTGCGCGACGCGTGGATCAGCACGAGCACGTGGCGCGCCGCGAGGTGATCGGGCGCGTGCGCGGTGACCTGCACGAGCTGGCGCTCGGCCGCCTTGGCGTCGCCGAGCTGCCACAGCGCCGCGCCGAGCTGGTAGCGCGCGTCGAGGTCCCACGGCCGGCGCGCGACCAGCTTGACCAGGCCGTCGCGCGCGACCTCCCACTTGCCGGCGCGCGCCGCCGCGAGCGAGGCCGCGCGCAGCGACGCGATGTCGTCGGGCGCGAGGTCGGTCGCGTAGTTGAACTTGCCGGCCGCGCGCGCCTCGGCCTTGGGGTCGCCGGGCGGCGAGGTCGCGAGATCGAGCTCGCCGATCAGCCGCTGCGCCTCGTACAGCTTCGGATCGAGGAACACCGCGCGCTCGAGATCGTGGTCGGCGGCCTTGAGGTCGGGCCCGGCGCCGCCGGTCATCGCGGCGATCGCGCCGGTCATGTAGCCGAGGCCCCGGCCCATCATGAACACCGGGTACTCGTCCTTGGCGAGCGCGCGCGACAGCTGCTCCCGGCGCGCGACGTCGACCGTGAAGCCCGCCTTGCTCCACGCGCCCTCGATCACGTCGCCGAGGATCTGGTGGTAGCTGGTCGGCGGCCCGGACTGCTTGGCCTCGCCCGCGACGGTCGCGCTGCCGCGATCGATCTTCCACACGATCGCGTCGATCCGGAGCACGTCGCCGGGCTTGTCGAACCAGCCGGTCACCACGAACTGCGCGCCGAGCTTGGCGCCGTACGCCGCGACCGTGTCGGGGTCGGCGGGCACCTGCTCGCCCGGCACGTAGAGCGGCTCGTTCAGCGGATCGAGCCCGAGCACGGCCTCGGTCTTCTCGGCGAGCTCGAACGGGGCCTCGGCGATGATCCAGTCGAGCGCGCGGCCGCTGGCGACGTGGTTCTCGAATGGCGTGACCGCGAACTTCGCCGGCCCGGGCGCCCAGTCGGGGACCTCCGCATGCACCGGCGCCGCGGCGATCAGCGCGATCGCCGTTACGGCGTGCGGCGACCGCCGGAACCACATAGACTGAGCATACCGTGGGCGCGCGCCAACGCAGGCCGGGCTGGCAGTCGACGCTCGGCACGCTCGCCGGCGAGATCGTCATCCTGATCGGGCTCGCCGCGATGGCCGCCGGCGCGTACCTCGCGTTCTCGATGTTCGGCGGCGAGCG
>DATJAE010000448.1:0-6583 GCA_035516595.1 Kofleriaceae bacterium | reverse complement strand
CCAGCGCGCGGCGCGCCGCTCGCGGATCAGCTCGCCGGCGAGCGCGACCAGCTCGAGCGCCGCGATCCAGCGCGCGTCCGGCTCCTGCGGCGCGCGGCGCAGCTCGGCCTCGAGCAGGTCGAGCGCGCCGGCGAACGACTTCGCGCCGAGCCGCCGGCGCACCGCGCTCGCGAGGTCGACGAACGCCGCGTCGAGCTGGACGGTCGCGGCGAGCGCGCCGCGGCTCGCGCGATCGGTCTTGCCGTCGTAGACCACGCCGCCCGCCGCGCTGACCGCGTCGATCAGGAACGCGGGCGGCGCGGCGTGCGCGTAGACCATGACGCCGCGGCCGCCGTGCTTGCTGGCGATCGCGTGCCGGCCGGCGCAGACCCGGCAGATCGCGACGATCGTCGACAGCGGCCGGGACGCGACCAGCTCGGTAGCCGGCCGCACGTCGCGCGCGACCAGCACGACCGAGCCGTCGGGGCGCTCGCGCGCGACCAGCAAGCTCTCGAGATCGGCCCACGACACGCATGGATGATAAGCGAGCCGACGCCGCGAGGCAGCTTGCCGATCGCGCCGGCGCCGAGCCTGGCGAATCGCCTGGTTCGCGGCGCTCGACCCGGGCGTGGTGCTCGATCAGATGCCGGCGGCGGCGTCGCGTGATCCGGTGTAGCGTGGGCCGGCATGAAGCAGGCCGCGTTCCTGTTCGACCTCGACGGCACGCTGGTCGACAGCGTGTACCAGCACGTGCTCGCATGGCACGAGGCGCTCGAGCGCGAGGGCATCGCGCTGTCGATCTGGCGGGTGCACCGGCGGATCGGCATGAGCGGCGGGCTGCTCGTCAACATGCTGCTGCGCGAGACCGGCGTAGCGATCGATCCCGCACGCATCGAGCGGATCGGCGCGCACCACGCCGAGGCCTACCTGCGCCACGCCGCGGCGGTGCGACCGCTGCCCGGCGCGCGCGAGCTGCTCGCCGCGCTCGACGCCGCCGGGATCCCGTGGGCGATCGCGACCAGCTCGCGGATCGAGACCGCGCGGCCGACGCTCGACCTGCTCGGCGGCGCGGTCGATCGCCATCCGATCGTCACGCGCGACGAGGTCGAGCACGCCAAGCCGGATCCCGACCTGTTCCTGGTCGCCGCCGAGCGGGTCGGCGTGGCGATCGAGGACGCGACCGTGGTCGGCGACAGCGTGTGGGACATGCTCGCGGCGCAGCGCGCGCGGGCGCTCGGCATCGGCCTGCAGTCGGGCGGCTACGGCGAGGCCGAGCTCGAGCGCGCCGGCGCGTACCGCGTGTTCGCCGATCCGGCCGGGATGCTGCACCATCTCGACGAGCTCGGTGTGCGGTCGTGACGCCGCGCGGGCTCGCCCTGGTGCTCGCCGCGTGCGGCTCGTCGTCAGCCCCGGCACCGGCGCCGGCACCGCCCGCGCCGCCCGCGCCGCCCGCGCCGCCCGCGCCCAGGACCGTGAAGAGCTACGTCTCGGTCGACACGCCGCGCGTGATCCTCGCGCACGTCCGCGTGATCGACGGGCTCGGCCATCCGGCGGTCGAGGATCGCGACGTCGTGATCGATCGCGGCAAGATCGTCGCGATCGAGCCCGGCGCCGACGTGCCGGCCGCGGCGGGTACGACCGTGCTCGACCTGCGCGGCGCGAGCGTGATGCCCGGCCTGGTCGGGATGCACGATCACCTGTACTACATCGCGCGACCGAACCTCGATGCCGACTGGCAGTCCGAGCCGCCGCTGCTCGTGCCGCAGATGATGTTCAGCTCGCCGCGGCTCTACCTCGCCGCTGGCGTCACGACGATCCGCACGACCGGCAGCGTCGAGCCGTACGCCGATCTCAACCTCAAGGCCGAGATCGACGCCGGCAAGCTGGTCGGCCCGCACATGGACGTCACCGGGCCGTACCTCGAGGGCGCGACCAGCCCGTTCATCCAGATGCACCACCTGAGCGGCCCCGACGAGGCGCGCCAGTTCGTCGACTACTGGGCCGATCGCGGCGCGACCTCGTTCAAGGCCTACATGAACCTGACGCGCGACGAGCTCGCCGCGGCGATCGCGGCGGTGCACGCGCGCCACCTCAAGATCACCGGCCACCTGTGCGCGGTGACGTATGACGAGGCCGCCGAGCTCGGCATCGACGATCTCGAGCACGGCTTCTACGTCAACACCCAGCTCGATCCCGACAAGCAGCCCGACGTGTGTCCCGCGACGGTCGGCCTGCCCACGCTGATGAAGATGACGCCGGACTCGCCCGAGGCGCGCGCGCTGATCGCCAAGCTGGTCGCGCACCACGTCGCGATCACCTCGACCCTGCCGGTGTTCGAGTCGGGCGTGCCCGGCCGCCCGCCGCTGCGCCAGCAGCTGCTCGATGCGATGACCCCCGAGGCGCGGCAGGCGTACCTCTACATGCGCGCGCGCCCGACAGCGCTGCCGCCGCGGTCGTTCGATCCCGCGGTGCTGCTCGCGCACGACATGGCGCTCGAGCGCGCGTTCGTCGCGGCGGGCGGCCTCTTGCTCGCGGGGCCGGATCCGACCGGCAACGGCGGCGTGCTGCCGGGGTTCGGCGACCAGCGCGAGCTCGAGCTGCTGGTCGAGGCCGGATTCACGCCGGTCGAGGCGATCCAGATCGGCACGTCGAACGGGGCAAGCTACCTCGGCCGCGCCGATCAGATCGGCAGCATCGCGGTGGGCAAGAACGCCGATCTCGTGGTCGTGCGGGGCGATCCGGCCAGCCGGATCGCCGACATCGAGAACGTCGAGCTCGTGCTCGAGGACGGCGTCGGCTTCGATCCCGCGAGGTTGCTCGCCTCGGTGAGGGGCCGCTACGGCGAGTACTGACTTGATGTCCGCCGGGTCCGGTCGATGCATCGTGTATGGACGACAGCGACCTGGACCTGCCGGTGCTGATCACGGATCCCCTCGAGACCGCGCTGTGGATCGACGCCCTGGCCGAGCGCGTGCCGATGCGCCTCGTGGTGCCGACCCCGCTGGACGACCTGAAGGACTACCTCCGGCGCTACCGCCCCCGCGCGCGCGCCTAGACTCGGTCTCGCTCGACGCTAGAACGGCGCGGCCGCGACCGGCATGCCGAGTGCGCGCGCGAGCCTGGCGACGTCGGCTGGCGTCGCGCAGCCGAGGCGGTCGGACGACAGCCGCCCGGCGCGCCGGCGCAGCAGCCACGACCCGGCCGCGTGCGCGGCCGCGCGGCGCCCGAAGTCGTCGCCGTCGAGCCGCGCGAGCTCGGCGTCGAGCGCGTCGCGCAGCCGCGGCAGCGCGGCGAGCACGCCGTCGGACCACGCCGCGATGCGATCGAGCACGCCCGGGTCGAGCTCGGGATCGACCTTGGCGCGCAGCCTGCGCTGGATCTGCTCGAACGTCATCGCCGACCAGTCGAGCCGCTTCATCACCGGCACCTGCCACTGCGCGCGCACGCGCACCCAGTGATCCTCGCGCGCGGGCACCTGGACGAGCCGGCGCTCGGGCAGCAGCAGGCCGGTGAGCTTGCCGCCGTGGCACGCGCCGGTGTCGATGCCGAACACGCGATCTCCGATCACGAGCGGCTCGGCGAGCACGCGGTGGCCGAACACGACCGGCACGTCGTCGCGATAGCCGTCGTACCAGTGGCCGGGGCCGTAGCGCTCGCGCAGGCGGGCCTCGCCCGACGTCGTGCCGGCGCGCACGTCCTCGGGCACGTCGGCGAGCGGCACGCCGGGATACAGCCCGTAGTGCACGACGCGCACGTCGGGGCGCTCCCAGTGGTAGGGCAGGGTCGCCATCCACGCCACGTGATCGGCGTAGCGGTCGCCGAGCTGCTCGCGCGTGACCTGCTGCGAGTACGAGAACACGCCGCGCACGTGCTTGCGCTCGTGGTTGCCGCAGATCGCGAGCGCGCGGGCGCGCGTGCGGAACAGCTCGAGCACGGCGCCCGGCTCGGGGCCGCGATCGACCAGATCGCCGACGCTGACCACGAGGTCGTCATCGCCGATCGCCGCGCGATCGCAGAGCTCGAGCAGCTCGCGGTAGCAGCCGTGGATATCGCCGATGATGAACGTCCTGGGCATGGAACACTTCCTGTCGGGCCTGTTGTAACCAGGAAGCGATGGCGGCGCGCGGACAGAAACCCGGACAGCCCGGCGCGGCGCTCGTGTGGGGCGCCTACCTCGATGGCCTCGTCGCCGAGCACGGCTCGCTGGTCGCGGTGTGCGAGAAGGTCGCGGCGCTGCGCGGCTACCAGGAGGACGTCGAGAGCATCGGCCGCGCGCTGCGCCGGCTGCGCGCGCGGGGCACGCTGCCGGGCGGCACGTGGGGCGATCGCCTGCTCGCGACGTTCGGCTTGCCCGCCGAGGTCGGCGATCGGCTGCGCTTCATGGGCCAGTACCACTCGCGGTTCGTCGATCTCGCGCTGCCGCTGGCCGCCGACCTCGTGCAGCTGTGGGACCGCCCGCCGACCAGCCAGAGCCGCGCCGGCCGGACCTGGCTGTCGCTCGCGCGCGCGACGCTCGCGCTGCGCGCCAACGCCTACGGCGACGCGGGCATCCACCTCGCGACCGCGGCGGCGACCGCGAGCGACGACCCGCGCGCGCGGGTCGAGCTCGCGCTCGGCCGCGCGCTGATCGCCAGCCGCGCCGAGCCGGCCCGCGTGCCCGGCGAGCTCGCCGCGGTGCCCGACCAGCTCGCGGCGCTGCGCGGCGGCGACGCCGACTGCCTGCGCGCGCGCTACGTCGGCCAGGTCGGCCACGCGCTCAACCACGCCGGCGACTTCGCGCGCGCGCTCGCGCTGCATCGCGAGCTGCCCGATTTGCCGGGGACCCACCCGTTCGCGCGCAGCCGGCGCGCCAACGGCATCGCGTACGGGTTGTATCGCACCGGCGATCGCGAGGGCGCGCTCGCCCACGCGCGGCGCGCCGCGACGTTCGCCGGCGACGCCGGCCACGTCCGGCTGCGCGCGATGGCGCTGCTCATGATCTCGCGGATCGGCAGGGCCAGCGCCGAGGCCGACGACGCCCGCGATCGCGCCCGCGCGATCGCGCACGCGCTGTCCGATGCGCGTCTGCTCGCCCGCTGCGATGCCGCCGATCGCGATCGCGCGTAGGGTCGCCGCGCCATCGGCGCGGTCACGCGCTGGACAGCCCGCGCCTCGCCGTCCGCCGCCGGCGCACGTGGTCTTGCCGCCCGGCAGCAGCCGCGACCGCGATCGCGCGGTAGGCTTCGATCGTGCCGACCCCCAAGAAGCCTCGAGCCCCGAAGCGTCCGCATCGTCCCCAGGCCAGCGACGTCGTCGGCGATTCCGACCCGCGTCCGCTCGTCGTGCGCCCGCTGCGCCAGACCGATCGCCTGCACAACCCCGACGACATCTCGGTCGATACCGCCGCGATCGCGGCGGGCGTCGAGCACGGCGGGACGGTGCTGCGGCGCGGCGAGGAGCTCACCGTGCGCGGCAGCGGCGGGCGCAAGCGCTCGGGCGCGCGCAGCAGCCATCGGCCGGGCCGCGATCTGTCGAAGCGGCGCTGATGGCTTGATCGCTCGGCGATGCGCGTGGATTCTCGAGGTGATGACCAAGCTCCTGGGATCCATCCTTCTCGCCTCCACGTTGCTCGCCGTGCCCGCGTGCTACAGCGACGAGCCCGACGCGCAGTATCCCGGCGAGGTCGACGACGGCAGCGGCGACCTGGTCGAGGTCAGCCCCGGCGTCGAGGTGGTCGCCGACTGGGACGAGCCGGTGTTCTTCGTCGACAACTTCTACTGGGTGAACCGCGGCGGCTTCTGGTACCGCTCGGGCTGGTACCGCGGCGGCTGGGTGCGGGCCGACGTCGTGCCCGAGCACGTGCGCGGTATCGCGCATCCCGAGGGCTACGCGCACTATCGCCCGGCCGGCTGGGCCCGCCACGAGCCGATCCGCGGCGGCTACGCCAGCCACGCGCAGTACCACGCGACGCACGCCTCCGGCGGCGTCCACGTGCGCGCGGCGGTTCACGGCGGCGCTCGGCGTCGCTAGCGGTCGTGCGCTGCGGCCGCCGGCGCCGGGCTCGAGCCGGCGAGCTTGGCGTAGACCAGGCCGCCGATCGCGAGCGCGGTCACGACCACCACCGCCGCGATCAGCTTGCGGTTGCCGCGGCGCGCCTGCAGCACGCTCGCGCCGAACGTCGGCGCGCCGGTGGGCGCGCCGGGCGCGGGCATCGGCAGCTCGGCGCGCCGAGCGCGGCGCGAGCGCGCGTGCAACATCCCCGCGCCGACGCGGGACGGCGCCTCGACCGCGACCGGCGGTGCGACGGGCGGCTCGACCGCGATCGGCTCGACGTCGACCGACACCTCGACCTCGACCGGCGCGGGCTCGGGCGCGGGCTCGGGCGGTACCGGCGCGGGCTCGACGTGGACCGCTGCGGGCTCGCCGTGCTCCGGCGGCGGCTCGACCGGCTCGACCCGCGCGAGCGTGGGGACGACGTCGACCTTCGCGATCACGGCGGCGCGCGCGGCCGGCCGCTCCAGCCTCGCCGGAGCCAGCGACGGGATCGGCCGCACGGTCGCCGCCTTGGGCGGCGGCGACGGCGGCTTCCACGTGCCCGGCTCGCGCGGCTTGGCGGCGGCGAGCG
>DATJAE010000447.1:0-32177 GCA_035516595.1 Kofleriaceae bacterium | reverse complement strand
CGGTCCCCGAGCCGCAGATGTGCGCGACCGTGATGCCCGACTCCGATCTGATCGCGGTGGTGGAGTCGGCGCTGGCGGGCGACGCGCTGCACGGGCTGCAGGGCGAGCAGTACGACGTGATGCTGCGGGTCGGCGGCGAGGGCGCCGATCCGGACCAGGACCTGTACGCGAGCAAGGCGCTGCAGATCGCGGCGCGCATCCCGCCCGATCGCACGCCGAACCAGAATCCGTTCCTCGACGAGATCGACGCGAGCACGAGCGCGTCGGCCGACGGCTTCGTGCTGCCGCTCGGCCGCTGCGTCGATCAGGCCTCGCCGATCGTCGTGCCGCCCGACACCACCGTGCACATCATGCCGGTCGAGCCGCCGGGCATCCACGAGGTCTACACCATCCCGACGCTCGACGGTCAGCTCGACACGTTCACCGAGAGCATCACGTATCAGTGGACCGCGGGCGCCGGCAGCTTCTCGACCGGCATGACCGGCGGGGCGCGCGACATCTTCGGCAACATGCCGCCGATCGGCAACGACTGGACGTCGCCGAGCGCGCACGACCTCAAGGGCGAGACGATGGACGTGCCGATCTGGATCGTGCAGCGCGACGAGCGGCTCGGCGCGGCGTGGTTCGAGAGCTGCCTGCGCGTCGCGCCGTGACGATCACTGCACGGTGAAGCCGACGCCGTTCGACGTGCGGCCCTGCGCGGTGACGTCGACCTCGACGCTGCCGGTGATGCCCGAGGGCACCTCGACCATGATCGCGGTGTCGGTCCAGTCCGAGGTCGTGCCCGGCACGTTGCCGAAATCGACCGTGCCGGCGACCGCGCAGTCGGGATCGTCGTCGCTGCCGGTGTCGGGGCGCTGGCAGAAGTACGCGCCGCTCACCGTGACGATCGTGCCGGGCGGGCTGGCGTCGGGCGTCACCGCCGAGACCTGCGGCGCGGGCACGTCGTCGTTGGCCGAGCATCCGCACAGCAGCGCGAACGCGAGCGCCTTCACTGACATGCGTCGCACAGGCCGCGAACGTGAACCTCGACCTGGCGCTGCTTGACCGCGCGCGGCGGCTTGCCGCGCGACTGCGGCGCGCGCCGCACCGCCAGCTCGAGCTCGGGCAGACACTCGACCGTGCCGCACTCGGTGCACACGAAGTGCGGGTGCGAACCCGCCTCGTGCTCGCCGCTGACCGCCTCGAACCGCCAGACGTGATCGCCGACGTCGGTGCGGCGCACCAGCCCGGCCTCGGCGAGGTCGGTCAGGTTGCGATAGATCGTCGCGCGATCCCACGCCTGCGACGCGAGCCGATCGGCGACGTCGCCGTGCGACATCGGCGAGTCGCTCGCGCGCAGCAGCTCGAGCACGGCCAGCCGCGACGGCGTCGCCCGCAGGCCCTTGCCGCGGACCGCGCTGCGCAGCTCGTCCAGGTTAGGCCGGCTCGCCATGGCACGACTGTACGCCAGCGACGCGCGGTACGCAAGCACCTGCAATCGAGCTGCAATTACGTCGACGGCGACGCCTCCGGCGAGTAGTCGGGGTTGGCCTCGATGTGGAAGTGATCGCGGTGCGAGATCGGGTCGTTCGCCGGCGTCAGCACGGTGCGAAACCCGGCGTCGTCGTCGATCGCGCGCTCGACCGAGCGCAGCAGGTCGTCGCCGAGCTTGTAGTCCTTGGCGACCACCGCCTCGCGGCCGGTGTCGTCGACGAACGACACCACGTCCATCGCGAGCCCGAGCGCGTGGCGCGACAGCAGATCCTTGGTCTTGCCGTCGACCCGGACCTTGCTCCACCGGTAGAAGCTGCCGACCCGGACCTCGCGCACGCCGAGCTCGTAGAGCCGCGGCGCGAACGTCGCGAGCGCGAGCGCGAGCTGGCAGTCCATGGTCGGCGGCTGCTTGTCGTAGACGTCGACGTACGAGATTCCGCCGATCTCGCCGTCGGGCAGCGTGATCGCATCGACCATGTGGCCGACCCGCTTGGCCGGCGTCCAGGTCACGCCGAGCTCGTCGAGCTTGGTCTCGCACGCGCGCGCCGCGTCGAGCATCGTGTGCGACGGTGGCCAGGTCCAGCCGCGCGGCATGTTGTCGGCACGCATCCGCGCCGGTCGCGCCGACGCGGTCGCCACTCCCGCGGCGACGAGGAGGATCGGGGTCATCCGCGACATGGCGCGGACCTTACTACGATAGGCTGCCGCGATGGACCTGGAGATCCTGGAGGCCCTCGCGCTCTCGGAAGACCGTTCCGCCGCGCTCGCCCAGCTGCTCCCGGGCAGCGAGGATCACGACTACTACCGCGCCCTGCACGCGCAGCACGCGGGCAAGCTCGACGACGCCGACGCGATCCTGCGTGCGTGGCCCGAGCGCCACGGCAATACCTCGGCGTACGAGCGGCTGCGCGTGCGCCAGCTGCTGTACCGGCTCGGCGAGGATCCGGCGCGCGTCGCCGACGAGGTGCGCGATCGATTTGGCGTCACGCACTGGCACGAGGCCGAGGTCGCCGAGGTCGATCCGAAGCGGCCGAGCCGCCTGCCCGACGGCGCGCTCGATCCGATCGGGCTGCTCAAGCAGGCCGCCGAGGCCTCGGCCGATCTCGCGCAGGTGACCGACGAGGGGATCGACGAGCTGGTCGCGTGGCAGCTCGATCCGTCGCGCCGGCACAGCCTGCTCGGCCGCGCCCGCCACGGCGCGAAGCCGCAGCTCGTCGAGCTGATCGCGGAGGACATCGCCGCCAAGGGCATCGGCGCCTACGGCCAGCTGCGCGTTCACGACGAGCTCTCGCTCGAGCAGCTGCTCGCCCTCGCCGACAAGCGGGCCGAGCTGCGCACCCACGCCCGCTGGATCGAGGCGGTGGTGCGCCGCATGCAGCCGCCCGACAGCGTCGATCTCGAGCTCGACCGCGACGCGCGCGAGAGGTACCTGCGCGAGCTGTGGGGCTTCGTCGAGCACCTGTCGCCGGCGGCCAACTCGCTCAAGGTCCACGTGCTGTGGCACCTGCTCGACACGATCCGCCGGCGCGACGCCGCGCCCGACGACGCGCTGTTCGCCGCATACCTCCAGCTGCCGCGTCAGGCCGGCCACGTGTCGCGCGCGTGGCTCGCGAAGGTCCGACCCGAGGCGATCGCGCAGCTCGGCGCGGACTTCGCGAGCGCGACCCGGCTGCCGCCGGCGGGCAGCGACGAGCAGCTGGTGCGCGACGTGTTGCGCCGGCGGATCGGCGACGCCGAGCGCTACGCGCAGTGGCTCGAGCGCGAGTGGTTCGACGCCGAGGTCGCGGCGGCGCATCTGCTCGACGGCACCGGCGACGCCGACCGCGCGACGCTCGCGCTCGGACCGGCGCGCGCCGGGGCGCTGCGCGAGCGCGTCGAGCTGCAGTGGTGCGCGCACGCGCCGCTGCGCTTCGGGATCGACGAGCCGATCGTGCTCGAGGCCGACGTCAAGCACGTCCCCGAGCTGATCGTGAAGGTGTTCCGCATCGATCCGCTCGCGTACTTCCAGATCCACCGGCGCGAGGTCGGCACCGAGCTCGATCTCGACGGGCTCGCCGCGAGCCACGAGCTGGTGATGCGATTCTCCGAGCCGGCGATCCGCCGGGTGCGCCGCCGGATCGAGCTGCCGATGTGCGCGCGCCCCGGCACGTACGTGATCGATCTGATCGGCAACGGCATGTCGAGCCGCGCGGTCGTGCACAAGGGCCGGCTGCGCTACGCCGCGCGGATCGGCGCGGCGGGTCATGCGGTGACCGTGCTCGACGAGCACGGCAAGCCGCGACCGGGCGCGCGCGCGTGGATCGGCGATCGCGAGTACATCGCCGACGAGCGCGGCGGCTTCACCGTGCCGTTCTCGACGGTCGGCGGCGCGACCCCGATGCTGCTCGCCGACGGCGAGGTCGCGACCGTCGAGCGGCTCGCGCTCGAGCGCGAGGACTACGCGCTCGAGCTCGCGGTCGCGCTCGACCGCCAGGCGCTGACCGCCGGGCGGACCGCGCGCGCGATCGCGCGGCTGGGCCTGCGGGTCGCCGGCCGCCCGGCGTCGCTCGCGCTGCTCGAGCGCGCGACCTGGGACGTCACGCTCACCGATCGCAGCGGAGTCGAGACCACGAAGTCCCAGCCGCTCGCGCTGTCGGACGACGACGCCGCGGTGCTCGAGTGGCCGCTCGGCGACGACACCTCCCAGGTCGAGCTCTCGGTGCGCGGCACGGTGCGCGTGGTCAGCACGCAGCGCGACCAGCCGCTCGCGCGTTCGATCTCGATCGGGGTCGCGACGATGTACGGCGCGCTCGCGACCGAGGCGCTGTACCTGACGCGCGGCGATCGCGGCTGGGTGATCTCGGCGCTCGGCAAGAACGGCGAGCCCCGGGGGCGCCGGCCGGTCACGGTCGGGCTGGTCCATCGCTTCACCCGGTTGCATCGCCTGGTCGAGCTCGCGACCGACGAGCAGGGGCGGGTCGAGCTCGGCGAGCTCGCCGGCGTGACCGAGATCCACGTGGCGTTCGGCGCGCAGCGCCAGAGCTGGACGATCGAGGATCCGCCGAGCGAGCCGGGCTGGCTCCACGGCGTGGCGGGCCGCGATCTCGTGCTCGCGCTGCCGGCGAGCCGCGAGCCGGCCGACGCCTTGCGCCACGCGTCGCTGGTCGAGCTGCGCGGCGGCGCGCCGCTCCGCCAGGCGGCGGCACGGATCGAGCCGCTCGCCGGCGCGATCGCGATCCGCGGCCTTGTGCCCGGCGACTACGCGCTGCGCGCCCACGGCATCGGCGACGTCTCGATCCGGATCGTACCGGACGGCACGGAGATCGCCGGCCAGATCGCGACGCCGGGTGCGATCGTGGAGCTCGCCCGCCTGCCGCCCGCGGTGGCCGAGCTCGGCTTCGATGGCGGCGCGCTGCGCGTGCGGATCGCCGGCGCCGGCCCGCGCACGCGGGTCCACGTGATCGCGACGCGATTCCTCACGTCGCCCGCCGCGCCGCTCGAGCACGGGGCCCGCCGCGTGGTGTGGCGCGGCGATCGCGCGCGCGGCGCGCACTACGTGTCGGGCCGCGAGCTCGGCGACGAGTACCGCTACGTGATGGAGCGGCGCGCCGCGCGGCGCTTTCCCGGGATGCTGCTCGAGCGGCCGAGCCTGCTGCTCGATCCGTGGCCGCGCCGCGCGACCACCACCGACGTCGCCACCGCGCGGCCGGGCGACGCGTTCGCGCCGTCGCCGGCACGCGCAGCCGCACAGCCGCACGTGCGCGGCCGGGCCGCGATGCGCGACCAGGCGCAGGACGCGAGCTACGTCGGCTACGACTTCCTGGCCGAGCCACCGGCGGTGCTCGCCAACCTCGTGCTCGACGACGCCGGCGCGCTCGTGGTCCCGCTCGCCGAGCTCGGCGCGGCGACGTGCGCGACCGTGCTGGTCGACGATCCGGCCGGGTTCGCGTCGCGCCGGGTCGCGCTCGCAGAGAGTGCGCTCGAGCCGCGCGATCAGCGCCTCGCGGTCGCGCTCGATCCGGCGCACCACGCGAGCGAGCGCAAGCAGATCGCCGCGCTCGCGCCCGGCGAGGCGCTCGTGATCGAGGACCTGGCGACCGCGAAGCTGCACCTGGTCGACTCGATCGAGCGCGCGCACGCCTACCTGCTCGCGCTGCGCGACGACCCGACGCTGCGCGAGTTCGCGTTCGTCACGCGCTGGCACGCGATCGGCGAGGCCGAGCGCCGCGAGCTCTACGCCAAGCACGCGTGTCACGAGCTGCGCCTGTTCCTGTACGTCAAGGACCGCGCGTGGTTCGACGCCGTGATCCGGCCTTACCTCGCCAACAAGCGCACGCGGACGTTCGTCGACGACTGGCTGCTCGACGCCGACCTCGCGCCGTACCTCGCCCCCGACGCGCTCGCGCGGCTGAACGCGTTCGAGCGCGCGCTGCTCGCGCTGCGCCTGCCGGCCGAGCCTGCGCTGGTGCGGCTGCTCGAGGATGCGGTCGCGGTGCTGCCGCCCGATCCGGCCGGCGACGCGCGGCTGATCGATGCGCTGATCGGCGCGTCGACGCTCGACGGCGACGCCGAGGTCGCCGAGGCCACCACGCTCGCGCGCGCCGCACGCGCGAGCGAGGCCGAGCTCGACGACGCGACCGGCGAGTACGCGGTGGCGATGGCCGCGCCGATGGAGCCGCCGGCGCCGCGGGCCGCCCCGCCGCGACCTGCGATGATCGCTGCCTCGGCCGACAAGGCCAAGAAGCGTTCGACCGCGACCGGCGGCCACCGCGGCGACGACGAGCTCGGGCGCGACCTCGAGGAGCGTGCCGCCGCGCCGATGTTCCGCGCCGCAGACCGCACGCAGGAGTGGGCCGAGCACAACTGGTGGCACCGCACGCCGCACGACAGCGGCGCCGAGATGATCCCGGCGAGCCGGCTGTGGCGCGATCTCGCGCGCCACCGCGGCGGCGCGTTCGTGTCGCCGTGGCTCGGGCTGGCCACCGGCAGCTTCGCCGAGGCGATGTGCGCGCTCGCGGTCACCGATCTGCCGTTCGTGGCCGGCAAGCACGCGATCACCGCCGACGGCCCGAAGCTGACGATCGTCGCCGGCGATCGCGCGCTCGCCGGCAGCTCGCAGCTCGTGCGCGGCGAGCTGGTGGTGGGCGGCGCGCCGCTCGTGCTCGGCCAGAGCTACGTGCGCGCCGACGACCGCCAGCGCTGGGTCGACGGCCAGCAGGTCGACAAGTACGTCGAGGGCGAGCTCGCGGCCGGCACGATCTACACCTGCCAGGTCGTGATCGCGAACCCGACCAGCTCGCGCCAGCGCGTCGCCGCGCTCGTCCAGATCCCGCGCGGCAGCCTGCCGCTCGGCGGCGCGCGCGCGACCCACACGCTCGACGTCCTGCTCGAGCCCTACGGCACGCACGGCCACGAGTACTCGTTCTACTTCCCCGAGCCGGGGCGCTACGGCCACTTCCCGGTGCACGTCACCCGGGGCGGCGAGATCGTCGCCGCCGCACCGGCGCGCCCGCTCGACGTCACCGCCGGCGGGGCCGCGCGCGATCCGCAGTCGTGGCCCGAGCTGTCGCAGCGCGGCTCGATCGCCGACGTGGTCGGCTTCCTCGAGCGCGAGAACCTCGCCGCGATCGCGCTCGACAAGATCGCGTGGCGGATGCGCGAGCGCGCCGCGTACGACGCGATCGTGTCGGCGCTGGAGCGCCGGCGCGGCTACGACGCCACGCTGTGGGGCTACGCGCTCTATCACCGCGATCGCCCGCGCATCCGGGTGTGGTTGCGCGCGCTCGCCGGCGCGATCGACGCCGGGCCCGTGCTCGACATGCCGATCGTCGGGCTCGACGACGAGGCGCTCGGCCGCTACGAGCACCTCGAGCACGCGCCGCTGGTCAACGCGCGCGCACACCGGCTCGGCGCCAGGCTGCGCATCCTCAACGACGGGCTGCGCGCGCAGTACGAGCGCATGCTCGCGCTGGTCGCCCACCGCCACGCACCGACCGACGAGGACCTGCTCGCCGCCGCGAGCTACCTGCTCGCGCAGGACCGGATCGAGCCGGCGCTCGGCGTGCTCGCGCGCGTGCGGCCCGACGCGATCGCCGAGCGCATGCAGCACGACTACCTCGCGGCCTACGCGGCGTGCCTGGTCGGCGAGCCCGGCCGCGCGCGCGAGCTCGCGGCGCGCTGGCGCGACCTCCCGATCGATCGCTGGCGCCGCAGGTTCGAGGCCCTGTCCGCGCTGCTCGCCGAGCTCGAGGGCGCGGCGCCGACCGTCGTCGATCCCGACAGCCGCGACCAGCTGCAGGCCGAGCTCGCCGCGCGCCAGCCGGCGTTCGACCTCGCGCTCGATCGCGACGGCGTCGTGCTGCGCCACCAGCACGTCGCGGCGCTCGAGCTGCGCTTCTTCGAGATGGACGTCGAGCTGCTGTTCTCGCGCCAGCCGTTCGTGCAGAGCGACGTCTCGCGGTTCTCGTTCATCGAGCCCGGTCACCGCGAGCAGCTGGCGTCGCCGCCGCCCGAGCTGCGCGTCGCGTGGCCGGCGCCGCTGCGCGGCAAGAACGTGGTCGTCGAGGCGGTCGGCGCGGGCCAGCGCAAGGCGAAGATCCACTACGCGAACGATCTCGCGACCAGCCTCGCCCACCAGTACGGTCAGATCCGCGTGCAGCGCGCGTCGGACCGCGGCCCGTTGCCGGCGACCTACGTCAAGGTGTACGCGCGGCGGCGCGGCGGGCAGATCGCGTTCTACAAGGACGGCTACACCGATCTGCGCGGCTGGTTCGACTACGCGACGCTGTCGACCGACGAGCTCGATCATGTCGAGCGCTTCGCGATCCTGGTGTGCTCGGATCACGCGGGCGCGGCGATCCTCGAGACCAACCCGCCAGCGCGTTGAGCTCGAGGGCTGTCTAGGCCGCCGCCGGATGATCGATCCGCGCGGCGTGGACGATCGCCATGCTGATCGCGGTCTCGACATCGGGCGCGTAGGCGAGCTTGCCCGCCTCGCGTCTGATGCCGGCGCGGTCGAGCACCTGGGCGACCTCGGGCGCGAGACCCGCGAAGATCACCTTGACCCTGGAGCGGCGCAGCCGGTCGAGCACCGATTCGAGCGCGACCAGGCCGGTGGCGTCGATCACGGGCACGCGCTGCATGTCGAGGATGTAGGTGTGATCGCGATCGCCGACCACGTGCAACGCCTCCATCGCGCTCTTCGCCGCGCCGAAGAACATCGGCCCGGCGATCTGGTAGACCCGCACGCCCGCCGGGATCGGCACCTGCAGCGCGACCTCGGTGCCGAGCTCGGCCCTGGTGAGCACGGACATCCGGCGCATGAACAGCAGCGCCGCGAGCACGACCCCGACGGTCACCGCGATCACCATGTCGAACGCCACGGTGAGACCGAAGCAGGTGAGCATCACGATCACGTCGTGGCGCGGCGCGATCCGCGCGAGCCGGAAGAAGTGCCGCGCCTCGGACATGTTGCGCGCGACGACGATCAGCAGCGCGGCGAGCGCGGCCATCGGCAGGTACGACACCAGGCCGGCGAGCGCGATCGTGCACGCGAGCACGAAGATCGCGTGCATGGTCGCGGCGAACGGCGAGCGGGCGCCGGCGCGGATGTTGGTCGCCGTGCGCGCGAGCGCGCCGGTCGCCGCGATCCCGCCGAAGAACGGGCAGATCATGTTGGCGATGCCGAGCGCGATCAGCTCCGAGTTCGGATCGTGGCGCGTGCCGGCCATGCCGTCGGCGACCACCGCCGCCATCAGCGATTCGATCGCGCCGAGCATGGCGATCGCGAACGCCGACGGTAGGAGCTCGCGGATGGTGTGGTAGTCGAGCGCGAACGCCGGGTGGTTGGCATCGGCGAAGTGCCACGGGATGCCGGGCAAGGGCGGCAGCGGCGGGATGCCGTGGCCGGTCTCGCCGCCGAGCGTGTAGGTGAACTTCGAGCCGATCGTCGTCACGTCGAGGTGCCACAGCCGCTGCACGATGAGCGCGCCGATCGAGACCACGGTGAGCGCGACGAGCGGCGCCGGCACGCGCCGGAGGATCTTGGGCAGCCCGAGCAGCAGCGCGATCGTGACCGCGCCGATCGCGACGTCGGTGTAATTGATCGCGCCGCGCGCGGCCCACAGCGCGTCGAGGTACTCGAACGTGCCCTCGGTCCGCGGCAGCCGCACGCCGAGCACGTCCTTGAGCTGGAGCAGGCCGATCACCAGCGCGATCCCCATCGTGAACCCGCTGGTCACCGGGTGCGGCACGAGCTCCATCAGCTTGCCGAGCCGCGCCAGGCCCATGATCAGCAGGATCGCGCCCGCCATCATCCCGGCGACCAGCAGGCCGCCGACCCCGAAGCGATGGACGATCGGCAACAGGATCACGACGAACGCCGCGGTCGGTCCGGTGACCTGGAACCGCGTGCCGCCGAGCAGCGAGCACAGCACCCCCGCGACGATCGCGGTGTACAGGCCGTACTGCGGCGGCACGTCGCACGCGATCGCGAGCGCCATCGACAGCGGCAGCGCGACCACGCCGACCACGAGCGCGGCGAGCAGGTCGCTGCGGAAGTCCTTGGCGCCGTAGCCTTCGCGCAGGCGCTCGCGCAAGCCGAACCCGAGCAGGTCCTTGGCGCGATAGGCCAGGGCCAGCCGCTTCTGCACCACGTCGGAAAGCTCCTCCGCGTAGCGCAGTGATCGCCGGATCACGCGCGAAGTGTATCGCACCACCGGCTTGACAGCGCAGCATCTAGCTGTAACGCCAGCCATATGATCCATCGCGGCGAGCTGACCGTGGCGACGCGCGGGCGGGGCACCTACGACATCACGCGCCAGGTGGCGGCGATCGTGGCGCACAGCGGCGCCCGGGTCGGCCTCGCGACCGTGTTCATCCACCACACGAGCGCCTCGCTCATCGTGTGCGAGAACGCCGACGAGGCGGTGCGCTCGGACCTGGAGGCGTTCGCGGCGCGGCTGGTGCCCGACGGCGACCCGCTGTTCCGCCACGACGCCGAGGGCGACGACGACATGCCGGCGCACGTGCGCAGCGTGCTGACCCAGACGTCGATCGGGGTCCCGATCGCGCAAGGTCGGCTGGCCTTCGGCACCTGGCAGGGCCTGTACCTGTGGGAGCACCGCACCGCGCCGCACGATCGTCACGTCAGCGTCACCGTCATCGGTGAGTGAGTGTCACAGCCGTGCTCTAGGGTGGGCGCGTGGTCGTGCTCACCAACCGCCGGCTCGGACCTGGAGCCGAGCTGATCGTCTCTCCCGAGGTCGGTCGCGCGATGCTCCACGCCACGGCGCTGGCCGCGCGCGCGCTGGCGAGCAGCCGGTGGGAGTGCGAGCTCGCGGACTGGCTCGAGCGCCGCGCCGAGGCCGGCGGCCCGCAGCTCGACGTCTCCGAGATCGCCTGGACCCCGGAGCACTTCGAGGCCCAGCGCCAGTTCGCGGCCAGCGCGGTCGCGCGCGCTGCCACGAGCTCCGAGCACGCCGGCGCGCTGGTCCGGTGGCAGCGCCTGATCGAGGGCCATCCGAGGGACTCGGTGCAGGTCGGGCGGCGCTGGCAGTGGGCCGCAACTGGCTGATCTTGAACGGGAATCTTGGCCGATCCCGCCGGGGGCAGCGCGGGCGGTTTGAGCTAGAGTGGGCACGTGGCCGAGGGCTTCGCCGGTCCGGGATTCTATCCGCAGCCGAACGAGTGGACGTGCGGCCCGTTCGCGCTCAAGCACGCCCTGCTCGCCCTCGGACGGATGGTCGACGTCCAGCAGATCGCCTCGACCGCCCGCACCCACTGGTGGTCGGGCACCAACGAGATCCAGCTCGCCCGCGCAGCGCGCGAGTTCGAGTGCGATCTGCTGCTCGAGCGGCGCAGCGACGCCGAGCAGGCGCGCAAGCTGCTCACCAAGTTCCTGCGCGAGCAGACGCCGGTGCTGCTTTGCGTCGACGAGTGGACGCACTGGATCACCGTGCTGCGCGCCGAGGACCGGCGGTTCGTGGTGGTCGACTCGAACGACGATCCGCTGCTGTCGCTCTACACCTGGCCCCAGCTGCGCAACTGGTGGCGCTACCACGACACCGACTACAACAAGGACAACCCGCCGGTGCTCTACGACCTGATGGCGGTGTCGCCGCGGTTCCGCACCACGGTGAAGGCCGACTTCTCGGTCGAGCGCGTGAAGTTCTTACGCCGGCCGGAGAACCGCCGGCTCGCCGGGCACTGGAACGAGTACCTCGAGGACCTGCTCGAGATCTGCCGGCCGCCGTCGGTGCGGATCGCCGAGCCGCTGTCGATGGGCGAGTTCCTGCGCCGCCACGCCGAGCTGCTGATGACCCGCGTGGTGTACTGGCACGGCGACGTCAACCGCGACGAGGTCGCGCGCGTGCTGCGCGACCTGCGCTTCGTGTCGGAGACCTACGGCCTGGTCGTGCCGGCATCGATGAGCCGGCGCGCGCTCGCCGACCTCGCGATCCTGATCTCGCTGTGGTGCTGCGCCGATCGCGGCGTCGATCCGATGTTCGGCGCCCAGGGCGCCGAGGCGCGGCACGCGGGACGCAAGCGCAACGGCCGCGCCAACGGCCGGCGCCATCACTGAAGCGCGGCGAGCGCGGCGTCGTTGACCGCGCGGCGCAGCACCTTGATCGCGTCGGCGGTGCCGGCGTGGCGGGTCGGATGGACGCGATTGGCGAGCAGCGCGACCCAGCGCCGGCGCGGCAGATCGAGCCACAGCGACGTGCCGGTGAACCCGGTGTGGCCGACCGCGTGCGCGCGGGGCCAGCGATCGCCAGCCTGCGACACGCCGGGGATCGGTGACGGCGTATCCCAGCCGAGCCGCCAGGACGCGCCCGCGATCGGCGCGTCGGCGAGGAACCGCGCGACCACGCCCGGCGGCAGCGCGCCGGGCACACCGTTCGCGGCGGCGACGATCGCCGCAGCGAACCGCGCGACGTCGCCGATCGAGCCGAACAGCCCGGCGTGGCCGCACGCGCGCCCGCCGTAGTAGGCGTTCTCGTCGTGCACCAGGCCGCACACCAGGCCGCGCTCGTCGAGCTCGGTCGCGACCGCGCCGGCGACCGGCTCGGGCGCGTAGCGCGCGCGCAGCCCGAGCGGCCCGGCGATCCGGCGGGCGAACGCCTCCGGCAGCGCTTCGCCGGCGGCGCGCTCGACGATCGCGCCGAGCTGGATGAAGCCGAGGTCGGAGTACACCGCGGTCGCGCCGGGCGGATCGCACGGCTCGCGCGCGGCCCGCGCGATCAGCTCGCCGTACGGATCGGCGGGGCGCGCCGCGCGCAGGTGGCGGAAGATCTCGACGTGCGCGGCGCAGCCGGCGGAGTGGCCGAGCAGGTCGCGCACCGTGCCGGCGCTCGCCGCGTCGGGCAGCCAGCGCCGGATCGGCGCGGCGAGCTCGAGCCTGCCCTCGCCGGCGAGCACCATCGCGAGCGCGACCGTCGCGATCGGCTTGGTCAGCGACGCGAGATCGAACGCGGTGTGCGCGTCGATCGCCGGGCCGCGATCGGGCAGGCGGCGCACGGTTCCGGCGGCGTGGCGGAACACTTCGACCCCACCGTCTCCGACGGAGACCGCGGCGGCCGAGCCGAGGCCGGCGGCGAGCGCGTCGTCGAGCAGACCCGCGATGACATCCATGCGACGCATCGTAGCGTGCTACATTTCACGACGCGTGACACGGTACGAGCTGCTCGACCGCATCGGCGTCGGCGGCATGGCGGAGATCTTCCGCGGCAAGGCCGTGGCCGCCGGCGGCTTCGAGAAGCCCGTCGCGATCAAGCGCATCCTCCCGCACCTGTCGCAGGATCGGCGGTTCGTCGAGCTGCTGATCGCCGAGGCCAAGGTGCTGTCGCTGCTCAAGCACCGCAACATCGTGCAGATCTTCGACGTCGGGCTCGGCGACGACAACAAGTACTTCCTCGTGATGGAGTTCGTCGACGGCAAGGACCTGCGCGCCGTGCAGAGCGCGCTCGAGGCGCGCCGGCGCCGGATCCCGTTCGATCTCGTGCTCCACATCGGCGCCGAGATCTGCGAGGCGCTCGAGCACGCGCACACCGCGCGCGCACCCGACGGCAAGCCGATGTCGCTGGTCCACCGCGACGTCTCGCCGTCGAACGTGCTGCTGTCGCGCGCCGGCGAGGTCAAGCTCACCGATTTCGGGATCGCCAAGCGCGCCGAGAGCGAGGGCACCAACACCGGCGCGGTGCGCGGCAAGTTCGCGTACATCTCGCCGGAGCAGGCCAAGAACGAGCACCTCGACCCGCGCAGCGACGTGTTCTCGGTCGGCATCCTGCTGTGGGAGCTGATCACCAACCGGCGGCTGTTCTCGTCGCTCGACGATCTCGCCGCGCTGCGCGCGGTGCGCGAGGCCAACGTGCCGCGGCCGACCGAGATCGACGCGCGGCTGCCGCCGGAGATCGACGCGCTGCTCATGCCGGCGCTCGCGCGCGACAAGGCGCGGCGCTATCCCAGCGCCGGCCAGTTCGGCGCCAAGCTGCGCTCGCTGCGCTACGGGCTCGAGGTCACGGTCGGCGATCCGGCGACCGAGCTCGCGAAGATCATCGACTCGACCGAGGAGGTCGAGCGCCAGAGCATGCAGTCGATGCCGCGCATGCCGTCGGGCCGGCACGACTTCGATCCGAGCGAGGCGACCGTGATCCGGATCCGCACCGCCGACGCGTTCTCGGCGCGCGACAACGACGCGAGCATCTCGGCCGCGCGCGAGGTGATCGATCGCTTCGAGGAGGAGGAGACCCGCCAGGCCCAGCTGTCGGGCGACCAGCTGCGCATCCTGCGCTCGCGCGCGCCGCGCGACAGCTCGGAGCAGACCGCGCTGCCGCCGCCGCTGCCCGGCCTGCCCCGCGCGCGCCGGCCGAGCGACGAGGCGACGCGGATGCGCGCGCCGATCTCCGACGAGCTGCCGACCCGCACGCCGACGCCGCCCGGCGACACGCCGCCGCACGCGCAGTTCGGCGCCGACGAGGAGACCCGGCTCGTGGTGTCGCGCGACCGGCGCACGCCCGGGCCGGTGGCGATCGACTCGCGCGGCAGGCCGCCGAGCGCGCCGCCGCCGCGGCCGCGCGGTGCCGCCCCGCCGCTGCCGCCCGGCACGATCCCGGGCACGCCGGCGCCGGTGATCGTCCCGTACTCGCCGCCGCCCGCGCCGCTGCCGGCGCCGCCCACGCCGCCGCACATGCTGCCGCCGCCGAACCACCCGGGCGCGCCGCTGCCGTTCGCGCCGCCGCCCGGTCCGATGGGCTGGGCGCCGCCGATCGCGGCGCAGCGCCCGCCGCGCGACGCCACGCCGACCGCGCAGGACAGCCACGATCGGCAGAGCCGGCCGTCGGTCGACCGCAGGTCGATGCCGCAGGTCGCCGGCTTCCAGCGCAAGCGCAAGGGCGGGCTCAAGCCGTGGATGCTCGTCGTCGGCGCGCTGCTCATGGCCGTGCTCGCGTTCCTGATCACGAGGATGTTCATCCGCTAGGCCGCGCGCTTGCCTCGCGCGTTGGATCCTCGATGCGCGCAGCCACGACGCCTGGGATCTCGCCAGCTTGCAACTTCGTCGCGAAAGCGGGTCACGAAACCGCCCCACCGGCGCACGTGAGGGCCGAGATGGAAGCTGCGGCGACCGCCATCGCGCCCGACCCGATCATGGGGCTCGTCCATGCGGGCCAGCATCGCGAGGCGATCGCGCGCTGCGCGCACCTCCATCACGCGGTGCTCGGCCGGCTGTGCATGGCGCTGCTCGGCTCGCAGGCCGACGCCGAAGAGGCGGTGCAGGAGACCCTGCTCCGCGCCCATCGCGCGATGGCCACGTACCGCGGCGAGGGATCGATCAAGGCGTGGCTGTGCGGCATCGCGCGCCACGTGTGCGCCCACATGCTCGAGACCCGGCGGCGCGGCCGGGAGCTGCTCGAGGTCGTGCCGGCGCAAGGCGAGGCCCGCGACACGTTCGACGCTCGCCAGAGCGCGCGCCTCCTGCGCGATGCACTCGCCAAGCTCAAGCCCAGCGAGCGCGAGGCGCTCGTGCTCCGCTACGTCGCCGATCTCAGCCACCGCGAGATCGCGATCGCGTGCGGCCTCGACGAGGCCGCCGCCCGCAAACGCATCAGCCGCGCGCTCGCCCGCCTGCGCGCGGTGCTTCCGCTCGAGGAGATGGCATGACCACCTGCGACCAAGTCACCGAAGACCTCGCCGCGCTCGCCGACGGCGATCGCGACGCGATCGCCCGCCACGCCGAGCACCTCGCCTCGTGCGACGCGTGTCGCGACGCGCGCCACGAGGCCAGCCAGCTCGCCTCGCTGATCGCGACCGCCGGCGCGGACTTCACGCCGTCGAACGCGGTGGATCGCCTGCTCGAGGCGATCGATCGACCCAGGCCCAGGCCCGTGGCGGCGCCGGCGCCCGTGCCCGTGCCCGTGCCCGTGCCCGTGCGCACGCCGGTCGTCGCCGCGAAGCCGGCCAAGCCCGCGGCGAGGAGGCGCTGGCTGCCCACCACCGCGACGCTCGCCACGCTCGGCGCGCTCGCCGCGGCCGGCACCGGCGTCTACGTCGTCACCCGGCACTCCGACGCGCCGCCGCCGGCCGCGTCCGACGCGCTGCCCGCCGGCGCGATCGGCCGGCTCGCGACGATCTCGCGCGCCGCCGCCGATCACGCCGACGGCGTGCACTACGCGCTGGCGACCACCCCCGACCGCTGGCTGCCGCTGCGCGGCCACGACGCGCTGCCCGCCGGTGCGCGGATCCAGACCGACGAGCGCACCCGCGCACAGCTCGCGCTCGCCGACGGCACGCAGCTCGTGCTCGATCACGCGACCACGATCGCGTTCGACCCGGGCGAGCCGCGCCGGATCACGCTGTCCGCGGGCCGCCTGCTCGCCGACGTCGCGCACCTCGCGGCCCGGCCGGCGCAGGTGACGACGCCGTCGGGCACGATCGACGTGATCGGCACGAAGTTCGTGACCACCGCGACCGACGCGTTCACCTCGGTGCAGGTCGTGCGCGGCGAGGTCGCGCTGCACACGCCGGGCGGCGACCGCGACGAGGTGCGCGCCGGCGAGGAGGGCACGATCGATCAGGGCAAGCTCGCGGTCAGCCCCGCGCCGCAGCTCGCGCGCGACGTCGAGTGGGCCGAGCTGGTCGGGCCGACCGCCACGGCCGACGAGACCACCGCCGGCCTCGGCTCGCTGCGCGCGTACAAGCCCGGCGAGTCGCGCGATCGCGACTGGAACCTCGCGCTCGCCAGCCACGACGTCAAGGTCCGCATCGTCGGGCCGATCGCGCGCACCGAGATCACCGAGACGTTCCGCAACGACTCCGCGGCCGAGCTCGAGGGCGTCTACCAGTTCCCGCTGCCACCCGACGCGCAGATCGACGGGCTCGCGCTCGACTCCAAGGACGGCTTCACCGAGGGCGCGTTCGTCGACAAGCAGCGCGGCGCCAAGATCTGGACCGGCGTGATCGCCAAGGCCGCGCCGAAGATGCACATCGCGAAGGACGAGATCATCTGGGTCGACGGCCGGTGGCGCGATCCGGCGCTGCTCGACTGGCAGCGCGGCGGGCGGTTCGAGCTCAAGGTGTTCCCGATCCCGCCCAAGGGCCAGCGCACGATCAAGCTCGCCTATACCCAGGTGGTGGCCGCGCGCGGCGCGTGGCGCGAGTACGTCTATCCGCTGCCGCACTCCAGCGATGGCTCGACCGTCGCGGATCAGATGTCGGTCGACGTCGAGATCCGCGGCGGCGAGCACGGCGCGGTGCGCACGCTCGGCTACGCGCTGCACAGCGAGGCGCGCGGCGCGATCGACGCGCTCACCATGCACCAGGCCGGCTTCGTGCCGCGCGGCGACCTGGTCGTCGCGTATCGCGCCGCCGACGGCACCGCCGAGCTGCGCGCGTGGAGCTACGCCGGCTCCGCGGCGGTCGCGCCCGATCCCAAGCTCGCGACCAAGAAGGGCGTCGGCATCGATCCGAAGGTGATCGACGCGCAGCGCGCGATCGCCGCCGACGGGCGGCCGACCGCGGTGCTCGCGCTGCGTCCCAGCCTGCCGCGCTGGAAGACCACGCGGCCGCGCGACTACGTGATCGTGCTCGACGACAGCCAGTCGATGGTCGGCGAGCGGTTCGCCCGCGCCGGCGAGCTCGCGCAGGAGCTGATCGCGCAGCTCGATCGCCGCGATCGGTTCTCGGTGATGACGTGCGACAGCGAGTGCCGATCGATCGGCGATCTGCGCCCGCCGACCGCGCAGGCCGCCGCGGACGTCAAGACCTGGCTCGCCGGCCAGACCGCCGCCGGTTCGACCGACGTCGTCGCCTCGGTGCGCGCGGCGCGCGCCGCGCTCGGCAGCCCCGCCGATCGCGAGGGCTGGGTGCTCTACATCGGCGACGGCTTCGCCTCGACCGGGTTTCGCCGGGCCGGCGACATCGAGCACGCGCTCGCGGGCTCGCCGACCCACCTCACGACGATCGCGATCGGCAGCGATGCCGACAGCGCGGCGCTCGAGGCCGCGGCGCGCGGCGGCGGCGGCAGCTACCTCGCCTGGCTGCCCGGCGAGCGGCCGTCGACCGCGGCGCTGGCCGCGCTCGAGTCGAGCTACGGCAGCGTGCTCGAGCACGCCACGGTCGAGCTGCCGGGCGGCCTGGCCGACGCGGCGCCGACCGTGCTGCCGACCGTGCGCGCCGGCGACGAGCTGCTGGTCGCCGCCCGCGTCACCGGCGACGTGCGCGGCGACGTGATCGTGAAGGGCACGGTCGCCGGCCAGCCGTTCGAGCAGCACTATCCGCTGCACCTCGAGCTGTCGACCGCGCCGGGCAATCGCTTCGTGCCGCGGCTGTGGGCCTCGCTCGCGATCGCCGAGCGCGAGCGCGCCGGTACCGGCGAGGACCGCGCGCAGATCGTCGCGCTGTCGCAGGCGTACGGCGTGATGTCGCGCGAGACCTCGCTGCTCGTGCTCGAGTCGCCCGCGATGTTCGACGCGTTCGGCGTCGATCGCCACGTGCCCGACGAGAAGTGGACCGGCGAGGACGATCTCGACGAGGTCGCGACCAGCGGCACGCTGCTGGTCGGCCACACCGCCGTCGCGGCCAAGGACGCCACGAAGTACGACAAGAAGACCCCGGCCGGAGGAGTCCCTGCCGCCGACGACGGCCCGGTCGAGCAGGAGCAGGCTGGATCGGCGACCACGGCGACGTCCGCCGCTCCGCCGGCGCCGCCCGCGGCCAGGCCTTCACCCGCGATGCCGGCCCCGGCCCACTTCGCGGTCGACCCGGGGCGCGACGCCGAGGAACGGCAGCTCACCCGCTACGGCATCGCGAGCACCGACGAGGGGACCGGCGGCGGCACCGGCGGCGCGCGGATCTCCCCGGCGCCCGGCATGATCGCGATGCGCAAGGTGTGGGAGCGCGTCCCCGCGATCTCGCCGTACGACGCGGTCAGCCCGAGCATCACCAAGGCGATCGCCGACGCCGAGCGCGCGCTCGCCGCGAGCCCGGACAGCCGCGAGAAGCATCGCGCGCTGGTCCAGGCGCTGTCGTATGCCGGCGAGCTCGAGCGCGCCGAGGACGTCGCCGCCAAGTGGCTCGATCGCGACAAGCTCGATCCGCAGGCGCTCGGTTACGAGGCCGACCTGCTCGGCCGCGCCGGCAAGCGCGACCTCGCGCTGCGCACGCTCGACGGCCTCACCGACCTCGACGCCGACCGCGCCGCGCTGCACGAGCGCATGGTCCAGGCCTACGAGCAGATCGGCCGGCTCGATCAGGCGTGCAGCCATCGCATCGCGATCGCGTCGATCGACGCGCGCGACGTCAAGGCCGCCGGCGCGGCGATGCGCTGCCTGCGCGCGCTCGGCCACCACGACGACGCCGAGCTGATCGCGCGGGCGCTGCCCGACGACGACGCGCGCCGCGCCGCCGAGCAGGCCGCGGAGGTCGCGCCGCCCGAGCCCAAGCTCGCGGGTGACTTCGTCGCGGCCGCGCACTGGGACCACGCGGCCGGCGCCGACCTCGACCTGTCGCTGGTCACGCCCGACGGCACGCGGGTGTCGTGGATGGGCGGGCGCGACGGCTCGGTGGTCAGCGACGCGACCAGCACCGAGCGCGAGCAGCTCGCGATCAAGTCGCTGCGCCGCGGCAACTACCTGCTCGAGATCAGCCGCGGCACGCCGTCGCACGGCGACGTTCGCGGCACGGTCGACCTCGCGCTGCTCGGCGCCAGGCGATCGCTGCCGTTCACCCTGGTCGGAGACCGTACGGTGGTGGCGCGCGTGTCGGTGAACCTCGAGGCCCACTACGTCACGCTCGACGAGCCCGAGGACGGGACGGTCCGCATCGGCTCGCTCCCCGACGACACCTTGCAGCGCGTCGTGATGGCGCGCTCGCCGTCGCTGCGCGCGTGCTACGCGGCAGCGCGGGCCAAGGATCCGTCGCTGCGCGGCACGGTCACGCTGACCGTCACGATCGAGCCGGGCGGCGGGGTCGCGCTATCTGCCGCCGGTTCAGCCGGCATGGCCGAGGTCGCCGAGTGCGTGCGGCGCCAGCTCGAGACGATGCACACCGCGGGCCGACGCTCGCCGGTCATGATGCGGCTCGGCCTGCACTTCGCGCCCTGACCGGGAGCGATTCCGTGCGACCATGCGCCGGCTCGACGCTCGATCTGGCACATGTTCGACGACTTCGAATCCCGACAGGTGCGCCGCCGTGACTGGCGGCCGTTCGGCATCGTCGGCGCCGTGATCTCGGTCGGGCTCGCGCTGGTCCGGTGCGCGCTGCACGAGGAGGAGCGGCGCTCGTTCGACCGATCGATGGAGATGGCGAACCTCGCCATGCCCGAGCCGCCGGAGCCGGGCAGCTACCATCGCGTCGAGCTGCCGGGGATGTCGCTCGAGCTGCCGACCGACACCCGGCCGACCGGGACGTACTCCGAGGGCCAGCTGACCAGCTTCTACCCGATGCAGATCGACGTCAGCTGGACGCCCGGCGGCATGCCGGACGCCGATCTGCGCCGCGCGGCCGCGACGCGCATGGCGAAGCTCGGTGCGGAGATCACGGACGACCGCGAGCTCGAGATCGGCGGACGGCCCGGCCGGCAGCTCACGATCGCGCTCGCCGGCGTCCCGTCCGCGACCGCGATCTTCACGACCTGCGGCGGGCGGACCGTCGCGATCGCGATCGGCGGCAGCGGGCTCGACGTGGTCACCGCTCGCGCGATCGCGAGCTTCCGCTGCGCGCCCGATCCCGCGAAGATCGTGCCGCCGCACAGCGACGTCGTGGTCGACGCGCTGCCCGGATGGAGCCAGGTGCCGGTGAGCGGCCTGGTGCTCGCCGATGGTCACGGCTTGCGCGCGGTCGCCTACGCCAACGCGCCGCAGGACGACGAGGCCACGGTCGCCGACGTCATCCTCCGCGGCGCACGCGACTCGGGCGCGCACCTCGATGGCGAGCCCGCCACGCGCGGCGACAAGGTGGTGTTCACCGGCACCGACAAGACCGGGTCGCGCATCGCGATCCTCGCCTGGCGGTGCGACGCGCGGATCGCGCAGGTCATCGCGATCGCCGAGGGCGATGCGCGGCTCGATCGCGGGATCGAGCTGGCCGCGACCGGGCGCTGCATCGCGGCGAGCGATCCGATGCCCCGCTACCCGATGGCGACCACGTTCGACTACGAGGTCGGCTCGAAGCTGGTGCGCGTGCACTATCCGGCCGACTTCATCGCGTCGCCCGGCGACGATCCGCTGCTCACCACGTTCATCGAGCCGATGGTCGGCTCGCTGACCGACTCGGGGAGCCTGATCGCGATCGCCACCAACCCGCATCCGGTGACGACCAACCTCGAGAAGTACGCCAACATCCTCCAGGACAACCGCGCGAAGAAGGTGAAGGGCTACGCCGCCTCGTCGCGCCTGCGCACCACGTGCTGGCACGACCTGCCCGGCATCGAGACCCGGTGGACGTACCTCGAGGACGAGCGGCCGATGCGCGCGCGCGCCTGCATGTTCGTCCATCACGGCCACGGCTACTCGTTCATGTACGGCGTGCCGATCGATCAGGGCGACGACGCCGAGCCCAAGCTGCGCGCGATCGTCGACGCCGCCGAGCTGACCGACTGATCATTCCCACGTGATGTCGAGCTGGCACATGTCGTCGCCGCGCGTGCGGCACAGCGACTCCTCGACGATCGGCCGCTTGCCGCCCGACAGCTCGACCGAGCGCTCGACCCAGCCCATCACCGACAGGCAGTGTGCCTGGTGCGGCGTCGCGAACCCGCGGATCCGCATCACGCCGGCGCGCGGGCCGCGCGCCGCGATCTCGCAGTAGCCGGAGTCGTAGTGCGCGCTCCACAGCCGCACGCCGCGTCCGAGGATCCACTGCACGCTGCCGAGCTTGAAGAACAGCCGGTAGATCGTCGTGAGGTTCGCGTCGGCGCCGGCGCGGCCGAGCTCGCGAACCAGCGACAGGTCGCCCTTGCCGAACAGCCGATCGATCACGAGGTTGAGCTCGACGAACTCCTCGAACGGATACCACCGCGCCTTGGCCAGCCCCTCGTCGATGTGGCCGCGCAGCTCCGGCGAGCACTGCCTGCGCACCCGCTCGACCCCCGCCGCGCCATGGCCCAGCTCGACCCAGAGAACGCGCGAGGTCAGCGCGCTTCCCTTCACGTTCGCCACGCCACTACTATACGCCGCGTGAAACCACACGATCCAATCGCACGGCTCGAGGAGATGGAAGCCAAGGCCGCGCTCGCCGGCGGCGAGGCGCGCATCGCGAAGATGCACCAGGCCGGCAAGCTGACCGCGCGCGAGCGGATCGCGGCGCTGCTCGACGAGGGCAGCTTCGTCGAGCTCGACAAGTTCGTCACCCATCGCTGCGCCGACTTCGGCATGCAGGACCAGAAGGTGCTCGGCGACGGCGTGGTCACCGGCCACGGCAAGGTCGACGGCCGCGCGGTGTGCGTGTTCGCGCAGGACTTCACCGTGTTCGGCGGCTCGCTGTCGGGCGCGTACGCGCAGAAGATCTGCAAGGTGATGGACCTCGCCACCAAGATCGGCTGCCCGATCATCGGGCTCAACGACTCGGGCGGCGCGCGCATCCAGGAGGGCGTCGAGTCGCTCGCCGGCTACGCCGACATCTTCCTGCGCAACGTGCTGAGCTCGGGCGTCGTGCCGCAGCTGTCGGCGATCATGGGGCCGTGCGCGGGCGGCGCGGTGTACTCGCCGGCGATCACCGACTTCATCCTGATGGTCGAGCGCACCTCGTACATGTTCATCACCGGTCCCGAGGTGATCAAGACGGTGACCCACGAGGAGGTCACCAAGGAGCAGCTCGGCGGTGCGGCCACCCACGCGTCGCGTTCGGGCGTGTCGCACTTCACGGAGGTCGACGAGCTCGCGTGCATCGCGCGGATCCGCGAGCTGCTCGCGTTCATGCCGGGCAACAACACCGAGGATCCGCCGCATCGCGCGACCCAGGACCCGGCGGACCGTCCCGAGCCGGCGCTCGACTCGGTGGTGCCGCTCGACTCGAGCAAGCCGTACGACGTCAAGAAGATCGTCACGGCGGTGGTCGACGACGGCAAGTTCATCGAGGTCCACAAGGACTACGCGAAGAACATCGTGTGCGGATTCGCGCGATTCGACGGCCGGCCGGTCGGCATCGTCGCGAACCAGCCGGCGCACCTCGCCGGCTGTCTCGACATCGACGCCTCGCTCAAGGCGGCGCGGTTCGTGCGGTTCTGCGACTGCTTCAACCTGCCGCTGGTGACGTTCGTCGACGTGCCCGGCTTCCTGCCCGGCACCAACCAGGAGTACGGCGGGATCATCAAGCACGGCGCGAAGCTGCTCTACGCGTTCGCCGAGGCCACCGTGCCGAAGATCACCGTGATCACGCGCAAGGCGTACGGCGGCGCCTACGACGTCATGGCGAGCAAGCACATCCGCGCCGACGTCAACGTGTCGTATCCCGCCGCCGAGATCGCGGTGATGGGCCCCGAGGGCGCGGTCAACATCGTGTTCCGCGGCGAGCTCGACAAGATCGCGGACGAGCGCGCGCGCGCCGAGGCTCGTGCGAAGTTCACCGACGAATATCGCGAGACGTTCGCGAACCCGTACAAGGCCGCCTCGCTCGGGTACATCGACGAGATCATTCGGCCGCGCGACACCCGGTGGACGATCGTGCGCTCGCTGCGCATGCTCGCCAACAAGCGTCAGAGCAACCTGCCGCGCAAGCACGGTAATATCCCGCTGTAGCTGATGCGGCTCCCCGCGATCGCCTTCGTGCTGGTGATCGGCGCGTGTCATCACGCGGCCGAGCCGGCGCTCCAGCCGCTCGCGCCCGACGCTTACAGCCACTACCTCGCCGGCAAGCTCGCGCACTACCGCGAGGATCCGTCCGGCGAGATCGAGCAGCTCACCGCGGCGGCCAAGGCCGCGCCCGACCAGCCGATGATCGTGGTCGAGCTCGCGCGCGCGCTGGCCAAGGCCAAGCGCGCCGACGAGGCCCGCGCGCTGCTCGCGATCGCGCGCGGCAAGTGGCCCGGCCATCCCCAGGTGTGGCTGGAGTCGGGCGAGCTGCTCGAGAAGGCGGCGCCGGCCGAGGCCGAGCTCGCGTTTCGCCGCGCGATCACGCTCGCGCCGGACGACGAGCGGGCGTACCTCGGGCTCGCGCGGATCGAGGTCGCGGCCAGCGACGCGCCGCGCGCCGAGGCCACGCTGCGCGCGCTGATCGCGAACATCCCGAGCTCGGTCGACGGCCACTACCGGCTCGCGCAGCGCCTGCTCGCGCGCGACGCACTGCCCGAGGCGATCGCCGAGCTGCAGGCCGTGCTCGAGCGCGACCCGGATCAGATCGACGCGCGGCTCGACCTCGCGCGCACGCTGCGCCGCACCGGCAAGCTGACCGACGCGATCGCGCAGACCCGCAGCGCCTTCGATCGCGCCGGCGAGCCGATGGACGTCGCCGAGGAGCTGTTCTGGCTGCTGTGCGAGGCCGACGACATGCAGGGCGCGGTGGATCTGCTCACCCTGCTCGACGACGATCGCAGCGACGCCGACGCGCTCGGCACGGTCGCGCGGCTCGACATCGGGCTCGGCCGGCTCGACGCCGCCGCCGCGATCGCGCAGCGGCTCGCCGGCATGAAGGACGGCGCCGACGAGGCGGCGATCGTCACGCTCGAGCTCGATCTGGCGAACCGCGACGAGGCGGCCGCGCTCGAGCACGCCAAGGCGGTCGAGGCGTCGTCGGACGTGCGGCTCGGCGCGCTGCGGCTCGCCGCCGAGACCGCGCTCGACGCCGGCGACCCGGGCCAGGCGCTCGTGCTCGCGCGCGCCGGCGGCGACGACCTCGAGCTCGCGCTGATCGCCGCGATGGCCGAGGCCGACCAGCACAAGCTCGACGACGCGCGCGCGATCATCGCGGAGCATCACCGCGACGCGGTCGCGGTCGCGCTCGCCCAGGCGCGGCTCGACGAGCATGCCCACGACGACGACGACGCGCTCGCGCTGCTCGAGCCGGTGATCCGCAGCCACCCCGACAACCTGACCGCGCTCAACCTCGCCGGCTATCTGCTCGCCGAGCGCAGGACCCGGCTCGACGACGCCGAGCGCTACCTGCGCCGCGCGCGCGAGCTCGCGCCCGGCGACCCCGCGATCCTCGACAGCTGGGGCTGGCTGCTCTACGCGCGCGGCCGCACGCCCGATGCGCTGCGCGCGCTCGACCAGGCCGCGCGGTTCGCGCCGCGCGAGCCCGAGATCCTGCTCCACCTCGCCACCGTGCGCGCCGCCGCCCACGACGCGCGCAGCGCGGCACAGCTGCTCGACCGGGCGGCCGGGCTGCACCCGACCGCCGAGCTGGCGCGCAAGATCCGGGCGCTGCGTGATACGATCCGGCCATGAAGTTTGCGTGCGCGCTCGCACTGCTCGTCGCGATCGGCTGCAAGAACGGTCCGTCCGACGACCAGTGCAAGCAGCTGCTCGATCACCTGGTGGATCTCGAGTTCAAGAAGGCCGGCGCCGCGGCGTCGAGCGACGCGCTCAAGGCCGAGATCGCGAAGCAGAAGTCGGCGGTGAGCGACAAGGTGTCGGCCGAGTTCCTCGACACCTGCACCAAGAAGATGTCGCGTACGCGCGTCGAGTGCGCGCTCAACGCCAACGAGCTCGACGGCGACAACGGCGTCGCCAAGTGCGACGAGGCGAAGTAGCTCACGTCGCGAGCGCCGCGATCACCGCGTCGGCGGCGAGCTCGCCGACCGCCGGCGACGCGGTCGCGCCGTGGCCGCCGAGCGCGGCCGCCCACACCAGCCACGGCCGCTCGGGGTCGCGGCCGACGCGCATCCGCCGATCCGGCGCGAACGCGCGCTGGCACGCCCAGCGCCGCGTGATCCGCGCGCCGGCGAGCTCGGGCGCGACGTCGTCGAGCAGCTTGCGCAGGTGCTCCTCGCCGACCAGGTCCGGCTCCTGGTGGCCGGGCTCGCTGCGCGACGCGTCGCACGGCGAGGCCAGCACGCCGGAGGCGTCGCCGCGCAGGTACAGCTCGCCATCGCCGAGGTGCCACAGCCACGGCGCGCCGGCTTCGCGCTCGGCGTCGAGCACGAACACGTGGCGCTTGTAGGCGTCGAGCGGCGGATCACCGGTCAGGAGGCCGGCCCACGCGCCAGCCGCGTCGACCACGACCCGCGCCGCGATCCGACCCCGCGGCGTGACCACGACCGGCCCCGGCTCGATGCGCTCGACCGGCGTCTGGGCGAACAGCTGCACGCCGTGCACGTAGCTGCGCAGCAACGCGTGGACGTCGATCACGCCGTCGCTCGCGACCCACAGCGCGCGCGCGACCCGCAGATCGGCGAGCTCCGGCCAGCGCGCGAGCACGCCGGCGTGATCGATCACCTCGACCGTCACGCCGTGGCGGCCGGCGCGCGCCGCGTACTCGTCGGCTTCGGCCGCCGCGCCGAAGCTCAGCACGCCGCCGGTCGGCGTCCACACCGGCAGCTCGCGCAGCAGCTGGGCGCCGCGCACGGTGAGCGCCGTGGTGTGATCGTCCTCGGCGAGCTGGCGGCCGAGCCCGGCGCTGCGCCCGCTCGCGAACCGGCCGAGCTCGCGCTCGCGCTCGAGCACGACCACGGCGGCCACGCCCCGCCTGGCGAGCGCCCACGCGGTCGCCGCACCGGCGAACCCCGCGCCGACGATCACGACCTCCGCGCGGGCTGGCAGCTCGGTCACCGTGCCCTTGTAGCACGAGCGGCGGTTGGGCAGACTTGGCACATGCCGCGGTTGATCCGGATCGATACCGGAGACGAGATCGGTTCCATCAGCGATAGTCAGCTCCAGTTCCTCGTCAGCCAGCTCGAGGAGGAGAACGACGACGACCGGGATGTCCACCTGGTCGATCGCGACACCCTCGAGCTGCTGTCCGACAACGGCTGCGAGCCGGATCTGATGACGCTGCTCGAGAAGGGGCTGGGGGATGACGACGAGATGTCGATCAGCTGGGATTAGCCTCGACGGTCAGCCGACCGTGACGGGGCGCGGCACGAACCCCGGCCCTACCCGCGCAATGCGGCGGTGATCGACCGCGGCGTGATCTTCTGCCACCACGCGAGCAGCGCCACCGTCGACGCCAGCGCGGTCACGCCGACCGCGAGCAGCCGGATCAGATCGCCCTGCGCGGCGAGCGCATAGGACACCGCCGCGCCGGCGCCGAGCCCGCCGAGGCAGCACGCGATGATGCCCCACACGCCGCGCAGGTACTGCCGCAGCGGCAGCTCGACCGAGCGCACCACCAGGTACGACAGCACCGCGAACGCCAGCGGATAGCCGATCGCCCAGGCGATCGCGACCGAGATGAAGCCGAGCCGGTCGCCGAGCGTTACCGCCGCGAGCCAGAACGCGCCCGGCACGGCGACCGTCGCGAACGTCATGTAGCGCAGCGTCAGCTCGGGCCGGCCGATGCCGTCGAGCAGCGGCGGCCCGAGGAAGCCGAGCGCGCGGAACAGCCCCATGACGCACAGGATGCGCGCGGCCTCGCCGCACAGGTAGAGCTTGTCGGCGGTCCACTCGTCGCCCGGCTTGCCACCGCCGAGATAGACCAGGTTCAGAAACTCCGGGATGACCAGCAGGATCAGCACGACGAACGGCAGCACGGTCATCAGGTTCAGCCGGGTGAACCGGATGAACTGATCGATCAGCGCGCCGCGCTCGCTGCGCAGCCGCGCGAACGTCGGGAACGCGACGTCGATCACCACGTTCGCGATCGTCTTGACCGGCTCGAGCACGATCGAGTCGGCGAGCCCGTAGATGCCGGCCGCGGTCTTGCCGAAGAAGTGGAAGATGATCGGCGCGTCCATGCTGGTGTAGAGCTGGTACAGCACCTGGCTCGCCGCGCTGCGCAGGCCGAACCGCACGTACTCGATCACCTCGCGCGGCCGGAACACCAGCTTCGGCACGAACGGGTGGCGCGCCTGCATGATCACGCCGAACACCAGCGCGCGGGTCAGCGCGGCGAGCGTCCAGCACCACACCGTGAACCCCATCGCCGCGAACACGATGCGCGCGCCCGACTCCGACACGTGCGCGATGATCCGCGCCTTCGCGATCTCGGCGAAGCGCAGCTCCTTGCGCAGCAGCGCGTACGGGATCGCGTAGATGTTCTGCAGCAGCAGCTTGCCGCCGTACGCGATCAGCAGCCAGCCGAGCACCGGCGTGTGCTGGAGCCAGCCGTAGAGCGGGCCCAGCCCGAGCAGCGCGGCGAACAGCGCGGTCGAGACCAGAACGTTGAACCAGAACACGGTCGAGATCCGCTCGGGCGTGTGGTCGTCGCGCTGGATCAGCGCCGACGTCACGCCGAGGTCGGCCATGTAATCGAGCGCGGTGTAGAACGGGATCGCCGCGAACGCGATGCCGTAGTCGTCGGCCGGGATCCACAGCGCGACCACGAGCAGCTGCGACACCAGGTCGGCGATCGCGATCACGGCCTGTGCGCCGGCAGACCACGCGACCCCGCGGTTCACCTTCGCGTTCAGCGACACGCGATCTCGCTGATACCACGCTTCGTGCTAGCGTGCCGTCGATGCGCGAGGTCCAGGTCGCGCCGGACCATTACGACTTCGAGCGCTACGATGACGCCGAGCGCTGGATGTCGTACTGGCATCAGCTGCGCGCGGTGCTCGCGGTCCGGCCGCGCACCGTGCTCGAGGTCGGACCGGGCTCGGGGGTGTTCCGCAGCTACCTGCGCGGCGCGGGGGTCGACGTCAAGACGCTCGACATCGACCCGACCCGGGGCGTCGACTACGTCGCCGACCTGACCCGGCTCGACGAGGCCCTCCCGCCCGGCCTGGTGTTCGATGCGGTGTGCGCGTTCCAGGTGCTCGAGCACCTGCCGCTCGAAGAGCTCGAGCGGTGCCTCGAGAACCTCGCCCGCCGCGCGAACCCGCACGTGTTCGTGTCGCTGCCCTACCGCGGGCTGCGCGTGCGGCTCGCGCTGTGGTGGGGCGATCACCAGTTCACGATCGGCCACAAGCTCATGCTGCCGTGGCGGCACAAGCCGATCGCCGAGCATCACTGGGAGCTCGGCTATCCGCATACCGCGCGCAAGATCACCCGGATCATGGAGCGTCAGCTCGACGTCGTGTCGCGCGGGTTCATCCGCGAGAACCCGTATCATTATATGTGGCAGCTCCGGCGGCGCGGGGCGCTGACCGCGGGATAGGATCGGACGATGGCCAAGGCCCTGGTGATCTTCGCGTTCGTCAGCGGTTGTGGAAACAAACCGACCAAGAACCTCGAGCAGCTCGACCGGCTGCGCGCCAAGATCTGCGCGTGCGATGACGCCGGCTGCATCGCGGCGGTGCGCCGCGACATCGACGCGTGGGAGCATGCGGCCGGCGGCGACGGCCAGGACAAGGCGTGGGCGTCCCGCCACGACGACATCACGAACGCGATCACCGCGTGCACCGCGGAGCTCCCGGGTCCGTGCGACAAGCTCAAGCCGCTGATCGACAAGCTCGGCGCGTGCCCGGGGATGACCACGCCGGAGCGCGATGCACTGGTCCAGCAATGGAACGGCGTGGCGCGCATCAGCTCGCGGGCGGCGAAGGCCTTGAGCTGCGCCAACCTGATTCCGAGCATCGAGCAGCGCTGCGCGACTACCGCTGCCCCGGGCGGCGGCTCCGGAACACCGTGAAGTGCAGGCCGATCAGCGCGACGTTGACCGCCGCGATCGCCAGGCCGTGCCCGACCACCCAGTACGGAAAGCCCGCGAGGCACGCGACCATCCAGACGAACACGAAGGTGTCGCGCCGGCCGAGCGAGCGCACCCAGGTGAGCGGCGACGTCGGATCGTAGACCGCGTCGGCGGTCGCCTTGTCGGACTCGAACCAGAACCGGAACGCGAACACGTCGCCCGTTCCGGTCCGGCGATACACGCTGACGTAGGTCGCGAGCGACACCGCGACCCGCCCGAGCCCCGCCGCGAGGCCGAGCCACGCCCACACCCCGCCGATGCCGTGGCCGACCGCGACCAGGAACAGGTTATCGACGAGGTCGTCCGACAGGTTGTCGAGCCACTGGCCGAGCTTCGAGTACTGGTAGCGCAGCCGCGCGAGCTCGCCGTCGCACGAGTCGAGGATCGAGTTGAGCTCGAGCAACACGCCCGCCGCCGCGAGCGCGAGGTAGCCGCCGCGGCTGGCCAGCGCCGACGCGACCAGGCCGACCACGATCGCCGCGAACGTCACGTGGTTCGGCGTGAACGCGAGCGAGCGGCGCGCCAGGACGCGGGTGATCCGCATCGAGAACCGCCAGTTGATCAGCGCGTCGACCGGGCCCTCGAACGACTTGTTCATCCGCCGGATCAGCGCCCACTCGGCGGTGCGGCGCGCCGCCTCGTCGACCAGCTCGACCCCGGCGATCACGTCGGCGCGCTCTCGCCGCGCTCCCTCCGGCGCCGGCGTGCCGGGCGCGACGAACTCGACCGGGATCGGGAGCGGCCGCGCGAACTCGACCGGCGGCGCCGCGACGATGACGCGCGATGCCCCGGCCTTGGCGACCTCGCGCACGCGGCGCTCGAGCGCGGTGAGCCCTCCGACCACGACCGCGTGCCGCTCGCCGGTCGTCTCGAGGAACGCGACGCTGTCCACGCGCGCGAACGCTATCACGGGCTTGGCGGCTCGAACGCTGTGTTCGCGCGACCTGCCGGCCGCGGCCCCCTCTCATGGACATGAATCGCCGCGAGCTATTGTCCCGAAGCGTCACGCTTCTCCTGTTCATCCCGATCGCAGCGAGCTGCTCGTCGTCGAGCTCGGCAAAGCCCGACGCGAGCGGCGGCACGTGCGACGGCGTCGATGTCACGTCGAGCGTCAACGCGTCGCACACGCACCAGGTGTGCGTGCTGACCAGCGACCTGACCGCGCCGCCGGCAAGCGGCGTGACCTACACGACCACGCTGGTGGGCGCGCACACGCACACCGTGACGCTCGCGCAGGCCGATCTACAGACGATCGAATCGGGCGGCACCGTGACCGTGACCTCGTCGAGCGACGTCGATCCGACCAACGGGATGGATCACACCCACACGTTCGCGATCATGAAGGCGTGATCAGTAGCCGGGGCGGACGAAGGTCTGGGTCAGGACGCTGGTCGCGAGCGTGATGTCGTGCGACAGGAACGTCATCGACTGATACTTCGCGCCGATCGTCGTGGTTCCCGGCGGGACGTTGCACACGAGGAACAGTCCGGCCGCGGCGCTGCCTGCATACATGCTGAGATCGAGAACGTTGGCAGCGGTTACCGCAGTGCCGCCCTGCTCAACGCTGACCATTACGTTGGTGGCGTCCGTGATCGCCTGTCCCTTGCAATCAGTGACCTCGAGCATGATGAGACCGTTGCCGGCGACCGTGCAATTCGGGATGGCTCCGCTTAGCGCGGTAATCAGAGCGGTCGGGAAGGTGATCGCGGTGATGCCTGAAGCATTCGCAACGAGTGGGGCACCCGGGAAGAGGTAGATAGTCTCGTCGGACGTCGCGGTCATCTGCAAGTATCCGTCCAGTGGGACTCCACCGGTTGCGACGGGGCTCAGGCTGAACGTGCCGGTGTTCATATCGGTTGTCCCGGTTGCGAGGATGTTCCCGCCCGTGCACGCGCCGGAGCCCTTGCAGGCATCCACTGTTGCTTTGCCAAGAGGACTGAGCGTGAATTGGCCATTGTAGCCCGCGAGCTCTGCAGTCCCGGCGATGGTGATTGGATCCGTCGCGGTGGTCGGGGCCGAATCGCCGAGGCACGAGAAGTCGAGACTCGACGGTGGCGCGTCCATGAAGACCTTCGCGTCGATCTGCTTCGGCGCGTCCATCTGCTGTGGTGGCGCGTCCATCTGCTGGTTGTTGTTCTTCGAGCTGCTACCGCACGCGGCGAGCGCAGCGACGATTCCGATGACGAACACAGATCGGAAGTTCCCCATGCGCGCGGTCGTACACCAATTGAATCGAAGTTCCAACGAACTTCGGCGTGACCTGCCGCACCGGATTCATGACGCAACCCGTCCAAGCAGCGGCCGATAACGGTCCCATGCGTCGAGACCCGGTATATCGTCGGTCCGTGCGGGCCTTGTTGTTCCTGGTGGGCGTGGCGGCGGCGGTCGCCTGCACGAGGTCGAACCCGAGCGCCGACTGCCACGACGGCGCGTGCACCGACCCCAATTATCCCTACTGCGATGTCGACGGTGCGATCGATGGCGAGCCAAACAAGTGCATCGCCGTC
>DATJAE010000446.1:0-9241 GCA_035516595.1 Kofleriaceae bacterium | reverse complement strand
TCAAGGAGGGCTTCGAGCTCCACGTGATCGGGCTCGCGATCGGCATCGACCTGTGGCCGCCCGCGATCATCCTGCCGCTCGGTCCCGGCCGGCTGGGGTTCGCCGACCGATGATGCGCGCGCTCGCGATCGTGGCCGCGCTCGCCGGCGTCGCGCACGCCGATCGCTGGGACTCGTGGCAGGACGCGCAGGGCGGGGCGTGGCTGCACTACGAGCTGTCGGCGATCGGCGACGTCGACGACACGGTCAAGCCGCGCGACAACCCGGGTGGCCTCGTGCTCGCCGGCGCGCGGCTGCACGGCTTCGTCGGCAAGGGCGACGTGATCGGCTATCACGTCGGCGTCGACCTCGCGGCGGGCGGCACGCTGCGCGGCGGCGGCTTCGCGTACGACGTCGCGCTGTTCCCGCTCGGCATCGGCGTGCGGGTCGGCGCGACCGGCGTGATCGCGCTGGGTGCGGGCGTCGGCGCGATGGGCGCGACCGCCACGCTCGACGACGCGATGACGTTCCCGCTCGAGGCCAACGCCGAGCTCGGCGGCGGGAGGCTGCGCGTGCTCGCCCGCGTGCGCGCGAGCTACATCGCGTTCGCCGCCGATCGCCACGACGGCGCGCCCAGCATCCCGTTCGCCGACGAGCTCGACGCCACGCTCGGCCTGCGCATCGGCCACCACTACGACGACTACGGTTATCCGACCGGCAACGGCTACTGGGGCGGCGTCGCGTATCGCGAGCTCGCCGGCAGCCGCTACGTCGGGCTCGTGATCGGCTACTCGATCGACATGGCGACGCCGCGCAAGGGCGTCAGGGGGAGGTGAACGCGGTGCCGTTCCACATCCAGCTCATCATCGACGCGAACACGCTGCTCACGATCTGGTCCGGGCGATAGACCAGGCTGAGCTCGTCGTGCCCGCCTGATCTCGCCGCGCCAATTTCACTACGCGATCTCGATCGAAGCTGTCAAGCGTGTACGCTTGCGGTCGTGATTCGCTGGCTCAGGCTCGCGGCGACCGCGACGGTGATCCTGTCGATGATCGGGCTCGGCGTGATCGCGGGGCTGTTCCTGGTCGCGAACTCCGGCTGGGTGCCGATCACGATCCCGCCGTGGCTCACCGGACTGTTCGGCGATCGCCCGCACGACGTGTGGCTGCCCGCGCTGATCGCGGGCTGGCTGGCGAGCGCGATCCTGCTCGCCGCGCTCGTCCTGTGGAGCATGTTCTACGTGTGGCGGCGGCGGCAGTACGAGTCGCTGATCGATCGGCTCGAGCGCGAGCTCGCGCGGCTGCGCAACCTGCCGTTCACCGAGCCGGCGCCGCTCGAGGACCTGCCCGAGCTGCCGAGCGCGCAGGCCGCGCGCGTGATGAACGCGCTCGACGACGACGCCGACCTCGACGCGGGATGACTTGCCGCGCCGCGCGGATGGCGCATGCTTTCGGGGTGCGGCTGTTCGGGATCGTCGCGGGGCTGTGGACCGTGGCCGCGGCCGCCGCGCCGCGCGCTGCCGTGCCGCGCGATCCGGTGTGGCTCGGCACGTTCGAGCCCGCGCAGCCGACCGCGCAGAGGCCGTGCGACGAGTGCAGGACCGCGAAGGTGATCCCGCAGGCCGGTCTGGTCCAGGTGCTCGACCCGGGCGACGGCTCGCCGCCGCCGACCGGCGACTGCGTGATCGCGAGCCCGCTGCTCGGCGTGATCGCGCACGGCCACATCGACGGCGGCCGGGTCAAGATCGCGTGGTTCAACGACGACCAGCGCGACGGCGATCGCGGCGTGTTGATCCTGCCGGCCGATGCGGCGCCGCGGCTGGTCGCGCCGAGCGCGGCCGACCTCGCGATGATCAAGCGGGCGTTGCTGCGCGATCAGGTGCTGTCGGGCGTGCCGCGCGCGCTGGCCGGGCTCGAGGTCGGCGCGCTCGATCTCGACGGCGACGGCCGGGCCGACCTCGCGGTCACCTACGGCTGCAACGCGTGGGGCGACGGCGCGTGCCAGTCGCGCGGCCAGTTCTTCCTCGCGCGCCACGGCGCGAGCTGGAGCGAAATCGAATAGAGTCGTTCCCTGATGGGAGCGGCGCTGGTCCTCTTGCTGGTCGCGTTCGGCGCGATGGCGGCCGGCGTGCTGATCGGGCGCTACTACGTCCCCGACGATCGCCAGCTGCGGCGCACCGCGCGCCACAGCCGCGCCTACATGCGCGCGGTCAGCCACCTGATCGCGCGCGATCACGAGACCGTGATCAAGGAGCTGCGCTCGGTGGTCGAGGAGAACATCGAGGACGTCGAGCCGTACTTCGCGCTCGGCGCGATGTTCCGCAGCCGCGGCGAGCACGAGCGCGCGATCCGCGTGCACCAGGCGCTCGCGCTGCGCGAGCGCGACAAGCGCAAGCTGCGCCACCGCGCGATGTACGAGCTCGGCATGGACTTCCGCGCGGCCGGCATGCCGCGGCGCGCGACCCGCGCGATGGAGGAGGTGCTGCTCGACGAGCCCGGCCACGAGGGCGCGCTGCGCGCGCTCGCCGCGCTGTACGAGGAGCAGGCGCGGTTCAACGAGGCCGCCGAGCTGTGGCAGCGGCTCGGCCGGCGCCGCGGCGAGGACCTGTCCGCGCGCGAGCACCACCTGCTGGTCGCGGCCGCGCAGGCCGCGCTCGGCCGCGACGATCTCGACAGCGCCAAGCAGCAGCTCAAGGCGGCGCAGAAGCTCGCGGAGTCGGCGCACTTCTACGCGGCCGCGGCCGAGCTCGCGGCGGCGCGCGGCAACCACCGCGGCGCCAAGGAGCGGCTCAAGCAGGCGCTGGTCGCCGACCCCGGGCTCGCCGTGCACCTGTTGCCCGGGCTGATCGCCGCCGAGGAGGGCATGCAGACCGACGGCGTGAAGGTGGTGGTCGACGACGTCGACGCGTTCACCCCGCCACCCGGCCCGCCGCCGGAGCCCGGCACCGCGATCGTCACGCAGACCGTCTCGCTCGTGCCGGCCGAGAAGCCGGCCGGCACGGTCGCCGAGCGCGTGCTCCAGACCATCGCCGAGGTCGAGGCCAAGACCGGCACGCGGCTCGAGCTCGCGCTCATCCGCGCGCAGCTCGCGGCGACCGGCCGGCAGGAGCTCGCGGCCGAGCTGGTCGCGAAGTTTCCCGACGCGCTGGCCGCGCGCGTCGCGGCGGCGCGGCTCGCGCTCGATGGCGGCGACGATCGCCAGGTGCGGACCGCGCTCGCGGTGCTCGCGGGCGAGCACGGCGCGCTCGCGTGGTCGCTCGAGGGCCGCTGGCAGTGCGCGCGCTGCGGCCATCGCCCCGGCCCGTTCAGCTGGCGCTGCGGCCAGTGCCGCACGTGGGGCGCGCTGCGCATGGAGACCGGCGTCGAGCCGCCGCAGGTCCCGCGCGAGCGGCGCAGCCAGCCGCGCCCGGCCCGTCCCGAGGGCCTGCTCGGCACGACGCCCGACGTCGCGCTGCCACAGCCGACGCTCGATCCGGGTCTCACCGACGAGGAGCTCGCGCGCGGCGGCGCGCGGCGCTCGCTGCTCGGCCGCGTCGGCGGCTGGTTCTCGAACGTCTGGCGGCGCAGCCCGTAGTGGTATACCGGCGGCCATGACGCCGGATGAGGGGGTTCCCCGACCCGCGGAGACCGGACCGACCCGGGCGCGGCGCGAGACCTGGTTCGGCGACGGCCCGATCCGGCGCTGGCTGTCGCGCTGGGGCTTCACGCTGTTCGTCGTGCTCGTGCTGGTGCTCGGGCGCTCGGTGCTGCTGCCGTTCATCTTCGGCGCGCTGATCGCGTACATCCTGGCGCCGGTCGTCGGCTGGATGTCGCAGCGCAAGGGCGGGCACGGCCGGCGCATGCCGCGCGCGCTCGCGATCGTGATCTGCTACATCGTGTTCATCGCCGCGGTGGTCGGCTTCATGTTCCTGCTCGTGCCGCGGCTGTCGAGCGACGTCGCGCGGCTCGGCAAGCGCGCGCCCGAGCTGTACAAGCGGATCGACCAGGACTACGTGCCGGAGATCGCGCACTGGCTCGAGCGCCGCTTCCCGTCGCTCGCGGTGGTCAAGGACACCTCGGAGGCGCAGCCGGTGTCGTCGGACGTGCCGCTGCCGCCGGGCACCGCCGCGACGGTGACGCCGCTCCCCGACGGCCGGTTCGCGCTCGGGCTGACGCCGAACGGCATCGACATCAAGCCGACACCCGACGGCGGCTTTCACCTCCAGCCGCTCGAGCAGCGCCCGGAGGCGCTCACGCTCGAGGACAAGCTGCGCAGCTACGCCGGCAAGATGCTGGTCGGGCTGCAGTCGCGGCTCAACGACGTCGCGCGCGTGTTCCAGGACGTGATCGCCGGGTTCATCCGCGGCATCTTCGGGTTCTTCTTCACGCTGATGATCGGCGCGTTCATCCTGATCGACGTCGACAAGGTCCACGCGTTCCTGCGCAGCGTGCTGCCGTCGAACTTCCGCGAGGACTACGACGTCATCATCGAGGGCATCGATCAGGGGCTGTCGGGCGTGATCCGCGGCCAGCTGGTCATCTGCGTGATCAACGCGGTCCTGACCTACATCGGGCTGCTCGTGTTCGGCGTGAACTACAAGCTGATCTTCGCGATCGTGGCCGGCCTGATGAGCCTCATCCCGATCTTCGGCTCGATCCTGTCCTCGGTGCCGATCGTGCTCGTCGCGCTCGCGTCGGGAGACCAGGGCGTCGACGTGCTGCGCGGGGTCGCGATCCTGCTGTGGATCATCGGAATTCATCTGATCGAGGCAAACGTCCTCAACCCCAAGATCATCGGCACCGCGGCCAAGATCCACCCGGTGCTGGTCATCTTCGCGCTGTTCTTCGGCGAGGCCAGCTACGGCCTGGCCGGCGCGCTGCTCGCGGTGCCGCTGCTCTCGGCGATCCAGGTCGTGTTCCTCTACCTGTACCGCAAGCGCTGGAAAGATGCGGCGAGGTCTGGCCCGATCGCCAAGCCGCCGACCGACCCGGGGCTGCTGCCCCCGACGAGGTCATGAACGTTTCGTGATCCGCGGCATCCGATCCGGAAGGCCGAGTTGATGCGCTCGCGAAGCGATGGTACCCCCTATGCCATGGTCCGGACGGTCACGGGTGTGACGTTGCTGGCGCTGTGCGCCTCGGTTCACGCCCAGCCCGCGCCCGCGCCGGCCCCGACGCCCGCGCCGGCCCCGACGCCAGCGCCGGCTCCCGGCCCGCAGGATCCGTACGGCGCGACCGCGCCGGGTCAGGATCCGGTGCTCGCCGAGCAGATCGCCGAGCACCTGGTCGATCGCGCGCAGGAGCTGCTCGACGCCAAGGTGTGGGTCGACGCCAAGCAGCTCGCGGTCGAGGCGCTGGTGACCAGCCCCAAGGGGGCCGCCGCCGATCGCGCCAAGCTGGTGATCAAGACGGTCAACGCGCAGCTCGGGATCAAGGATCCCGAGGACACGCCGCCGCCGGTCGACACCTCGCCGATCGACGACACCAGGCGCGAGAAGCCCGAGCCGCCGCAGCCCGGCGTGCAGATCCACAGCGGCAAGGTCGCCGCGGTGATCCACGGCGGCGTGTTCGGCGGGCTGCTCGGCTCGACGATCGGCTCGTTCTTCAACACCAGCAAGCCGGCGGCCGGTGCGGTGCCGGTCGGGCTCGCGGGCGGGATCGGCGGCGCGATCTTCGCGCCCAAGCTGTTCGACAAGCTGCACTACGACGAGGCGCAGGTCCGCACCGTGGGCTCGGGCTCGTTCTGGGGCGGCGTGGCCGGCGGGCTGTTCGCCGAGGTGGTGTCCGGGCCCAACGGAGGCTCGGTGACGGCGCCCGAGATCCTGGTCGGCGCGTCGATCGGCTCGGCGCTCGGCGTGGTCGGCGGTGCGGTGCTCGCCAACGGTCACCAGCTGACGCGCGGTGACGTCGCGCTGGTCGACACCATGGCCGGCATCGGCATGACCGCCGGCTTCACGGTCGGCATGATCATGCAGCCGGTCCAGGGCGAGGCCTACACGCTCAACGCGACGATCGGCACCGCGGCCGGCGTGGCGGTCGGCCTGATCGCGGCGCCCAAGACCAACACCACGCCGCGCCGCATGCTGCGGGTCGCCGGCTGCGCCGCGCTCGGCGGCGGCGCGCCATTCCTGCTCTACGCGGCGATCCACGACAAGTCGACCACCGCCGACGAACGCGTCACCGGCCTGCTGTCGACCGCCGGCCTGGTCGGCGGCGCCTGGCTCGGGTTCTATCTGACGCGCAACATGGACGTCGGGCTCGACGTGCCCGACGGCGCCAAGCCGGCGGTGCAGGACGCGCCGCCCGCGGTGGTCGGGCGCAACTCCGACGGCCGGTGGGAGCTCGGCGGGATCGCGCTCCAGCCGCTGTCGCCGCGGCTCACCGGCGGCACCCAGTCCGGCATGTCGATGTCGCTGGTCAGCGGCGCGTGGTGAGCGTCACGGCCTGCGCACGCGGAACACGAACGCGCCGCCGAGCTTGACGTCCTCGTAGTCGGCAAAGCCGATGCGCTGGAGCCACGCGCGCAGCTCGCCGGGCTCGAACCGGCGGATGCCGGCGACCCGTGCGGCGAGCCGGCCGACCAGGTGCGGCGCGGGCGCGAACGTCGAGCCGACGTAGACGCCGCCCGGCCGCAGCACGCGGCGGACCTCGCGAAACACCAGCTCGGGATCGTCGTAGGCGTGGAGCGCGCCGGCGTTGTTGACGCCGCCGAACGCGCCGTCGATGAACGGCAGCGCGTGCGCGTCGCCGCGGATCAGCACGGCGTTGCTGTAGCCGGCGGTGCGCTGCGCCGCGACGTCGAGCATCGCGCGCGAGATGTCGAGGCCGACCACCAGCGCGCCGGGCGCCGCGGCGGCGAGCGCGCGCACGAACGCGCCCGGCCCGCACGACAGGTCGAGCCACGGCCCGGGCCGGTCGTCGAGCGCGAGGCTGTGCTTGTGGATGAACAGCTCGCCCGACAGCCCGCCGACCGCTGCGCCGGCGCCGCGCCCGGCGAGCAAGCGGACGAACGCGGGCCGCCACGTGCGGTCGTACATCCGCGCGACCAGGTCGCTCTCCATCAGGCGCTGCTCGGCGCTCGCCGCGGTCGGCTCGCCGACCTCGACGTCGATCAGATCGAGCACGCCGCGCGGGCTGTGCGCCGGCTCGAGCCCGCAGCTCGTGCAGCGCGGGTGGCGCAGGTCCGCGAACGGCGCCTCGGCGCGGCAGCGCGGGCAGGCCAGGATCGGTCGTACGGCGGGATCCACGCGCGTGTTGTAGCGCGCGGCAGATCGCGAGAGTTGATCGCCGACGCGGTTTTGGGTACGACCCATCCATGACACCCAGGTTGCTCCTGGCGGCCGCACTGGCGTGCGCGCTCGCCGGCAGCGCGGCCGCACAGGTCGCGAAGCAGGAGCCCGTCAAGAAGCTCAAGCCCGCGGAGCTGGCGGCCGCGATCGCCGCGCTCGCGGCACCCGACGACGCCGCGGCGGCGGCCGCCGCCGCGAAGCTCGGCGAGGCGAGCGAGCCGGCCGCGCACGACGCGCTGCTCGACGCGCTCGCGTTCGGACCGCCGCCCGACGTCGCGGTCGCCGAGCTGGCCGCGCTGGTCGCGCATCCGGCGCCGGCCGACGTGGTCGCGCTGCGCCGCTACGCCGGCCATCACGATCCGGCGGTGCGGGTCGCCGCGTTCGACGCGCTCGCGCACTATCCCGATCCGACGGCGCACGCCGCGATCGTCGCCGGGCTGCACGACGCGGTCGGCAACGTGCGGTCGGCCGCGGCCGCGGCCGCCGCCGCGGCGCGGGTCCGCGACGCGGTCGATCCGCTGTTCGCGCTGCTCGCCAAGGGCGAGGAGCCGGCGGCGCGCGCGCTCGCGCAGCTCGCCGACCCCGAGCTCGCGCGCCGGATCGGCGACCAGCTCGGCCAGGTGCCGGATCCGCCGCTCGCGGCGTGCCTCGGCGCGATCCTCAAGCGTCCGGACTTCGGACCGGATGCCGCGCGGGTCGAGGTCGTGCGCACGCTCGGCAAGATCGCCGATCCGTCGGCGCTCGCCCAGCTCACCGATTACCTCGACGCCACCCCGAAGAGCCCGCCGCGGCCGTCGCGCGCCGAGGCCGAGAAGCTGGTCGAGACCAAGCTCGGCGGTGGCAGGTGAGGCGCGCGCTGGTCGTGCTCGCGGTGCTCGCCGCGTGCGGACCCAAGCCGATCTTCCGGTTCTCCGCCGACGACAACGATCGCGGCGAGCTGTCGAGTGCGCTCGCGCGCCGCCAGCTGCCCGAGCAGGCCGCGCCGGTCAACAGCGCGCGCGCGCCGCGCGTGTTCGTGCTCGCGGGCCACCCACCCGCGATCGTCGCGATCGATCTCGCGAGCGGCAGCGCGCTGTGGAAGGCGCCGGCCGACGTCGCGTCGCGGATCTGGGTCGGCGGCGACTTCATCGTCGAGCTCGAGGGCAAGCAGCTGGTCGCGCGCAGCCAGCAGGGCGGCGCGGTGCGCTGGAAGGCCGAGCTGTCGGGGCCGTTCGTCGGCGCCGCCGCCGATGGCGAGCGCGCGTACGCGGTGTGGCACGACGGCGCGAAGTGGCGGCTCGCCGCGTTCGACGGCGCGAGCGGCTCGCGGCTGTGGAAGGCCGATTCCGACGGCCAGCTCGGCGCGCCGACCGCGCAGGGCGGCCTGATCTACGTGCCGTTCCTGTCGCAGTGGCTGTCGCTGCTCGACGGCAAGACCGGCGATCAGCTGGCGCGGGTGCGCGCGCTCGAGTCGCAGATCTCGATCGTGCGGGCGACCAGCCAGATCGCGTACTACGGGTCGCGCGCCGGCATGTTCCGGCTGGACGCCGCGGCCGCCTCGGGCCAGCGCGCGACCTCGGACTTCGGCCAGGTCAAGCTGCCGCCGCAGCTCGATCGCGCGAGCTATGGCCGGGACATGTACGACGCGGTGCAGGCCGGCTACAGCGCGTTCGACCGCACGCGCGTCCTGTTCACGACCGAGCCGTCGGAGACCGGGCCGCTGCGGTTCACCGGCGACGGCTACGCGATCCACTACTTCCGCTACCTGCTCGGGCTATCGAGCGCGGGCGAGCTGCGCTGGGCGTACTCGCATCCGCGGGTCGAGCTGGTCGCGAGCGAGCACACCGGCCGCGCGATCGTCGCGCTGGGCGAGGACGGCGAGCTGGTCGCGCTCGATCCCGCGACCGGCGCCGTGCGGCTGTCCGAGAAGCTCGCGGTCCCCTTGCCGGTGCTCGGCGCGACGTTCGACGCCGAAGGCTGGACGCCGGCCGGCGAGGGCGCGCCGGTCCGGACCGTC
>DATJAE010000445.1:0-2283 GCA_035516595.1 Kofleriaceae bacterium | reverse complement strand
GTCGGGCGACACGCTGTACGCCGGCACCGGCCCGTCGGGCAAGCTCTACGCGATCCGCGGCGGCAGTGCCAGGGCGGTGTTCGACACCGAGGACAAGCGGATCACCGCGATGACGGTGACCAGCGACGGCGCGGTGTGGTTCGGCACGTCCGAGCGCGCGCTGGTGTTCCGCTACGATCCGAGGGACGGCAAGACCCGCGCGATGGCCGACTTCGCCGGCAACGAGATCTCGGCGATCGCGCCGTATCGCGATGGCGTCGTGGTCGCGGCCAACGACCTCGCCGAGACGCCGGTGCCGACCGGCAAGACCGCGAGCCAGGTCGAGGCGGCCGAGAAGCCGAACGAGGCCAAGGGCCAGGCCGCCAAGCCGCCCGACGTCGGCACCAAGCCCGGCGCCGACAAGGATGCGTCGCCGGTGACCGACCTCGGCCGCAAGGGCGCCAAGAAGGGCAAGGGCGCGCTGTTCCGGATCGGTGCCGACGGACGGCTGGACCAGCTGCACGCGTTGACCGCGACCTACTTCACCTCGATCGCGGTCGGCAAGGACGGCGCGGTCTACGCCGGCGCGGCCGACAAGGGCCGGATCTACATGGTCGACCCCGACGGCGCGGTCGCGACCGCGTTCGACGTCGACGAGCGCGCGGTGTCGCAGCTGTGGTTCGATCACGACCTGCTGTCGTTCACCACCGACGACGCCGCCGCGTGGTATCGCACGACCGGCCGCGCGTCGCAGGCGCGCTACGTCAGCGAGCCGTTCGACGCCAAGGCGGTCGCGCGATTCGGCAAGATCACGTGGGTCACGGCGGGCCGGGTCAAGCTCGAGACCCGCACCGGCAACACCGCCAAGCCGGGTGTGGGCTGGAGCGACTGGCAGGCGCCGAGCGCGATCGGCAAGCTGGGCGGTGGCATCGAGGGCGGCAAGCTCGCGAGCCCGCCCGGCCGCTACGTGCAGTTCCGCGCCGCGCTCGAGGACGACGCCGCGCGGCTGCGCCGCGTGATGACCTACTACGTGCCGCAGAACAGCCCGACCGTGGTCTCCGAGGTCACGATCGAGCCGGCGACCAAGGAGAGCCTGCCGACGCTCAAGGACTCCGCGGCCAAGCCGCGCTCGCCGGTCCTGCGCGTCAAGTGGAAGATCGACAACCCCGACGGCGACGACACGACCTACACGCTCGAGGCGCGGCGCGACGGCGAGGCCAACTGGCGGCCGATCGCGACCGGCAAGGCCCCGCTCACCGCGACCCAGTGGGAGTGGAACACCGAGACCTACCCCGACGGCTGGTACAAGGTGCGGGTGACGTCGTCGGACGCCGCGGCGAACTCGCCGGATCGCGCGCTGACCTCGAGCGCGACCTCGACGATGTTCGCGATCGACAACACGCGGCCGACGATCGATGGCCTCGCGATCACCTACCCGCGCGCGACCGCGCGGGCGAGCGACGCGATCAGCACGATCGCCGAGATGGCGTACTCGGTCGACGACGGGCCGTGGCAGCTCGGCACGACCGCCGACGGCATCTTCGACGATCAGGTCGAGAGCCTGCGGATCGATCTGCCGGCCGGCCTGCCGCGCGGATCGCACACGCTGGCGGTGCGGGTCGCCGATTCGGCCGGCAACGTCGGCTCGACCTCGGCGACGTTCCTCGTGAAGTAGCCGAAAGTCGCGGCCAATCACGAAGCCGCTTGCATCGCGGCGCGCGTTCTGGCAGAAGTAGCGGCCTTCGCCTCCTGTTCCGGGGCACGATGTAACCAGCGCGCCATCGCGACGGCTCCTCGGGCGGGAGCAGCCGGGCGCGTGCCCGGCACCGCGTCACCGCAAGTGGTGCCTTCGGGCGTTTGCCCTCGCGTCATCGACCTCGGACCGCGGCGCGCGCGCCGTGGACTGTTGGCGAGGTTTGCACCTCGTCCCGCGGCACCCCGCGTCGCGCGCGCGGCCCCGACTCCGGACCGGGATGCACCTCGCACGGCGTGGTCTACGCCGTTCGCCTCGCGCGTGCGGCCTGTTGCGCGCGCGAGCACTCCGGGCGTCGCCGCGGCGTGCGAGGTGCACGCGAGATTCGCTACCCTGTGTCCCGATGCGCGACCTCGAGCTGTGGCGACGCCTCGCCGCCGGCACCGCCGGCGCGGACGAGCTCGCGCCGCTCGCGGCGCACCCGCTCGGGCGGCGCGGTCCGTTCGTCGGCCCGCTGGTCGCGCTCGCGACCCACGCCGAGCCCGCCGTGCGGATCGCCGCGCTGCGCGCGCTCGCCGGCGCGCGCGGCACGACCGGCGTGCGCGCGATCG
>DATJAE010000444.1:0-12060 GCA_035516595.1 Kofleriaceae bacterium | reverse complement strand
AGCCGCGCGAGCAGCTCGAACCGCACGCGCGACTTGCCGATGCCGGCCGGCCCGGTGACCAGCACGGCGCGCGCGATCGGCTCGCTCGCGGCCTGCTCGAACAGGCCGACCAGCACCGCGAGCTCGCGATCGCGGCCGACGCACGGCGTCGGCCGGCCGAGCAGCGTGCGGGTGACCTCGACCACGTCGCGCTCGCCGAGCAGCGCGAGCCCGGCGTCGTCGCCGCCGAGCTCGAACCGCGCGTCGAGCAGGCCGGCCGTGACCTCGTCGATCCGGACCCGCGCGGGCGAGCGCCGCGCCGGCTCGAGCAGCCGCGCCGCGCGATCGATCGCCTCGCCGACCGGCCAGCCGCCGGCCATCACGCCGCGCCCGGTCGCGAGCGCCATCGCGGGCAGCGGCGCGAGCGCCTTGAGCGCGAGCGCGCAGCGCGCCGCCTGCATCGCCTGATCCGCGGCGCTGCCGGTGCCGTACAGCGTCACCACGTGCGAGCCGTCGACCAGGCGATCGAACTTGGCGCCGTGCGCGAGCGCGACCTGGCGCAGCGCGCGCGTCGCCTCGCCACCCGCGTGCTCCGAGATCGTCGCGTCGCCACCGCTGTCGCTGGCCTGGGTCGGCGCGTCGGTGAGCGGCTCGACGATCGTCGCGTCCGCCGGGCGCTCGGGCCCCGCGATCAGCACGACGCACAGCAGCCGCCGCTCGCTCGCGGTCAGCCGTGGCGCGAGCTCGGCCGCGGGCGGCGCGGGCGTGGCTCCGATCGGCATCGCGCCGAGCGCGGCGAGCTCGGCCGCGAGCTGCGCGCCGTTGGCCGGGCGGTGCTCGGGCAGCTTGGCCATCGCGCGCGCGACCAGCGCGTCGATCGCCGGCGGCAGCTCGGGGCGCAATTCGCTCACCCGCGGCGCGTCCTCGAGCAGGATCTTGGCGAGCACCGCCATGATGTTGTCGCCGACGAACGCGACCCGGCCGGTCAGGCACTCGAACAGCAGGCAGCCGACCGCGAACACGTCGGCGCGCGGCCCGACGTCGCTCGCGCCGCGCACCTGCTCGGGCGCCATGTAGCCGGGAGTGCCGATCATGACGCCGGTGCGGGTCGCCTGGCGCGCGTCCTCGACCCGCGCGACGCCGAAATCGAGCAGCTTGACCCGCGCGAGGTCGCCGCCGTCGAGCATGATGTTCGACGGCTTGACGTCGCGATGGGTGATGCCGCGGTCGTGCGCCGCGCCGAGCGCCTCGCCGACCCGGCGCGCCAGCTCGAGGCTCTCGCTCGAGGTCAGGCCCTTTCGCGCGAGCCGCTGGTTCAGGCCCTCGCCGTCGAGCCACTCCATCGCGAGCCAGAGCTCGCCGGCCCGGGTCCGGCCGTCGGCGACGTAGCGCACGATGCCCGGGTGATGGAGCGCGGCGAGCACGCGAATTTCCCGGACGAACCGCGCCGCGCTGTGGCCCTCGCCGGCGCGCAGGATCTTGATCGCCACGGGCTCGCCGGTCGCCCGGTCTCGCGCGCGGTACACCGTGCCCATGCCGCCGGTCCCCGCGACGCGCTCCAGCTCGAACCGCTCGTCGAGGACTTCCCCGGGATTCGGCATTCCTCGGATCAAAGGTAACATGCGCAAAAATCGCGGACCTGATTGACGCCTGTGTAAGGGTGGTTACGTTGCCCCCGACCATGAAGATCGACCAGCTCACCCTCAAGGCGCGGGAGGCGCTCGCGTCGGCGCGCGACGCCGCGATCGCGCGCCACCACGCCGAGATCGGCGCGGAGCACCTGCTCGTCGCGCTGCTCGATCAGGAAGGCGGCGTGGTGCCGCGCATCCTGACCAAGCTCGGCGCCGACCCGCGCGTCGTGGCCGCCGACCTCGATCGCGCGCTCGACAAGCTGCCCCGGGCGCACGGCTCGGCGCTCGACGTCGACCTCGGCCGCTCGGTCAAGGACACGTGGGAGGCCGCGGCCAAGCAGGCGCAGGAGATGAAGGACGAGTTCATCTCGACCGAGCACTTCCTGCTCGCGCTCGCCGGCGGCAAGACCGCGGCCGGCGACGTGCTGCGCACGGCCGGCGCGACGCGCGACGCGATCCTCGCGGCGCTGGTCGAGGTCCGCGGCAACCAGCGCGTGACCGATCAGGACGCCGAGTCCAAGTACGAGGCGCTCGAGCGCTACTGCCGCGACCTCACCCAGCTCGCCCGCGCGGGCAAGCTCGACCCGGTGATCGGCCGCGACGACGAGATCCGCCGCACCATCCAGATCCTGTCCCGGCGCACCAAGAACAACCCGGTGCTGGTCGGCGAGGCCGGCGTCGGCAAGACCGCGGTGGTCGAGGGCATCGCCCAGCGCGTCGCGCGCGGCGACGTTCCAGAGTCGCTGCGCGACAAGCGGATCCTTTCGCTCGATCTCGGCGCGCTGATCGCCGGCGCGAAGTACCGCGGCGAGTTCGAGGAGCGGCTCAAGGCCGTGCTCAAGGAGGTCGCGGCGTCCGAGGGCGGCGTGATCATGTTCATCGACGAGCTGCACACCCTGGTCGGCGCCGGCGCGGCCGAGGGCGCGACCGACGCGGCCAATCTGCTCAAGCCCGCGCTCGCGCGCGGCGAGCTGCGCTGCATCGGCGCGACCACGCTCGACGAGTACCGCAAGCACATCGAGAAGGACAAGGCGCTCGAGCGCCGGTTCCAGCCGGTGATGATCGAGGAGCCGTCGCTCGACGACACGATCGCGATCCTGCGCGGGCTCAAGGACAAGTACGAGGTCCACCACGGCATCCGCATCCGCGACGCCGCGCTGGTCGCCGCCGCGAAGCTCTCGGCGCGCTACATCCCGGCGCGCCAGCTCCCCGACAAGGCGATCGACCTGGTCGACGAGGCCGCGTCGCGCCTGAAGATGGAGATCGAGAGCGTGCCCACGCCGATCGACAACCTCGAGCGCCGGGTCACCACGCTCGAGGTCGAGCGCGCGGCGCTGCAGCGCGAGAACGATCGCGCGTCGCGCAAGCGCCTGCCCGAGGTCGAGCGCGAGATCGCCGAGCTCAGGGAGCAGGCGTCCGCGATGAAGGCGCAGTGGAAGGCCGAGCGCGAGCTGATCGCGAGCCTGCGGAAGAAGAAGGAAGCGCTCGATCACATGAAGACCGAGGCCGAGAAGCTGCAGCGCCAGGGCGACTTCGCGCGCGCCTCCGAGCTGCGGTTCGGCTCGATCCCGCAGCTCGAGCGCGAGCTCGCGGCCGATTCGGCCAAGGCCGACGAGCTGCGCAAGCGCGGCAGCTTCCTGCGCGAGGAGGTCACCGAGGACGACATCGCCGCGGTGGTCGCGAAGTGGACCGGCATCCCGGTCGAGAAGATGCTCGAGGGCGAGCTCGCCCGGCTGAACGCGCTCGAGGACCGGCTGCGCCTGCGCGTGGTCGGCCAGGACGACGCGGTGCACGCGGTCGCCGCCGCGGTGCGCCGCGCGCGCGCCGGGCTCAAGGACCCGAACCGGCCGATCGGCAGCTTCCTGTTCCTGGGGCCGACCGGCGTCGGCAAGACCGAGCTGGCGCGCGCGCTCGCCGAGATCATGTTCGACGACGAGACCGCGATGATCCGGATCGACATGTCCGAGTACCAGGAGAAGCACACCGTGTCGCGCCTGGTCGGCGCGCCGCCCGGATACATCGGCTACGACCAGGGCGGCCAGCTCACCGAGGCGGTGCGCCGCCATCCCTACTCGGTCGTGCTGCTCGACGAGATGGAGAAGGCCCACGCCGACGTGTGGAGCGTCCTGCTCCAGGTGCTCGACGACGGCCGGCTCACCGACGGTCAGGGCCGCACGGTCGACTTCCGCAACACGGTCGTCATCATGACGAGCAACGCGGGCAGCCAGCACCTGCTGCGCATGACCAAGGACAACCGCGGCCAGATGGAGCAGGCCGCGATGCGCGAGCTCCAGCACACGTTCCGGCCGGAGTTCCTGAACCGGATCGACGAGATCATCTTCTTCGAGCCACTCGGGGAGGCCGAGCTCGCCAAGATCGTGCGGATCCAGGTCGCGCGGTTCGGAAAGCTCCTGGCCGAACGGCAACTCACGCTCGACCTCACCGAGCAGGCAGTCGCGCGGGTCGCAGAGGCTGGCTACGATCCGGTGTACGGTGCGCGTCCCTTGAAGCGCGCCCTCCAGAAGCTCGTGATCGACCCGCTCGCCAATCGCCTGCTCGCCGGCGACTTCCAGCCGGGGGACCACATCGTCGCCGACGTGGCCGACGGCGCGATCGCGTTCCGCAAGGATGCGAAGGGAGTGGCCGCGTAGATGCCGCCCGCCCAGATCGACTTCGATCCGAGCCTCGACTACTACAAGGCGCTCGGAGTCAGCGAGAAGGCGACCGCCGACGAGATCAAGAAGGCGTATCGCAAGCTCGCCAAGCAGTACCATCCGGACTCGACGGGTGGCGACAAGGCGAAGGAGTCGCGGTTCAAGGACATCTCCAACGCGTACGACGTGCTCGGAGATGCCAAGAAGCGCGAGATGTACGACGCGATCCGCGCCGGCGGCGGCGCGATGCGCGGCGGCCCCGGCGGCTACACGTACACCGCGCAGGGCGGCGGCCCGGGAGTGTTCGATCTCGGCGATCTGTTCGGCCAGTTCTTCGGACAGCAGCGCCCCGGCGGGCGCGGCCGGGTGCGGGTCGAGCGGGTGGACTTCGAGGACGATGGCTTCCCGCCGCGCGGCCGCGGCCGCGCTCCGGCGCAAGCGGATGACGCCGAGTTCGAGGCCAAGGTGAAGGCCTCCGACGGCAGCTGGCTGCGCGTCGACGGCAACGATGTCCACTCGGATGCGCGGATCTCGTTCGACCGCGCGATCCTCGGAACGGTCGCGACTGTCGCGACGATCGATGGCAAGGCGGAGGTCAAGGTGCCGCCCGGCACCTCGAGTGGTAAGAAGCTGCGGTTGCGCGGCAAGGGCGTGACCGGGCGCGGCGGCCGCACCGGCGATCACTACGTCACGGTGCAGATCGACGTTCCCGCAGAGCTGGATGATGAAGCCAAGAAGCTGCTCGTGCAGCTGGTGCAACGGCTGCGCAAGCGAGGCGCTCACGAGTGATGTGTCGTAGACTCAGGAAACCTCGATGACCAAGCACACCGAGACCGCGGGGCAATACCCCGTCATTCCGCTCCGCACCGAAGTCCAGCTGCCCGGCCACGTCGGGCCGCTCGAGATCGGCCGCGAGGCCTCCGTGCGCGCGATCGAAGCAGCGACGCGCGACGACAACCTGATCGTCATCATCCCGCAGAAGAACCCGGCGGTCCGCGATCCTGGCCAGCGCGACCTCCACGAGGTCGGCGTGCGCGCCGAGATCGTCCAGGTCGTCAAGCACTCGCCCGGCCGGTTCACCTGCGTGATGCGCTTCCTCGAGCGCGTCCACATCGACGCGCTGGTCGCGACCGAGCCGTTCCTGGTCGCGTCGGTGTCGCCGCTCCAGGCCACCGCGGCCGCGAGCGCCGACGCGCTGATCGCGACCACCACGAAGGTGCGCGACTACCTGGTCGCGGTGGTGAGCGACGCGCAGGCCAAGGAGGCCAAGGACCACAAGGAGGGCAAGGAGCCGCGCGGCGAGCTGACCCGCGCGCAGGTCCAGGCGATCGTCGATCCCGACAAGCTGGTCGACGCCGCGGCGCCCTACCTCGAGCTCGAGCGCGACGATCTCACCGCGCTGCTGATCGAGACCGACACGATGAAGCGGCTCGAGCGGATCATCCCGTCGCTCGAGCGCCAGGCGACCGTGCTCCGGCTCAAGGCCGACATCGGCGCCGAGCTCGAGGGCGAGTCGAGCCGCACCCATCGCGAGCGCGTGCTGCGCGACCGCATGCGGCAGATCCAGGAGGAGCTCGGCGAGCAGGATGACAACGCCGAGATCGACGAGCTGCGCAAGAAGATCGAGGACTCGAAGATGTCGGACGAGGTCCGCTCGGTCGCCAAGAAGCAGCTGTCGCGGATGAGCCAGATGGCGTCGAGCTCGCCCGAGTACAACATCGCGCGGACCTACGTCGAGAACCTGCTCGAGATCCCGTGGAACGTGTTCACCGAGGACCGGCTCGACGTGTCGGCCGCGCGCGCGATCCTCGAGGCCGAGCACTCCGGGCTCGACAAGGTCAAGCGCCGCATCCTCGAGTTCCTCGCGGTGCGCAAGCTCGCGCCCAACAAGCACGGGCCGATCCTGTTGCTCGTGGGACCGCCCGGCGTCGGCAAGACCTCGCTCGGCAAGTCGATCGCGAGCTCGCTCGGCCGCAAGTACGTGCGGATCTCGCTCGGCGGCGTGCGCGACGAGGCCGAGATCCGCGGCCACCGCCGCACGTACATCGGCGCGCTGCCCGGCCGGATCGTGGCGGGCCTCAAGAAGGCCGGCTCGATGAACCCGGTGTTCGTGCTCGACGAGATCGACAAGCTCGCGGCCGACATGCGGGGCGACCCGGCGGCGGCGATGCTCGAGGTGCTCGACCCCGAGCAGAACAAGGACTTCGTCGATCATTACGTCGAGGTGCCGGTCGACCTGTCGAAGGTGATGTTCATCTGCACCGCGAACACGCTCGAGACGATCAGCCAGCCGCTGATCGATCGCATGGAGACGGTGGAGCTGTCCGGCTACACCACGGTCGAGAAGCTCGCGATCGCGAAGAACCACCTCGTGCCCAAGCAGCTCGGCGAGCACGGCATCGGCAAGGACCAGCTCGAGCTCGACGACGACGCGCTCGAGGAGATCATCCACAGCTACACGCGCGAGGCCGGCGTGCGCAACCTCGAGCGCGAGATCGCGGCGGTGTGCCGCGGCGCCGCGGTCAAGGTCGCCGAGGGCCAGACCACCGTGCACGTCACGCGCGGGCAGCTCGAGGAGCTGCTCGGCCCACCGCGCTTCATCTCGGATACCGCCGAGCGCAAGCCGGAGATCGGCGTGGTGACCGGGCTGGCGTGGACGCCGGTCGGCGGCGACATCATGTTCATCGAGGCGCGCACGTATCCCGGCAAGGGCGAGATGCGCGTCACCGGCCAGCTCGGCGACGTGATGAAGGAGAGCGCGGCCACGGCCGTGTCGTGGATGCGCGCGAACGCGGCGCGGCTCGGCATCGACCACGACAAGATCATGGCGAACGATCTGCACATCCACCTGCCGCAGGGCGCGATCAAGAAGGACGGGCCATCGGCGGGCGTGGCGCTGACCTGCGCGGTGGTCTCGGCGTTCACCAAGCGGCCGATCCGCAACGACGTCGCGATCACCGGCGAGATCGATCTGCGCGGCCACGCGCTGCCGGTCGGCGGGATCAAGGAGAAGGTGCTCGCCGCCCACCGCGCCGGCATCAACATCGTGTTCCTGCCCGAGCGCAACCGCAAGGACACGATCGACATCCCCGAGGAAGTTCGCAACCAGCTCGACCTGCGGTTCATGACCAAGATCGACGACGCGCTCGCGGTCGCGCTCGGCGACGCGCCGCCGGCCAGCGAGCCCGAGCCGGCGATCCCGCCGCCGCAGGCGCCGCCGCGCCAGATGCCCGAGCGGCTGCCGAGCTAGACCCGGGCTAACGGGTCTCGAGGAACGCGACCAGATCGGCGATCTGCGCGTCGCCGAGCTGGGGCGAGCCGTCGGTCATGCCGTGGATCGCGCCGCGGTCGCGCAGCACGACCTCGAGCGTCGCGGCGCTGCCGTCGTGGAAGTACGGCGCGCTCGCCGCGATCCCGATCAGGCTCGGGGTGTCGAACCGGCCGTGCGCGCCGACCAGCGCGTGGCGCGATGTGTCGGTGTACGCCGGACCGTCGTGGCACTGCGTGCAGCCGACCTCGGCCGATTCGTAGAGCGCCTTGCCGCGCGCGACCGCCGCGGGATCGCGGGTCGGCGTGCGCACCGGCGGCAGCGCCTCGAGGTACCCGGTCAGCGCGGCGAGGTCGCGCCGCGACAGCCCGCTGCCGCCGAGCCGGTCGAGCGTGGCGCGCACGCTGTGCACGAGGTCCTTCGCGCCGCCGTCCCACTTGAACGGCGCGGTGCCGACCAGGCGGCCGGCGAGCATCGGCGTCTGCAGCGCGCTGCCGTGGATCTGCCACGACAGCCCGTCGGTGCGGCCGTCGAGGTGGCAGTTGGCGCACGCGACGGTCGCGAACGCGGAGACATCAGCGGTCGACGTGTGGAACAGCACGAGGCCGCGGTGGTGCGCGGCGTCGAGCCGCGACGCGGCGATCTCCGGACCGCGCCGCGCGAGGTCGCCGTTCGGCGCGACCCGCGCGATCTTGCGCGAGAACGAGCACCACACCAGCACGTCGCCGCCCGGCGCGAGCGCGAGCCCGTCCGCACCGCAGCCGGCGTCGAGCTCGCTCGCGAAGCCCTGGGTGATGTCGACCTGCGAGGCCTGGTCGATCTGGACCAGGCTGTCGCTGCCCGGGCCGGCGAAGTACAGCGCGTCGCGCGCCGGGTCCCACGCGACTGCGCGCGGCTCGTGCAGCGCGGTCTGGGCCCCGACCGTGCGGCCGTCGAGCGCGACGAACGCGAGCTCGTGCGTGATCGGCGGCACGATGCCGCCGCCGTAGTGATCCGGCACCTGGGCGAACGGCTGCGCCGGGACCGACTCCTGGTACGGCGCGACGACCACGCCGTTGCCGAGGAACGTCACCGCGAACGCGGCGCGCGCGTGGCCGCCGTCGGCCTCGACCGGCAGCGCGCGCCGGGTGACCGGGTGACCGGGATCGGCGAGCGCGACCAGCTGGATCGCGCCCGAGGCCAGCGAGCCGACCGCGGCCTGCTTGCCGTCGGCCGAGATCGCGACGCCGCGCGGCTCGGCGTCGACCGTCCGCCGCCACAGCTCGAGGCCGGTCGGCGCATCGTAGGCCACGACCGCGCGGTCGGCGATCGCGGTGACCAGCAGCGTCCTGCGATCGGGCGCGAGCGCGACGCCGTACGGCTCGGCCGGCGTCGGCCAGGCGCGCACGATCGTGAGCGCGTCGCCGATCGCGACCTCGACCACGCGGTCGCGATGGCGGTCCGCGACGTAGGCGACCTTGCCGCGCTCGTCGTAGGCGAGCAGGCCGGGATCATCGCCGATCGCGACCGCGGCGACCGGCGCGCCGGCGGCGTCGGTCCGCACCAGCTCGCCGCTGTCGGCGTCGATCACCAGCGCGCCATCGCCGGCCACGGCGATCCGGCTACCGGTCTCGGCGGCAAACGTGGCGGGCGCGGGGTCGACGCCTCCGACCGGCTGGCCGAGCAGGCCGAACATCGGCGGCGGCGAGAAATCGGGCTCGTGGGCGGCGGTGGGACGGACGAAGCCGACCGCGACCAGCGCGAAGGCGAGGCGACGCATGCCGCACATACGGCGCGCCCGCCGCGGCTATTCCGCACGGCGTCAAGAGTGTCACGGCGCATCGCAGATCGCGGCGCCGCCGTGCACCGCGAGCTTGTCCCACACGCCGAACTCCCAGCCGCACTGCCGCACGGTCGCCGCGCCGGTCGCCAGGTCGAGCCGCTCGACGCCGGCGCCGTAGGCGACGAGCTCGCCGGCGCGCGACCACGCCACGCCGGTCGCGCCGTTGGCCGGGACGGTCCAGCGCACCGCGCCGCCGTCGTGCAGCACGATCCGCTGGTGCTCGAGCGTCGCGGTCAGCGCGCCCCGGCGGGCCACCGGAGGTGCGCCGGCCACCCCCTGCGCGATCGCGATCGCGGCCTGGAGCGCCCCGAACTCCGGGGTCCCGGGACCGACGTCGAAGGTGTCACCGAGGCGGAACGGCCTCGCGCGCCCGGGGTGAAACGCGAGCACCGGCGCGACGCGCAGCGTGCTGCCCTGCGAGGACAGCACGACCAGCGCGAGCGCACCCGCGGGACGGTCGGGGTGGAACAGCAGCCCGTCGTAGTAGAGGGTCTTGCCGAAGCCGTCGAGCTCGAGCGGCGCGAGCTCCGAGAAGCCCCCGGCCTTCGGGTCGTAGCGCGCGAACCGGATCGTGTCGTCGACCACCACGGCCGTGCCGGTCGCCGGATCGAACCCGACCAGATAGCCCGACGAGATGTCGACCGCGCGGTGATGAACGAGATCGACCAGCGCGACCCAGCTCTTGCCGTCGTAGGTCCTGCCGATCGCGTGGTCCGCGTCGATCATGTGCAGGTCGCTCGGAGGAGCCTCGCCGTCGAGCGGCAGCTCGACCTCGGCGCGCTCGCGGAGCTGCGGATCGAGCTCGATCACCGCGGTGCGATCGCTCGCGATCCATCCGGCGCCGCGCGGCACCATGTCGGTGAGCCCCGCCACCCGGTAGCCGAGCGTGTGGCTGGTCGTGGCGTCCTCGGCGATCTGAAGGCCGAAGCCGCTGATCGCCACCACGTGGCCGTCGACCGCGACGCCGTCACCGCTCGCGATCGGCGAGACGGCATAGCGGTCCCACAGCTCCAGCCCGAGACCGACGCGCACGATCAACGCGTGGGCGTCCAGGAAGCCGACCGGCTGCGCCATGCCGCCGAACGAGTCGTCGGCGATCTCGTCGACGGTCTTGCCAGTCGCGAGCTCGACCACGCGCACCGACGAGCCATCGCGCGTCGCGGCCCCGATCCGCTTGCCGTCGAGCGAGAGCGCGACCGCGCGCGGATCGATCCGCAGCCTGGCGGTGTCGGCGCCGAGCGCGAGGCCGGTCGGCGCGACCGCGAGCCAGCGCCCGACCACCGCGCCGCCGCGATCGATCACGGCGAGTGCGCGATCGTGGCGGACCGCGAGCGCCGCGACGTGCTCGCCGACCTTGGCGACGCCGAGCGGCGGGTCGGCGTGACCGTCGAGATGGACGAGCACGACGTGCTGGGCGTCGTCGAGCGCGACGAAGCCTCCGCGAGTCGCGTAGACGTGGGCGACCGGCCGCGCCATGACGATCGCGACCCGCGCGCGCGGCACGCCGAGCCGCGACGTGCGGACCAGCTCGAGCTGACCGGCGTCGTCGCGATCGACGAACACGACGTCGTCGCCGTCGCGCACGATCGCGAGCTCGGCGGCGGCGCGCGCCGCGACCACCACCGGCTCGCGGGTGCCGTCGAGCGCCGGCCACAGCCGCGTGCCGCCGTGACGATCGCTGGTCACCGCGACCGTACCGTCCTCGCTGACCGCGAGCGCGCGGATCTGGTCATCGTGCGCCGCGGCGATCACGCCGGGCGGCGGCGGCAAGACACGCGCGTGCACGAGCGACGGAGCGAGCGCGATCGCGAGGCACGGGACCAGCCGCATGCCGGCGCAACGCGCCGCGGCGCGCCGCTATTCGGCCGGCACGAGCTCGTAGATCGAGCCGCCGAGCAGCACGATGTAGAGCTCGCCGTCGCGGTCGACGCCGAACGACGACGGGTGCTGGATCACCGCGCGGCGATCGATCGCGGCCTTCCAGTCCCAGTGGTCGCGCACGTAGCCGCGGACCAGGCGGAAGCTGCGCACCAGGCCGGTGCAGTAGTCGGCGTAGAAGTACGCGCCGTCGAGCACGCGCGCGAGCGCCTTGCCGCGATACGTCACGCCGCCGGTGATCGAGCAGCCCTGGTCGTGCGGGTACTCGACGACCGGCGGGGTCAGGCCGGCGCGCTCGCACTCGTCGCCGCCGAAGCAGTGGTTGCCCTCGGCCACGTTCCATCCGAAGTTGTGGCGCGCGCGATCGCCGGCCGGCACGACGTCGACCTCCTCCCACAGGTCCTGGCCGACGTCGCCGATGTAGAGGTCGCCGGTCGGTCGGTCGAACCAGAACCGCCACGGGTTGCGCAGGCCGAGGTACACGAGCTCGGGCTTCGGATCCGGCGCGTCGACGTCGAACCGCAACAGCTTGCCGAGCAGCGCGCGCTCGTTCTGGCCGTTGCCGTGCGGATCGCCGGCCGAGCCGCCGTCGCCCATGCCGGCGTAGAGCGTGCCGTCGGGTCCGAACACGAGGTTGCCGCCGTTGTGGTTCGAGTACGGATGCTCGATCGTGATGATCTCGCGCGCGGTCGCGGGATCCACCGCGTCGGGATCGCGCCCCGACACCCGGTACTCGACGATGTGGGTCGCCTTGTCGATCGTCGTGTAGTCGACGTACAGCTTGCCGTTCTGCGCGAACTTCGGATGGAACGCGAGGCCGAGCAGGCC
>DATJAE010000443.1:0-6654 GCA_035516595.1 Kofleriaceae bacterium | reverse complement strand
GCCGCGGCGCGCCGCGCCGAGCAGCTCCTCGCGGTCGTCGCCGCGCCGCGCGCGCACGCCGGTCAGCGCCTCGCGCAGCACCAGGCCGACCGCGTAGACGTCGGCGCGCGCGTCGAGCGTCTCGCCGCGCGCCTGCTCGGGCGCCATGTACGCCGGCGTGCCGATCACCTTGCTCGGATGGTCGCCGGCGAGCGCCGCGATCCCGAAGTCGGTCAGCTTGACCTCGCCGGCCCACGACAGCAGCACGTTGCGCGGCGTGACGTCGCGGTGGACGATGCCGAGCGGCGCGCCGTCGGCGCCGCGCCGGCGATGCGCGTAGTCGAGCGCCTGACAGCACTCGGCGGCGATGAACGCGGCGACCAGCGGCGGCAGCGGCCGGCCGGCCCGCGCCAGCGTCGAACCGAGATCGCGGCCCTCGATGCGCTCCATCGCGAGGAACACCTGGTCGTCGATCCGGCCGAAGTCGAACACCGGCACGATGTTCTGGTGCGCCAGGCTCATCGACAGCCGGGCCTCGCGCACGAACAGGTCGAGGAACCTCGCGTCGCCGGCGCGCTCGGGCCGCATGCGCTTGACGACCAGCCACTTCTCGACCCCGGCGGCGCGCCGCCGCGCCAGGAACACCTCGGCCATGCCACCGCGCGCCAGCGGTCGCAGCAGCTCGTAGCGGCCCAGGGCGCGCGACATCCCGCACAGTATAGCGTCAGGTTGACCCCTGCTTCGAACCGGCCGAAACTGACGCGGGGTGCGACTCCTGCCCGTTCTGGCTGTTCTCGCCGCCGCGCCCGCCGTGGAGGCGGCGCCGGCCGCCGACGTCGTCGTCGTGTGGGCGCCCGGCCAGAGCCTCGCCCCGGTCGCCAAGGTCGTCCAGGCCGACGGCGCGGCCCTGATCGACAAGTCGCCGCAGCCCCCGCCGCCCGAGAACATCGGCGACGTGCTGGCGCGCGGGATCGCGGCCTACAACGCGCTCCGCCTCGACGAGGCGCGCGCGCTGCTCGACCAGGCGCACAACGACGCCGACCGGACCGGGGCAGCCGGCCTCACCACGACCCAGCTCGCCGACCTGTTCCTGTACCGCGGCCTGGTTCGCGCCCAGCAGGAGGACCCGAGCGCGTGGGACGAGCTGGTCGCGTCGATCGTGATCGACCCGACCCGCCAGCTCGACCCGGCGCAGTTCCCGCCGCAGGTCGCCCAGCAGCTGCAGCGCGCGCGCGACGCCACGCTGCACGACCGCACCGCCGCCGATCTCGAGATCGACGCGCCGCCCGGCTGCGCGATCTTCGTGGATGGCGCCGCGTCGCCGGCCAGGACGCGGCACATCGCCGGCTCGCACTGGGTGCGCGTGACCTGCCCCGATCACAAGCCGTGGGGCCAGCGGGTCGACCTCACCGCGCTCGGCGCGCACGTCCCGGCCGGCAACGAGCTGTACGCGCCGCCCGCCGAGGCCGAGCTGCTGGTCCAGGCGCGGGTGGCCGGCGCGCGCGCGATGGTGATCGCCGAGGTCCACGGCCAGGTCGCGACCGCGCGGCTGATCGATCTCGACGGCCGCGAGCGCGATCGCCGCACCGTGACGATCGGCGCCGATCTCGCGCCGCTGGCCGGCGCGATCGGCGAGCTGCTCGAGCCGGCGACCTCGCACCACCCCTGGTACACCTCGAAGTGGGCGTACGCCGGCGCCGCGGCGGTGATCGCGGCGGCGCTCCTCGTGCCGATCACCGCGGCGATCGCCGGCAACACCGGCCCGACCAGCGCAGGCATCCGGCCGAAGGGCCTGCCGCCGCTATGAGCCGCAACGCGGTGCTGTGCGTGCTCGTCGCGTGCGGCGATCCCTCGGTGACGATCACGCCGGTCGTCGATCTGCCGGTCAACGACAACGCGTCGGCGTTCCCGCTCGACCAGCTCACGCTCGAGGTCGCGCACGCCGGCTCGACCGTCGACCTCACGTCGGCGACGTTCTCGCACGGCCAGGTCGTGCAGGTCGCCGGCGTGCCGTTCGCCGACGACCTCGTGGTGCACATGACCGGCTTCACCGGGGCGAGCGAGGAGGCGTATGGCCGGACCTGCGAGTTCGCCGCGACCGCCGACGGCGCGAGCCCCGCGCCGCACGTGCTGTTCTCGCGCTCGGTGAAGTTCGCGCAGCTCGCCGTCACGCCCGACCTGCGGATCGGCGGGACGTCGGTGACGTATCACGACGGCTCGGCGATCATCGTCGGCGGCACCGACCCGGCCGACAACACGCCACAGCTCGATGTCGAGCACTACGACCCGCGCACCAACAGCTACGACGTGGTGGGCACGCTCGACAACACCCGCACCGAGGCGATCGCGACCTTGCTCGGCACCGGCGACGCGGCGCAGGTCGTGGTGATCGGCGGGATCGTCGCACAGACCAACAGCGGCGCGAGCTTCATCGAGCTGATCGAGGCCGACGATCCCGACCCGGATCGCCGGATCCAGAAGGTCATCAACGGCAACACCGAGCGCATTCGACTCACCGCGACGCCGCTCAGCGACGGCACGGTGATCGTGATCGGCGGTCAGGATCCGAGCTCCAACGCCGCGGTGGGCGAGGTCGATCAGATCACGCTCGCCAACGGCACCGCGACGGTCGCCGCGCTGCAGGCCAGTCTCGGCCTCGGCTTCGAGCGCTACGACCACACCGCGACCCGGCTCGGCGACGACGTCGGCGCGCCCGTGCTGATCGCGGGCGGCGTCGGCAACGGTGGCCTGCCGGTCGCGCAGGCCGAGCTGTTCAATCCGCTGTCGCAGACGATCAGCACGCCGCCGCAGTACACGATGGTCGCGCCGCGCTCGCAGCACCAGGCGGTGCGCATGCCCGACGGCAGCGTGCTGATCATCGGCGGCGTCGACGCGATGGGCCTGCCGGTCACCCAGCTCGAGCTGTTCACGCTCGAGAACGGCTTCACCGCCGTGGGCACGCTGCCGGCGGACGCCGGCACCGTCGGCTTCACCCTGACCACGCTGCCCGATGGCCGCGTGCTGATGACCGGCGGCCGGGCACCGGGCGGCACGGCGCTGCCGACCGCGTTCATCATCAGCCTCGATCCGATCGGCGGCCAGGTCGACATCGTCGCGACCGACGTGCTGGACGCGATGTTCGGACGCTTCAACCACAACGCCACGTTGCTGTGCGACGGCTCGGTGCTGATCAGCGGCGGCACCGCGACGCTCCAGCCGCTGTTGCGCTACAACCCGGCGCCGGCCGGCCGGCGCTAGTCGCCGAGCTGGTACGACGCCTGGCCGGTCATGCACACGTCGACGTCCATCGACCACGCGACCGCCGGCGGCGTGCCCGCGAGCACGACGCTCACCACCAGCGAGCCGGTCTCGACGTACGGCGCCGCGTCGGTCTGCGAGCTCGCGTCGATCGTCAGCGCGCTGCCCGAGGTGGTGCAGCCGTCGCAGTCGAACACGTCGAGCGTGGGCAGGGTCGACGACGGATCGCCGCTCGCCACCGACAGCTGCGCGCTGGTGACGAACGTGAAGTCGGAGATCCCCGAGGTCGCGGTGACCGTGCCCTTCGCGAACGCGAGCGTGAAGCCCTGATCGGCCAGCGTCTTGAACGAGTCGAGGTTGCCGACCGTGAAGCTCTGGTCGACCATGTGCGCGCTCGCCGGCATCGCCGGGACCTGCACGCCGGGATAGCTGATGCAGGTCTCCTGCACGTCGGCGGACGCGTCGAGCAGCGGACATGCGGGCAGCGTCATCAGCCCGGCGACACCGACCACGAACGATAGCGACGAACGCATGCTGCTCCTTAGTAGAGGTAGATCACGAAGCCGACGTCGGCGGAGACCGTCCACAGCGCGAAGCGCGGATCGGTGCTGGTCACGGTGACCATCGAGCCGCTCTGCGCGGCCGCCGCGTTCGACGCCTGCGCGACGTCGTGCAGCTGGCCGGTCACGCGGGTGACGCCCGCGTGCAGGAAGAACGTGAAGCGCTGGCGGCCGAGCTCGATGCCGGCGCGCGCGACCGCGAAGTCGTAGCCGATGCGATCGAGGATCGGCGAGTCGAACGTCGGATCGCCCGACACCGTGCGCACGATCGGGTTGGCGTCGCGCTCGAAGAAGTGGCCGTACGCCGCGCCGATCACCGGCGTGGCCCACGAGCGCAGCGGGATCCAGGTGACGCCGCCGCGCACGCCGGGGGAGATCAGGTTGTGGGCGGCGCCGAGCTCGAGCCGCAGCGCGCGGACCGGACGGACCACCAGCGACGCGGTGCCGCCGTCGGGCAGGCCGACATCGGTCATGACGCCGATGAACGGGACGTGGACGGTGTCGGCCCGTGTGGTCGCGCTGACCGCCGGGTCGGCGAGCGCCGGCCCCGCCGACATCATCACCGCGAGCATCCCGATCGCGCGTCCAGCCATGCTTCGTGGTTCGACGACTCCCGCCGCGCGTTGAGCCGATGTACCCCACGGCAACCCCGCCGCATCCCGAGCGCGATGTGGGCGGTGCGCGCCCTCGACGCCCGCGCGCTCGGGCCGATCCGATCGCTCATGAAGCTCGCCCTGTTCGGCTCGACCCTGCTCGTCGCGTGCACCGGCGCCGCCACCGCGCGGCTCCAGCTCGCCAACCAGACGCCGGTCGCACACGAGATCACGCCCACGCCGGCGAGCTCGCTGCGCATCAAGCTGATCTCGGTCTACCTCGCCGAGGATGTCGATCCGGCGACGATGGACAACGTCGGCCAGGTCGCGATGATCTGGCTCAACCCGGAATGCGACGGCGACACCGACGGCTGCAACGTCGATGGCATGACCGCGCCGGTCGGCGGACCGCGCATCACCGGCTACTTCGACTTCGCGCAGTCGACCGCCGACGTCGACGCCGAGCTCGGCTCGCAGGACGCGCAGATCGAGCCCGGCTCGTACCGCTACGCGCGGGTCGACCTGTGCAAGGCGCTCGACGGCCAGGCCGAGGCGACCGTGCCGACGCTGATGTGGGCCGGCCCGGGGATGACCGCCGAGCAGCCGTTCACCTCGAGCGACTGCGGCCGCACCAGCCTGCCGTTCGCGAGCGCGCTCGAGCTCGCGGCCGGTGACTCGGTCGCGGTGACGCTCGGCTACGACCTGTCGGCGGCGCTCGTCGCGGGCATGCCCGGACCGGGCTCGTACGACATCGCGGGCGACGACGACGCCGACGGCAGCCCGCACAGCTTCCGCGCGTGCGCCGATCTCGACGCCACGCACCGCGACTGCATGGACTACCCCGACTTCGTGCCCAGCGCGTCGCGCCAGTAGGCTACGATCGCCGCATGCGGCTCGCGGTCCTGGTCGTGCTCGCGGCGTGCGGCTCGCCCGCTGCCCGGCCCGCGCCGCCGGCATCGCCGGTCGATCCGTTCGCGCTGCCGCGCTACGCCGGCGTGACGACCTGCGGGCGTGCCGTGCCCGCGCCGCCGCCGCCCGAGCCGGCGCGGATGCCCGAGCGCGAGCCCGTGCCATCGTTCGTCGCGCCGCGCGGCGATGTCGACGACGCCGCCGCGGCCGGCGACCTATCGAGCGACTTCGTGAACCGCACGATGCGGGCGGACGCGACGCGGCTGCGCGCCTGCTACCTGCGCCTGCTCGACCATGACCCGGACGCCGGCGGCTTCACCGTGCACGCGCACTTCACGATCGTCGAGGACGGTCGCACCGCCGGGGTCGAGATCCACGGCCACGATGGGGCGATGGACGCCTGCCTGTGCGCCCACCTCGCGGCGCTGCGGTTCGGGCCGGGCGTACGCGCCGAGGTCAGCTATCCGTTGATCTTCGACTGAGGTCTCGTGCACTTCCGATGGTGGGCAGTTTTTCGTGCGACGATGGCCGGACACCCGCTCCTGCATGACATGACCAACCTGCGCTCCGTCGTCATCGCAACCCTCGTGCTCGTGCTGTCACACCGCGCTCACGCGCAGCTGTGGAACAGCTCCAACGGCACGGTGTGGAACAACCCCACCTCGTCGCTGGTGAGCACGATGATCACCGGCAACATGATGCAGCAGGCGATGAAGGACTCGTTCGCCCAGCCCGGGTCTGCCCGGCCCGGGTCCGCCCCCGCCGCCAAGCCGCATCAGCCGATCACGAAGACCGACTTCGCGCCGAGCGGCAAGCGGGTCATCGTCGACGCCTTGATCGGCTCGCTCGCCAAGACCCCCGACCAGCGTCAGGCGCTATCGACCGGCGTCGCGCAGGTGTTCGCGGTCTACGAGCAGAAGGTGCGCAAGAACAACGTGGCCTACGCGATGGCGTTCATGGCCGCGATGGCGGTCGTGGCGGACAAGGGGATCGTGATGACCGATCAGCAGAGCGAGAACCTCGCGATCGCGTTCAACGATCAGCTCGCGGCCAACCCCGCGTTCGCGAAGGCCGGCGCGCTCGACCGCCAGAAGGTCTACGAGACCTTCGTGACCGTGGGCTCGCTGATCGCGCTGTTCAACGAGGTCGGCAAGAAGGATCCGAGCTCGGCCGCGGCCGCCAAGCAGCTCGCCGGCGAGGCCTACAAGCTGCTCGGGCTCAACCGTTGAAGCCGGGCTAGACCTGTGTGGCGAGGTACTAGGTCAGGTTCGCGCGCAGGAACTGATCGAGCTCGGGCCACTGCTTGCCGAGGTAGGCGAACTCGGCGTAGCGCGCCGGGCGGAGCGCGGCGAGCG
>DATJAE010000442.1:0-26155 GCA_035516595.1 Kofleriaceae bacterium | reverse complement strand
GGCTTGGGCAGGTTGGCGTCGGCGCCGACCTGCGTGCCCTTGCCGGCGTCGTACGGGGCGCCGTTGCCGATGAGGAGGACGACCGGAACGTCGGCGGTCGCCGGATCCGACTTGAGCGCCATGCACAGGTCGTAGCCGGTCTTGCCCGGCATCTGGCTGTCGGCCAGGACCAGCACGGGCTTCTGCGCCTTGGCCTTCTGCACCGCCTCGTCGACCGTACGCGCGCCGACGTAGGTGAACTCGGTGCCGCGGAAGGTGATGTCGGCGACCTGCTGCATCGTCGCGCTGTCATCGACGCACAATACGATCTTGCTCACTGGGCTCCTCCCGGAGCCGTAACAGTATCAGGCCGCTCGACGATGGGTCAAACCAACTGCCGAGAATCCCGAGAGAACCACCCGCGTGGTAGCGTTTCGCGCCATGCCGCAACACACGCCTCTGCATCGCGCCGCGATCGACGCGGTGGCGTCGTGCACCGGCGTGTCGCCCGACGCGCTCAAGGTCGACACGCCGCCCCGCCCCGAGCTCGGCGATCTCGCGGTCGGCTGCTTCGCGGCGGCCAAGGCGGCGGGCAAGCCGCCCGCGGAGGTCGCCCGGGCGGTGGCGGCGGCGTTCCGGCCGGGCGAGCTGCTCGCGAGCGCGACCGCCGCCGGCCCGTTCGTCAACTTCCGCGCCGATCGCGCGGCGAGCCTGCGCTGGCTGTGCGGCGCGGCGCTCGCCGGCGCACTGCTCCCGCGCGAGCTCGGCGCCGGCCAGACCATCACGATCGACTACGGCTCGCCGAACATCTCCAAGCACCTCGCCTACCACCACCTGCGCGGCACGACGATCGGCCACGCGCTGGCGCAGACGTTCCGCGCGCTCGGCTACCACGTGGTCGCGATCAACTTTCTCGGCGACTGGGGCACGACCCACGGCATGGTGCTCGCCGCGTATCACAAGTGGGGCGCGCCCGAGCCGCTGACCGTCGAGGCGCTCAACGAGCTCTACGTGCGGTTCCGCCAGGAGCCCGATCACGAGGACCAGGGCCGCGCGTGGCTGCGGCGCCTCGAGGACGGCGACCCCGAGGCGACCGCGCTGTGGCAGCGGTTCCGCGCGGTGTCGTGGGCCGAGTTCGAGGACGTCTACGAGCTGCTCGGCATCCACTACGACGATCTCAACGGCGAGAGCTTCTTCTGGCGCGACACCGCACGGATCGTCGACGAGCTGCGCGCCAAGGGCCTGCTGGTCGAGAGCGAGGGCGCGCAGGTGGTCGAGCTGCCGGGCGAGAAGACGCCGATCCTGCTGCTCACCAAGGACGGCACGACGCTGTACGCGACGCGCGACGTCGCCGCGGCCGAGTATCGCTGGCGGACGTATCACCCGACGCGCTCGCTCTACGTGGTCGACCGCGGCCAGGGCCTGCACTTCCGCCAGCTCTACAAGCTGCTCGCGAGGATGGGGCACGACTGGGCGTCGCGCTGCGAGCACGTGTCGTACGGCCTGGTGCGGGTCGGCGGCAAGAAGACCGGCACGCGGCTCGGCAACGTGGTGCTCATGCGCGACGTGTTCGCGATCGCCGAGGACGAGGTGCGCGTCAAGATCGCCGAGGTCAACCCGGGCCTGCCGGACGAGCTCGTCGCGATCGTCGCGCGCCAGGTCGGGATCGGCGCGGTCGTGTTCGCGAACCTCGCCCAGCAGCGCGAGAAGGACATCGACTTCGATCTCGATCGCGCGGTGTCGCTCGACGGCGACTCCGGGCCGTACCTCCAGTACAGCCACGCGCGCTGCGCCTCGATCTTCCGCAAGGCGCTCGCGGCGCCGAGCGCCGACGCCGAGTTCGCGCGGCTCGGCCACGACGCCGAGTGGGCGGTCGCGCGCAAGCTGTTCGACTTCGCCGACCACGTCGTGCGCGCGGCGGCGGCGTGCGAGCCGCACGTCGTCTGCCACTACCTGCTCGAGGTCGCCGGCGAGTTCTCGCGCTGGTACACCGCGGGCAACGCGGATCCGAGCCTGCGCGTGCTGTGCGACGACGCCGCGACCCGCAAGGCGCGGCTCGCGCTGGTCGGCGCGACCCAGGCCGTGCTGCGCGAGGGCCTGTCGCTGCTCGGCATCGCGGCGCCGGACCAGATGTAGTCGCTACGCCAGCGGCAGCCGCACCGAGAACCGCGTGCCCCGGCCCTCGGTCGACGTCACGTGACAGGCGCCGTGCAGCGCGTCGACCGTGCGCTTGACGATCGCCAGGCCGAGGCCGTGCCCGGGCTGGCTGCGCGCCGCGTCGGCGCGGTAGAACGGCTCGAACACGTGCGACGCGGTCGCCTCGTCCATGCCGACGCCGTTATCGGCGACGGTGAGCTCGACGAACTCGGCCTCGCAGGTCGCGTCGATCGCGAGCTCGAGCGGGCGCTCGGGCGAGCGGTACTTCGCCGCGTTGGACACGAGGTTTCGCACGATCTGGCCGAGCACCGCGGGCGGGCACGCGACCGCGACGTCCTGCACGTGAACCGCGACCGTGGTGTCGGCGAGCGCGGCGGTCTCCTCGAGCACCTCGGCGACCACCAGCGACAGATCCGAGCGGCCGACCGGCGGTTGGCCGCTGGTCGACAGCGCGAGCAAGTCCTCGATCAGCGCGGCCATGCGATCCGCGCTGCGCGCGATCCGGCGGCCGAGCTCGGGCGGCGGGCCCTCGCCCGCGATCAGCAGATCGCTGCAGATGCGCAGCGGCGCGAGCGGCCCGCGCAGGTCGTGCGCGACGCGCGCCGAGAACGCCTCGAGCTCGCGGCGCCGCTCGGCGTCGAGCTCGAGCCGCTCGGTCAGCAGCCGGTGCTGGCGGCGTAGCATCCGGCGCAGCACGAGCCCGACCGCGATCGCGATCGCGAGCGTGACGAGCCCCATGATCGAGTCGACGATGAACTCGTCGCGATGCACCGCGTGGATCGCGCCGACCGTGGCGTCGGCCTCGCGCTGGTTGATCGCGATGATGCGATCGAGCGAGTGCTCGATCGCGGCGATCAGCCGCGGCGACGCGGTCTCGTGCACGTTCAGCCGATCGAGCAGGTGGCGCAGGTGATCCCACTCGGCGCGCTCGCCGTTGAACGTCGCGAGCGGATCGTAGGTCGCGATGTCGAGCGAGAGCTGGTTCGTCGCGGCGGCGAGCTGGTCGGGGCTCGTCGGCGCCGCGAGCTGGTGGGCCTGCGCGCGCATGTCGTCGGCGAGCGCGACCGACTCGAGCGCGTTGCCGACCAGCGTGCTGGTGTGCTCCGCGGTGCGATCCTCGACGGCGATGTCGATCACCACGTTGACCACGCCGAGCGCGGCGACCACGCCGAGCGCGATCAGCACCGGCCAGCCGCTCGGGACGACGTCGAGCCCGCGATCGCTCGCCACGTCGCATGGCTACCCGAGCGAACGCTCGCGCGCCAGTCCCAAAGCTCCACACGACGTTCCCCTACGCGGGAGCACGCGACGTTCGTGAACGAATGTTTCGTGGCGACCCAGCTCACAGCCGGCCGAGCGACGCGGGCGGGTTGCCTCCGCCCTTGAACACGACGAGCACGATCAGCGTGAGCACGTAGGGCGAGAGCGGCGCGGCCTCGCGCACCAGGTCGCTGCCTGCCATCTGGAACTGCACGCTCAGCGCGTAGGTCGCCGCCATGCCGAGCGCGGCGAGCGCGGCGAGCGCGGGGCGCCAGCCGGCCAGGATGATCATCGCGAGCGCGATGTAGCCGCGGTCGCTCGACATGTCCGCGACGAACCCGCCGACCGACAGTGACAGCTGCGCCCCGCCCGCTCCGGCGAGCGCGCCGCCGACCAGCCCGGCGAGCAGGCGGGCGCGCCGCGGCGATGCGCCGACCGCGGCGAGCGCGTCGGGCCGGTCGCCGGCCGCACGGAGGCGCAGCCCCCAGCGCGTGCGGCGTACCGCGAACGGCAGGCACAGCGCGGCGAGCGCGCCGAGCCAGATCAGCGGGTTGGTCGCGACCGCGTCGCCGAACCCGGGGCAGCCCGGCGAGTTCGCGCCCTCGTGATAGATCACCTGGAGCAGGAAGCGCGTGCCCGACAGCGCGACGATGTTGAGCGCGATCCCGACGATCACCTGATCGGCCTCGAGCCACAGCGCGCAGTAAACCTGGACTGCCGACACCGCGGCACCCGCGGCGAGCGCGCCGGCCACGCCGAGGTAGGCCGAGCCGGTCGCGTGCGATACCGCCGCGGCGGTGAACGCGCCGAACAGCAGCTTGGCCTCGAGCGCGAGATCGATCACGCCGGAGCGCTCGCAGATCGCGCCGCCGAGCGCGGCGAGCACCAGCGGTACCGCGATCACCACGATCTGCGCGCAGAACCCGAGCGACAGGATGTTGCCGATCACGCGGCCTCCCGGCGCCGGACCCACGGTACCGCGATCGCGATCGCGAGCAGCACGATGCCCTGGAGCAGCTCGGTCAGCTCCTTGGGCACGCGATCGGCGACCTGGAGCCCGCCCGCCGACAGGAATCCGAGCAGCAGCGCGGCGAGCGCGACACCGACCGGGTGCAACCGGCCGAGCAGCGCGGCGGTGATGCCGATGAAGCCGACGCCGCGGCCGAGGCCTTCCTGGAACACGTGCTCCTGGCCGAGCACGTAGTTGGTCGCGGCGAGCCCGGCGAGCGCGCCGCCGAACGTCATCGCGAGCAGGCGCACCGCGCCGACCGAGATCCCGACCGAGCGCGCGGCGTCGGGGTCGCGGCCGACCGCGCGCAGCGCCTGGCCCCAGGTCGTGCGCGCGCGCACCCACCAGACGATCGCCACCGCGGCGACGGCGATCGCGATCGCCGCGTTGGCCGGGCTGCCGCCCAGGCCCAGGCGCGGCAGCTCCGCGCCCGGCGCGATCGCGGGGCCGGTCGTGGTCCCCGGCACGAACAGCAGGTCGTTGCCGAGCCACAGCGCCGCGCCCGCGACGATCTTGTCGAGCATGATCGACGTGATCACCTCGTGCGCGCCGCGCAGCACGCGCATCGCACCGATCAGCGCGCCGATCGCGCCGCCGCCGGCCGCCGCCGCCGCGATGCACAGCGGCAGCGCGACGATCGCCGGCGTGCCATGCGGCAGCGCCGCGCCGACCACCGCGCAGCCGACCACCCCGGCGGTGAGCTGGGCCTCGCCGCCGATGTTGAACAGCCCGGCGTCGAGTGCGACCGACACGCCGAGCCCGGTGAGCAGCGGCCCGGTCGCGCGGAACAGCCACTCGCCGATCCCGTCGGCATGACCGAACGTGCGCTCGATCATCGTCCACCATACGCCGGCCGGCGACTGGCCGACCACGAGCATCAGCGCGCTGCCGATCGCGACCGCGGCGGACAGCGCGATCTCGACCGCCAGCAGGTCGCGGCGGATCACGCGGCGGCTCCGGTCATCAGCGCACCGAGCGCCGCCCGCGCGCCCTCGCCGAGCGCGTCGCCCGCGCGCTCGCCGACGATCCGGCCGCGCAGCAGCACGACGACGCGGTGGCACAGCGCGAGCAGCTCGTCGAGGTCGGCCGAGATCACGAGGATGCCGGCGCCGGCCTGCGCCGCGGCGCGCAGCCGGTCGTGGATGCGCACGACCGCGCCGAGATCGACGCCGCGGGTCGGCTGCGCCGCGATCACCGCGGCCAGGTGGGGCCGGGTCAGCTCGCGGCCGATCACCAGCTTCTGCTGGTTGCCGCCCGACAGCGCGCGCGCGATCGCGTCGGCGTCCGGCGGCCGGACATCGAGCTCGGTGATCCGCGCCGCGGCGTGGCGCGCGACCGCGGCGCGATCGATCGCGAACCGACCGGTCACGTCGCGCCGGCCGAGCGCGAGGTTGTCGGCGACCGTCGCGTCGAGCACGAGCCCGCCGTGCTGGCGATCCTCGGGGATGTGGGCGAGCCCGGCGGCGAGCCGGCGCGCCGGCGTCGCGCGCGTGACGTCGCGGCCGGCGATCGCGACCGTGCCGGCGTGCGGCGCGAGCCCGGCGATCGCGAGCGCGAGCTCGCGCTGGCCGTTGCCGTCGACCCCGGCGACGCCGACCAGCTCGCCGCGGCGCACCACGAGATCGGTCGCGCGCAGCGCGTCGCCGACCGCCACGCCGCGCAGCTCGAGCGCGGGCGGGGCGTCGCGCGCCGGCGGCGGCACGCGCGCGGCGGGCGCCGGCAGCTCGGCGCCGACCATCGCGCGCGCGATCGCCGCGGTGTCGAGCCCGTCGCCGCGGGACAACTGCGCGACCGTCTCGCCCGCGCGCAGCACGGTCACCGCGTCGGCGACCGCGCGCACCTCGTCGAGCTTGTGGGTGACCAGCACGATCGCCGTGCCCTCGCTCGCGAGCCGGCGCAGGGTCGCGAGCAGGCCGTCGACCTCGACCGGCGCGAGCACGGCGGTCGGCTCGTCGAGCACGAGCAGCTTCGCGCCGTGGTGCAGCGCCGCGACGATCTCGGCGCGCTGCGCGGCGCCGAGCGGCAGCCGGTCGGCGCGCGCCCACGGATCGACCGGCAGGCCGATGCGGGCGCCGAGCTCGGCCAGCGCGCGCGCGGTCGGCGCGAGGTCGAGCACCGCACCGCCCTCGGCGCCGAGCACGGTGTTCTCGACCACCGACAGCGTGCCGGCGAACGCGCCGTGCTGCTGGACGATGCCGATGCCGGCGGCGCGCGCGGCGGTGCGCGTCCAGCGCGCGAGCTCGATCGCGCGGCCGGCGATCGCGAGCGAGCCGCCGTCGCCGCGCAGCACGCCGGCGAGGATCTTGACCAGCGTGCTCTTGCCCGCGCCGTTCTCGCCGACCAGCGCGTGCACCGAGCCGGCCGCGACCTCGAGCCGCGCGCCGCGCAGCACCTCGCGCGTCCCGAACCGCTTGTCGAGCACCGCGCTCGCGAGCGCGGTCATCGCTCCGGCACCTCGATCTTGCCCGCGACGATCTGCGCGGCGATCTGCCGCACGCGCTGCACGACCTCGAGCGGCAACAGCGCGCGGTTGCGCTCGTCGGCGACGAACGTCACGCCGTCCTCGGCGAGCCCGAGGTCGTGCAGCCCGCCGCGGAACCGCCCGGCCTGGACGTCCTCGATGATGTCGACCACCGCGACGTCGACCCGCTTGACCATGCTGGTCACGACGCAGCACGGCGCGCGGCTGTACTGATCCGAGTCGACGCCGATCGCGCGCGCGCCGCGCTCGCGCGCCGCCGCGAACACGCCGTCGCCGGTCTTGCCCGCGGCGTGGAACACGACGTCGGCGCCGGCGCCGTACTGCGCCGACGCCAGCTCCTGGCCGAGCGGCGGATCGGCGAACGCCTTCGGATCGGTGCCGGCGTACGCCGACAGCACGCGGCAGTCGGGGCACACGTAGTGGACGCCCGCGGTGTAGCCGGCCTCGAACTTGCGGATCAGCGGGATCCGCATGCCGCCGACGAAGCCGACGATCTTGCTGCGCGTGACGAGCCCGGCGATCGCGCCGACCAGGAAGCTGCCCTCGTGCTCGCGAAACCGCAGGCCGGCGAGGTTCGGCAGCACGCCGACCCCGGGCGACGGCGTGTAGTCGATCCCCGCGAACTTCACGTCGGGGAACTGCCGCGCCATGCGCTCGAGGTCCGGCCCGAAGATGAAGCCCACGCCGATCACGAGATCGAGCTTGCGCGCGGCGAGCGAGCGCAGCGACGCCTCGCGATCGGCGCCCTCGCTGGGCTCGATGTACGTGATGTCGACGCCGAGCTGGTCGTGCGCGCGCTGCAGGCCGCGCCACGCCGACTCGTTGAACGACTGATCGTTCTTGCCGCCGACGTCGAACACCAGCCCGACCCGCAGCTTCGCGCCCACGGCGTGCTGGCCGCCGTGAAACGCGACCGCGCCGATCGCGAACAGCAGCGCGTTGATCGCGCCGAGCGCCGCGATCAGCCGGGGCGGGGTCACCCGCCGGAGCCTACAGGATGATCGGGCCGGTGCAGTCCTGGATCGCGTTGATGTTCCAGGTGATCGACCAGCTGAAGATGTAGCCGTTGTCCTCGGGCCAGAGGTCGGTCACGCGCAGCTCCCAGTCGCCGTTCATCATCGCGCCGTTCAGGTTGCTCCACGGATCCGCCGCCGAGTAGGTGTCGGGCGGCATCTCGACGTGGCTCTCGCCATCGCAGCCGATCACGCTGGCCATCGTGCCTCCGCCGTTGGCGTAGTTCAGCATGTCGGGCTTGGTCGCGGTCGGCGACCAGCAGTACATCGCACCGACGCCGGGCACCGGGTTGGCGTCGGTATCGCAGTCGTTGGCCTTGCCCAGGTAGATCTCGCTGCCGGTCTGGCCGAGGAACTTCTGGAGCTGGACGATCTGGCCGCTCGGCGCGACCAGCTGGATCTCGAGATCGCGCACCCACGAGTGCTCCATCACGACGCACACCGAGGTGAGGTCGCCGTCCTGGAACACCTGGTTCGCGCCGAAGCTCATGTAGTGCAGCTTCGCGATGTACGACGCACGGCACTCGAGATCGCCCGCGCCGATCGTGAAGCAGTGCTGGCCGGCCGGCTGGATGTTGGCGCAGTTCGCGTCGGTCGTGCAGCTGCAGTTGCCGTTGTCGTTGGTGCCGCACGCGCCGTCCGGCAAGACCAGCGGCGAGCTCAGCGGGTTGTCGACCTGTCCGCACACCGGACAGCTGCCCACGCCCGAGCAATCCGGGTCGGCACAATCGACCTCGCCATCGCAGTCGTTGTCGACGCCGTCGCTGCACGCCGCCGGTGTGTTCTCCGGCGAGCAGCTCCCGTTCGCGCCATCCCGCCCGTCGTCATCCCCGTGACCGTTGTTACGAGATGAGGGACCGCACGCGACGAGCGCGAGGATCCCGACCACGAGCCATGGTTTCGTCCGCATCCGCGCGGGACGATACAATGTTGCCAGTGGCCATCTGCAAGCGGATTCCACACACCATATCTTCGGTTCGGCGAAAACGTGGTTAGGCTGTGTGCTAGGTTACAGCAGGCTGGATCACTGCAACCGATTGTCCGCAGGGAGGACGTCTCGATGGGAATCATCAGCTTCATCAAGGGTGGTGTCGCCGAGCTGGCGATCGCGCGCCCCGACGCGGCCAAGGGTCTGTGGGTCTACAAGCACCCCGACCAGAACATCCCGAATCACGCGCAGCTGACGGTCGACTCCGACGAGGTCGCGCTGTTCTTCAAGGACGGCAAGTTCGTCGGCAGCTTCTCGGCCGGCCGCCACACGCTCGACGCGAGCAACATCCCGTTCCTCGGCCTGCTCGTCGACAAGTTCACCGGCGGCAACGTGTTCATCTGCGAGGTGTTCTTCGTCACCACGCGCGAGATGCCGTCGATCAAATTCGGCACCTCGATCGGCGACGTCCAGGATCCGCAGACCCAGCTGCGCGTGCGGCTCATGGTCTACGGCGAGTTCTCGGCGAAGATCATGGACCCGCCGAAGCTGCTGATCGGCCTGTCGGGCCAGCGCGCCAACGACAACGACGGCTTCCTCGGCTGGTTCAAGAGCCAGGTCCAGAAGGTGATGAAGGACGGCATCGCCGAGCTGATCGTCAAGCAGAACTGGCCGCTGATGAAGGTGACCTCGGGCGCGTACACCGAGGAGATCGAGCAGACGACGCTCGGCGCCGTGCGCAAGGACATCGAGCCGTACGGCGTCGAGATCATGCGCTTCGGTGACTTCTCGATCACGATGGACCAGAACGACAAGGAGCGGCTCGACAAGCTGGTCGATCGCATCGCCTACGTCACCGGCATGGGCAACGCGCCCGGCGGCATGGCGGCGTACCAGCAGCTCGCGCAGGCCGAGATGATGATGGGCGCGGCCGAGGGCATGAAGCAGGGCGGCGACGCCGGCGGCGCGTTCCAGGGCGCGGGCGTCGGCCTCGGCTTCGCGATGGCCGGCAACATGTCGCAGATGATGGCGGGCGCGCAGGCGCGGCCCGCCGCCGCGGCCCCGCCCGAGTCGCGCGACCAGATCATGGCCACGCTCAAGCAGCTCGGCGAGCTCAAGGCCGCGGGCGTGCTGACCGACGCCGAGTTCGACGCGAAGAAGAAAGAGCTGCTCGCGAAGCTCTGATGTCGCGGCTGGACAATCGCGCGTACTACGACGACTTCGCCGGCTGGTACGAGCGCGAGCGCCACCTGCCCTACCACCGCATGCTCGACGACCTCGAGGTCGAGGTGGTCGAGCGCTACGGCGCCGGCAAGCAGGTGCTCGAGGTCGGCTGCGGCACCGGCCTCTTGCTCGATCGCGTCGCGCGGTTCGCGGCGAGCGCGCGCGGCATCGACCTGTCGGGCGGCATGCTCGCGCGCGCCGCGTCGCGCGGCCTGGCGGTCGCGCAGGCGTCGGCGACCGCGCTGCCGATCGCCAGCGCGTCGGTCGACGTCGCGTACTCGTTCAAGGTGCTCGCCCACATCCCCGACATCGCCGGCGCGCTGCGCGAGATGGCGCGCGTCGTGCGCCCCGGCGGCTACGTGGTCGCCGAGTTCTACAACGCGCGCTCGCTGCGCCGCCTGGTCAAGGCGGTCAAGCCGCCGAGCGCGGTGTCCGACAGCACGCACGACGAGCACGTGTTCACCCGCTACGACGACGCGCACGCGATCCGCGGCTACCTGCCCGCCGAGCTCGACTGGGTCGACACCCGCGGCATCCGCGTGATCACGCCGCTCGCCGCCGCGCTGCGCGTGCCGCTGCTCGGCGCCGCGCTGCGCCGGGCCGAGCACCGCCTCGCCGACCTGCCGGTCGCGCGCGACCTCGCCGGCTTCCTGGTCGCGATCTGCCGGCGGCGCTAGCCGCGCATGCCGCTCACGTAGGATTCGTCCACGTGCACGTGGCACGTGCACGTATTCGCGCTGACCGCCATCGGCGCTAGACGGTCACTGGAACGGCTCGCGCAACCAGCAGCGCAGCGACCACCAGCGGTCGTACTTGTCCGGTCCTGCGAGCGTCATGTCCGTCGCCTCGAGGCGATCGCCGTCGATCCGGCCTTCGACGAACAGGTACGAGCCATCGCACGCGACGACCGGTAGCACGCCGGCGTTGTCGATCCCGTGGATCCGGTGGTCGGCGCACAGATCCGTCCGGATCGATCGGTCCGGCTGCACCGTGCCGAGGCACCACGACTCGGGGCGGCCGTCGTGCGAGCGAGCGATCGCCGCCACCGTCGCGGCCAGCACCACCACACCGAGGACCGCCGCGCGCTCTGCGGGCTGCATGCCGGCTCGAACCGCGCGCGCGGCGCGGTCATTCCCGCAGGCAGCCGCACGCGGCGGGATCGGCGTCGCAGCGGTCGCGGCAGCTCGCCGGATCGATCGCGAGCGCGAGCGCGCACGCCGCGGCGGCCTCGTCGCGATGACCGGTCGCCGCGGCGACGTGGCAGCGCGCGCTCCAGGTCGCCTGGTAGACGCGCTGGCCGTCGGTCGCGCGCCGCGCCCACGCGAGCGCGTCGTCGGGCTCGCGCTCGCCGAGCCGCACCAGCGCGAGGTCGGCCATCGCGTAGGGCTCGCCGTCCTGCGCGGCGCGCTCGAGCAGCGCGCGGCCGCGCGCCGGATCGCTCGGCATCACGGCGAGCGCCTGGCCGAGCTCGAGCCGCGCGGTCGGCGCGCGGGCGAGCGCGCGATCGCGCAGCTCGATCGCACGCGCGCCCTGCCCGCCGGCCTCGAGCGCGTCGGCGTACGCCGCCCAGGCGTCGCCGTCGTCGGGGTTGGACGCGACCGCGCGCGCGAGCAGGGTCTGGCCGTCGTGCCACGCGGCCTGGGCGTCGAGCGCGCGCCACGACGCGAACGCGACGATCGCGGCGGCGATCGCGGTGCGGCCGCGCGGCGCGGCGAGCACGCCGGCGGCGATCGCGAGCGCGACGCCGAGCGTCGGCACGAGCAGGTAGCGATCGGCGACCAGCACGTCGCGCAGCGGCAGGACGAGCCGGCTCGCCGGCAGCCAGCCGAACAGCCACAGCACGGCGGCGGCGCGCACCACGGGCGAGCCGCGCCACAGCGCCGCGGCCAGCGCGCACAGGCCGAGCGCGCCGAGCGCGAGATCGAGCGCGCCCGGCCCCGCCGTGCGGATCGGGTACGACAGCGCGTTGCCCACCGTCATCGCCGCGAGCCGCAGGTAGAAGCCGTGGATGCCGAGCGCCATCGCGAGCCAGCCGGCCGGCGCGCGATCGCCCGCGCCGACCACGGCCATCCGCGCCGCGACGATCACGACCGGCACGAACGCCGCCGCGCCGACCGCCGCGATCGCGGCGAGCCCGCGCGCGCTGCGCCGGAGCGACACGCGCCGCGCCGGCAGCGCGAGCTCCAGGCCAGCCAGCGCGGCGATCGCGAGCGCCGACGGCGCCTTGCTCCACACCGCGCACACCGCCGCGATCATCGCGAGCCCGAGCCAGCGCGCGCTCGCCCCGGCGCGCCAGCGCGCGTAGCCGAGCGCGCACGCCGCGGCGAACGCGGCGCCGAGCAGGCCCTTGCGCTCGGCCAGCCACGCCACCGACTCGGCGTGCGCCGGATGCACCGCCCACACCAGCACGGCGAGCCCCGCGACGCGGCGATCGACGCCGAACGCGGCGAGCGCGGCAAACCACAGCGCGATCGCCGCGAGATAGATCAGCACGCTGGTCAGGTGATGGCCGGGGTACATCCGGCCGAACACCGCGAAGTCGAGCATCACCGAGAGATCGCGCACCGGCAGGTACTCGGCGCCGAGCACCGCGCGCGTGCCGGGATCGAGCGCGCAGCACACCTTGCCCAGCGCGTGCTGCTGCACGATCCAGTCGCGCTCGACCAGCCAGGTGTCGTCGTAGCCGACCAGGCCGCGGCCGAGGGTGGGCGCGTACAGCGCGAAGCCCAGGCCGAGCGCGAGCACGCACAGCGCGAGCCCGGGATCGCGGGCGAGCCTCACGGCGCCGGGCCCAGCTCGCGCGCCAGCTCGAGCGCGTCGGCGGCGTCGCTGGTGTGCCCCGCCGCGGCCAGCGCCTCCGACAGGGTCGCCCAGCTGCGCGCGTAGCGCTCGTGGATCACGGTCGGCCACTCGTCGTGCTCGCCCGGCCGCGGGTAGTCGAGCACGAAGTGCGAGAACACCTCGCGGTTCTCGGCGACGACCTGCTCGATCGGCGGCGCCGGCGTGCCGCGCGGCAGGACGCGCACCAGCGTGCCGTACGGATAGCTCGGGAACGCCGCGAGGATGTCGGGCTGGTGCTTGTCGACGAACAGCGGCGCGCCGGTCGACAGCACGTACTGGGCCATCCGCACGCTCGCCGGCTGGTCGCCCGGCACCGCGAGCACGTCGCGCCGCGCCACGCGCTCGCGGTACCACAGCAGCGCCATCTGCGGCCACGCCACCAGCGTCACGTCGCGGCGCTCGCCGAGCGCCTGCTGCACGTAGGTGCCGCCGAAGTAGATCTCGTCGGTACCCGCCACCACGACCGCGCGCGGCGGCAGCATCGCGAGCGTGTTGCGCACGTAGCGCTCGACCGCGGCGGTGTGCACGCGCAGGACGTGCGGCAGCGAGAGGCTCGCGACCGCCGCGAGCCCGAGCGTCGCGACCACGGCCTGGGCCGGCGTGGCGAGCCGCGCCGCCCGCGCGGGCAGCCGGCGCGCGAGCGCGTCGAGCCCGACCGCGACCGGCACCGCGAGCAGGATCGTCGGCAGCAGGTGGAAGCGGTGCACGATGTAGAGCCCCATGTCCTCGGGCACCGTGTTGAACCGCGAGGCCAGCCACGGCCCGGCGGCGAGCCACGACGCGGCGAGCGCGCACCACGCGATCCGCGACTCGCCGTCGCGCCGCCGCGCGCAGCGCCACGCCAGCGTCGCGAGCCCGATCAGCGCGGGCAGCCACAGCCACGCGCGGCCGAGCGTGTCGAGCAGCGCGACCAGGTTCGCGCCGGGCGGCACCGCCTTGCCGTGCGCGAGGAACGCGCCGCTGCCGCCGTAATCCTGGCGCGTGACCATGTGGACGAGCTCGCCGGCGCTGCGCACCGTGCCCCACGAGATCGGTGTATCGGGCGCGACCAGCAGGTAGGCGTAGGGCAGGAGCCCGACCGCGAGGCCGAGCGCCGCGGCGGGCAGCGCGCGCCACGACGCCTCGCGCACGCCGAGCACCACGCCGTAGAGCCCGACCGGCGCGACCAGCGCGCAGGTCAGGTGGTTCGAGAGGCCGAGCCCCGCGACCAGCCCGAGCAGCAGCGCGCGCCGCACGCCGCGCGCCGGACCGGCGCGCGCGGCGAGCCACAGCACGGCCGCGACCGCGAGGTCGTTGAGCGCGAACACCTCGGCCTGCGACGACATCGCGAGCACGACCGGCGCGCCGGCGACGATCGCGCACGCGCAGGTCGCGGCGAGCGGCCGCGCGCCCCACGCGCGACACGCCGCGTGGAGCACGAGGATCGCCGCCGCCCCGAGGATCGCGGTCGCGATCGCCGCGGTGTGCGCCGGCGTCGCGCCGGGCAGCCACGCCATCGCGCGCAGCCACAGCACGTAGAGCGGATAGCCCGACGGGTGCGCGGCGCCGCCGAGCGCGCCGAGCGTGGCGAGCTCGGCGTTGTCGCCGTCGACGATGTACGGCCGCGCCAGCCAGACGTAGAGCGCGAGCACGATCACCGCGAGCAGGCCGCCGCGGTCGAGCAGGAACGCGCGCAGCCGGGTCACGGCTGCGGGCCGATCTGGCGCGCGAGCTCGAGCGCGCGCGCCGCGCCCGCCGCGTCGCCCGCCGCGTCGAGCTGGCTCGCGAGCAGGCGCCAGGTCGCGGCGTAGCGCTCGTGGACCTTGGCCGGCCAGCCGTCGCCGACGTGCGGCGGCGGATAGCCGAGCTCGAACCCGGCGTAGCGCCGCTCGTTGTCGGCCGCGACCTCCGCCAGCGGTGGCGGCGGCTGGCCCGGCGGCAACAGCCGGATCAGCGGGCCGAACGCGTAGTACGGCAGGCGCGCGAGCGCGCCGCGCACCAGGAACGGCTGCGCGAACACCGGCCGGCCGCTCGCGATCGCCGCCTCGATCGGGTGCTCGCCGATCGCCATGCGCGCGCGGTACCACGCCAGGCCGGTGAGCGGCAGGTGGATGTAGCGCACGTCGGTCCGCTCGCCGAGCACGAGCTGGCAGTAGCCGAACGCGAACGGCAGGTCGTCGTCGACGCCGAACACGATCGCATCCTCGGGCAGCGCGCGCAGCGTGCTCTCGGCCTGGAATTCCACCGCCGGCGCGTGCACCGCGGCGATGCGCGGCAGCGCGAGCCCGGCGAGCGCGGCGAACCCGGTGAGCGCCGCGGCGTGGTAGAGCCGCGAGCCGCGCGCACCCGACGGCAGCGTGGCCGGCCACACCACGCGATCGGCCGCCCACGCGACCGGGATCGCGAGCAGCAGCGCCGGCAGGAGGTGAAAGCGCGCGACCTCGTAGTGGCCGAACTCGCTGTCGGGCGCGTTGAAGCGCAGGACCAGCAGCGGCCCGGCGCAGAGCAAGCTCGCGGCCAGCGCCGCGGCGTCCCACCGACCGTCCTTGCGCGCGATGCGGACTCCGAGCTCGGCCAGCCCGGCCAGCCCGGGCAGCCACAGCCAGACGCGGCCGAGGCTCGCGGCGAGCGCGGCGAGGTTGGCGGTCGCGGGCGAGGTCGCGCCGACCGCGGCGAACGCGCCCGGCCCGCCGTAGTCGCGGCGGGTGACCAGGCCCAGGATGCCGTCCAGGTCGCGGGGCACGCCCCATGCCATGGCGTTGTCCGGCGCGACCAGCACGTAGGCATACGGCACCAGCCCGAGCGCGAAGCCGCCCACGGCGAGCCCGATCACGGCCGGCCGCGCCTCGCGCACCGCGCGCACCACGCCGACCAGCCCGACCGGCGCGACCAGCACGCAGGTCGCGTGGTCGCAGATGCCGAGCCCGGCGACCAGGCCGAGCGCGCCGGCGCGCCACGCCCCGCGCAGCGGCCCGCCGCGCGCCGCGAGCCACAGCACGGCGCCGACCACCAGGCCGTTGAGCGCGAACACCTCGGCCTCGCTGTAGATCGCGAGCACGAGCGGCGACGCTGCGAAGATCGCGCACGCGCAGGTCGCGGCGAGCGGCCGGGCACCCCACGCCCGGCACGCGGCGTGGAGCACGACGATCGACAGCGCGCCGAGCAGCGCGGTCGCGAGCGCCGCGCGATGCGCCGGCGTCCCGGGCAGCCACGACCACGCGCGCAACCACAGCACGTAGAGCGGATAGCCGGTCGGATGCGCGATCCCGCCGAGCGTGCCGAGCGTGGCGAACTCGGCGTTGTCGCCGTCGATCACGTGCGCGGGGGCGAGCAAGCAATAGACCGCCAGCGCGGCCAGCCCCAGCAGGCCGCCGCGATCGAACGCGATCCTTGCGAGACGTTCGCGCAGCGGCTTCGATGATAGCCGCGCCCGTGCCATAGTGCACAGGTGGGATCGATCCTGGTCGTCGACGACGAGCAGTCGATGCGCGAGTTCCTCGCGATCTGCCTGCGCCGCGCCGGCCACCAGGTCACGCTGGCGCAGACCGGCGACGAGGCGCTCGCTCGCCTGCGCGACCAGCCGTTCGACATCGTGCTCACCGACCTCAGGATGCCGGGCGAGATCGACGGGCTCGGCATCCTGCGCGCGATCAAGACCGGCGCGGTGCGCCGCGCCGATCGCCCCGGCACGACCCCCGGGCCGATCGATCCCGAGGTCATCCTGATGACCGCGTACGCCACCGCCGACACCGCGCTCGCCGCGATGAAGCAGGGCGCGTACGACTACCTGACCAAGCCGTTCCAGGTCGACGAGATCAACGCGGTGATCGATCGCGCGCTCGAGAAGCGCGCGCTGGTCGAGGAGAACCTGTCGCTGCGCGATCAGGTCGCCGGCCGCGTGCGGCTGGCCAGCCTGCTCGGCAAGAGCCGCGCGATGCAGAAGGTGTTCGAGCTGATCGGCAAGATCCACTCGGCCCGGACCAGCGTGCTCATCACCGGCGAGAGCGGCACCGGCAAGGAGCTGGTCGCGCGCGCGCTGCACAGCGAGGGCTCGCGCGCCAAGGCGCCGTTCGTCGCGGTCAACTGCGGCGCGATCCCCGAAGAGCTGATGGAATCGGAGCTGTTCGGCCACAAGAAGGGCGCGTTCACCGGCGCGATCGTCGACAAGCCGGGCCTGTTCCAGGACGCCGACGGCGGCACGCTGTTCCTCGACGAGATCGGCGAGCTGTCGCTCGGGCTGCAAGTGAAGCTCCTGCGCGCGCTCCAGGAGCGCAAGGTCAAGCAGGTCGGCGCGACCGACGAGCTCGAGGTCGACGTCCGGGTGATCGCCGCGACCAACCGCGATCTCGAGGCCGAGGTCGCGCGCGGGGCATTTCGCGCCGACCTCTACTACCGGCTCAACGTGATCGAGGTGCACATCCCACCCCTGCGCATGCGCCGCGAGGACATCCCGCTGCTCGCCGAGCACTTCCTGCGCCGGTTCACCGCCGAGCACGGCCGGACCGCGCGGCTGTCGGCCGAGGCGCTGCGCAAGCTCGAGAGCCACGACTTTCCCGGCAACGTGCGCGAGCTCGAGAACATGATCGAGCGCGCGGTCGCGCTGTCGTCGAGCGCGATCATCGGCGCGACCGACCTGCCCGAGCTCCGCCCGCCCAAGACCGCGCCGCCGGAGGTCGCGAGCGTGATCCCGCCGGACGGCGTCGACCTCGAGCGCCTGGTCAGCGACTACGAGCGCGCGTGGGTGATGCGCGCGCTCGAGCAGTCGGGTGGTGTGCGCAAGCGGGCCGCGACCCTGCTCGGCATCAGCTTTCGCTCGCTGCGCTATCGGCTCGACAAGCTCGGGATCGATCGCGGCGACGACAAGGCCGAGGACGAGGACAGCTCGCCGCGCTAAGCCTGCGCGCTAACCCATCGCTACCCCGCGAGATTCGGCACCCCTGGGTGCCAAAAAACGTCACGTCTGGATCGCGCACGACGGCCAATCAGGGACTTGGCCGTGGCACGGGCGTTGCTGAGAGCGAGCGCACCACAACGGAGGTTCCGAACATGAGGAAGCGCCTGGCCGCTGGTTTCACCTTGATCGAGCTGATGATCGTCGTCGCGATCATCGGCATTCTCGCTGCGGTCGCGATTCCGCAGTTCCTCGAGTACATGAAGAAGTCGCGCGCCACCGAGGCCGGCGAGCAGCTCAACGCGATCGGCAAGAAGCAGAAGACGCTGTTCGGCGAGAACTCGTCGTTCACGGTGCAGAACAGCGCCGCGGCCCCGGGCCTGCCCGGCAACCCGACGCTCGCCGCTCCGGGCAAGGACTGCTGCGGCGGTCACGGCGGCACCCTCGCCGCGCCGGGCGCCAACCCGACCGGCAAGTGCCCCGCCGATCCCGGCGGGTTCGCCGCGGACGCCGCGTTCGGCACCGCGACCGGCATGAACTTCGCGATCTCGGAAGAGACGTCGTATCGCTACGACTACGAGGGCACCGCGCTCAACGCGTTCACCGCCCACGCGAACGGCGACACCGACTGCGATGGCACCGAGGGTATCTACACGCTGACCGGCACGATCGACGCCTCGGGCAACCCGCAGGCGGTGCTCACCAAGCCGGCCTCGGGCACGTACTAGGCTCCGTTCGGTTCGCGCTCCACTCGCCGCCGGTTCGGCGGCGTTTGTATTTTCGGCTATCGTCTAGGTGTGAGGACCTGGCTGCTCGTGGCGATCGCGCTGGTCGCGCTCGGGACCGCGCGCCTGGCCAAGGCGATCGACGAGGCCGACGCGCCGCCCGACGCGATCGAGGAGCCGTACGCGCCGACCCCCGAGGCCGCACCGATCGTGACGCTCGGCTACCGCGAGGTCGCCGCCGACATCTTCTGGATCCGCTTCCTCGGCTACTTCGGCGGGCGCTCGACCGCGCGCGGCATCGAGGCGATCGTCGACGCGATCGTCGCGCTCGACCCGCACTACGAGCGGATCTACGAGTACGGCGCGCGCGCGATCACGATCGCCGACGAGGGCGTCGACCAGGAGGCCTACCTCCACGCGATCGCGATCCTCGAGCGCGGCATCGAGCAGTTCCCCGACGACTACAAGATGCCGGAGCTCGCCGGCCAGATCTACACGCAGGACCTCAAGACCGACGACCCGGCGCAGCGCCGCGCGTGGCAGGAGAAGGGCATCCTGCTGATCGAGTCGGCGATCCGCAAGCCGGGCGCCCCGGCGTACGAGGCGACCTGGGCCGCGACCATGCGGACCAAGCTCGGCGAGAAGCAGGAGGCGATCAAGAACCTGCGCGAGATGATCCTGCTGACCAGCGACGTCGAGGCGCGCAAGAAGATGATCGATCGGCTGGCCAAGATCGCGGACGCCGACTCCGACGAGCTCGCCGACGAGCTCTACGTCGAGCAGCACAAGCTGGTCGCGGCGTGGCAGCACGATCGCCCCGACCTGCCGGCCACGATGTACATCCTGCTCGGCCCGCGACCCGAGCCCGGGTTCGACATGACCGACCTCGCGACCGGCGGCCGCGACCTGATCGTCACGGCGAACGACGACACCGCACCGTAGGCGCGGCGCGCTACTTCGGCAGCCGGTCCGAGTAGTCCTTGATCTCCTTGGTCGTCGCGTCGGCCTTGATGTTGACCGTGAACGTCTCCTTGATCCCGAAGTCGGTGTTGAGCGAGACCAGGGTGATCTTGTGCGGGCCCGGGTCGAGCTTGAGCCCAGCCGGCACGGGCGTGTGCTGGCCCGAGTCGCTGCCGTCCACGAAGATCTCGCACGGCGGCTTGGAGCCGAGGATCAGCGTGCCCTTGCCGCCGGCCGCGGCCACCGGGTGCTCGGGATGCTCGGGGGTCTCGCCCGGGGTCTCGCCGCCCGGGTGGCCGTCGCCGACGGACGCGACGTGCGTGCCGTTCCCGCCGGGATGGCTGACCGGGTGCTCGCCCGCCGGGTGCTCGCCCGCCGGGTGCTCGCCCGCCGGATGCTCGCCCGCCGGATGCTCGGGCGCGACCGCGATGCTGCCGCCGGCCGCCTTCTCCATGCTGACCACGACCGGCTCGTCGAGCTTGCCGCTGAGCACGATCGGCTTGTTGACCGAGACGTAGCCGGCCTTCTCGAACAGCACCTGATACGTCTTGCGCGGATCGAGCGGCGCCTTCTGCGGGCTGGGGCCGAGCAGCTCGCGCTTGCCGTCGACGATCAGCGAGACCGTCGCGCCGGGCGGCGTGCTCTGGAAGTCGCCGGTGATGCCCTGGATCGGCTGGAGCACGATCTCGACCTTGGGTGCCTTGCCGAGCTCGACCGTGACCGGCTGGTTCTGGCTCATGAACCCGGCCGGCGCGTCGATCGCGACGGTGTGCGGGCCGGGCGAGATGCCGCGGATGCGCGACGGCAGGCGATCGGTGCGCGCGTCGCCGTCGAGCCGCCAGGTCATCGTGCCAGGCGGGTTGACGTAGAGATCGAAGCCGGTCGCGGCGGCGACCTCGGGCGTCATGGTCGGCGCGGGCGCGACCGCCGAGCCCGGCGCCGGCGGCGCGACCTCGGCCGAGCCGGCGCTGCCCGCCGAGCCGACCTGGGTGTCGGGCTTGGTCGGCTTCTTGCCGCCGGTGGTCGCGATGACGATCACGACCGCGACGACCGCGAGCGCGGCGCCGCCGACCGCGATGTAGAGCATGCTCGAGCTGCGCTTCGGCTTCTTCAGCACGCCGGCGCCGAACTGGCCCATCGGATCGAACGCCGGCTCGGTGGCCACCGACGGCATCGCGAACGACCTCGGCGGCGGCGGCAGCGGCGGCAGCGCCGGCACCGGCGCGGCGAGCGCGCTGATCGGATCCTGCGCCTTGTGCGCGCCCGAGCCGTGCGGCGCCCCGTGCGGCGCGCCATTGGCGCCGTTGGTCGGCACGGGCAGCGGCGGCGGAATCGTCGCCGGCTTGGGGCCCTCCCAGCCGCGCGCGGTCGACACCAGCGACGACAGATCGGGCTGGCCCGGCGGCGGCACGGGCGGCGGTGCCGGCGCCGGCGAGCCGGCGGCGTGCGCGGCCGCGGCCGGCGGCGCCGCGATCGGCAGCGAGCTGGTGGGCTTCTTGCGCTTCGGATCCTGCTCGGGATCGTCGTAGATCTGGGTCTCGAGCTCGTCGTCGTCCCACTGCAGCTCGCCGGTGTCGTCGTTGCGCTTCGCCTTGGGCGCGGCCACCGCCGGCATCTGCTGCGACATCCGCGCGGTCGGCGGCGGCGGCGGCCGGGTCGGCGACGGCGGCGACACCGCGGGCATCGCCTGGGTCGACTTGCGCATCGGCGCGGTCGGCTGCTGGCCGCTCGCCGGGCGCGGCGTCACGCGCGGCGCGGGCGACGGCGCGTCGGCCGGCGCCGGCGGCTTGAGCTGGCGATAGCCCTCGAGCTTGGCGCTCTCCTCGTCGATCTCGCGGCCGAACATCTTCTTCATCCAGCCCGCGAGATCCTTGCGCGAGTAGAACTCGCCGGCGGTGTAGACGAACGCCTGGAGCTCGTCGTGCAGGTCGATCGCGTTCTGGTAGCGCTCGTCGGGATCCTTCGCGAGCGCCTTGAGCACGATGCGCTCGAGCTCGTCGGGGATCCGCCGGTTGTAGGTCGACGGCGGCAGGATCTCGACGTTGCGCACCTTCTCGAGCGTCGAGAAGTCGCTCTCGCCGACGAACAGCCGCTCGCCGGTGAGCAGCTCGTAGAGCACGATGCCGCACGAGAACACGTCGCTGCGGCGATCGATCGGGATGCCGCGCACCTGCTCGGGCGACATGTAGCCGAACTTGCCCTTGAGGATGCCGGCCTGGGTCTTCGATCCCTTGCCCGCCGCCTTGGCGATGCCGAAATCGATGATCTTGACCTCGCCCTCGAACGACACCAGCACGTTCTGCGGCGAGACGTCGCGATGCACGAGGTGGAGCTCGCGCCCGGCCTGATCGCGCTTGTTGTGCGCGTAGTCGAGGCCCTCGCACAGCTTCATCACGATGAAGCACGCCTGCGAGACCGGCATCGGCTCGCCCATGCCGCGGCTGCGATCGAAGATCGCGCGCAGGTCGCGGCCGTGGACGTGCTCGAGCGCGATGTAGTAGCTGCCGTCGTTGACGCCGAGGTCGTAGATCTGCGCGATGTTCGCGTGGTTCAGCTGGACGGCGAGCTTGGCCTCCTCGATGAACATGCGGATGAACTCTTTGTCCTCCGCGATGTTCGGGAGGATGCGCTTGACCGCGACGAGGCGCTCGAAGCCCTCCACGCCGAACGCCTTCGCACGGAACACCTCCGCCATGCCGCCGACGTTGATTCGCTCCAGCAGATAGTACTTGCCGAAAGGTGTCGGCTTCTTCACGGCGTAGGAATCCAGTCCCCTGTTCGGTGGGACCCTATCCGAAAACGTTTCGCCGGGCCACTAGAGGTTTTCGCGAGTGCGCCCATGTCCCACCCTCAATTCTGACTCAAAGCCTGGGCGGGCTCCATCCGAGAAGCACGCCGCGCCGGCAGGTACCCCCCGAGCACGGCGAACAGCGTGGCGCACAGCAGCCCCCCGGCGATGATCCACCACCGGAAATGGAACCAGGTCGAGGGCTTGAACGGGAAGCGCGGCAGCGAGTGCGCGGAGATCCAGTCGATCAGCGCACCTAGCCCGAAGCCGACGCCGATCCCGATGATCCCGCCGATCAGGCCGATCAGCGCGGCCTCGCCGAGCACGACCATCAGGACATCGGCCCGGCTGGCCCCGACGGCACGGAGCAGGCCGAGCTCCCGGCGGCGCTCGGTAACCTGCATGAAAAAATTGTGCGCGATGTTGATCGCCGAGATCAGGATGATCACGAGCGAGATCAGGATCAGCACGAGCCGGATCACGAAGATCGCGGTCGCGAACTTCTGGCCGAGCGAGTCCTCGAGCCGCAGGTCGAGATCGTCCTGCAGCCACTGGGCGAACACCGCGATCCGGTTGCGGTCCTTGAGCTTGACGATGATCGACGAGTACGCGGTCGCCGCGTCGTCGCCGAGGTACTCGCGGTTCCAGCGCTGGATGTACTGGATCGGCATGGTCACGCCGATCGGCATCGCGTGCGAGCTGATCCCGACCAGCACGGCCTCGACCCGGCGCGGCTTCTTGCGGATCGACGCGTTGCTGCCGGCGATCGTGGTGAGCCCGAGCCCGATCGAGAACCGCATCGCCGACAGCCCGCCGCGCTGGGTCACGAACTTCACGAAGTCGACGTCGGCGACCGGCATGCCGTGCGACTTGGCGAACTGGCCGTTGTACAGCTCGATCATCGTCGGCGACATCACGACCGGCACGCGGTGATGGCAGGTGTGGTCGCTCTCGTCGCAGTAGTAGCGATCCGGCTCCGGGCACGGGTTGTGATAGTAGGTCCACACCCACTTCTCCCAGTCGTCGACCTTGTCGAGCGGCGGCGGCGGCGGCGCGGCCGGATCGAGCCCGCCGGGGTGGCCGCCCTTGGGCGCGGCCGGCGACTGGATGACGTCGCCGTCTTCGGGGGTCGGCGGCGGCTGGCACGCGACCCGGTGCGGATCGCTCGTATCTCCGTCCCAGTCCCTGAACAGATCCTTGGTGCGCTGGTCGCCTTCGTCGGGGACGAACGAGCCGTCGACCCCGTCGGCGAAGCCGCCGACCTCGAACTTGAGATCGTTGCTGTCGAAGTCGCCGCGGCCGAACGCCGGGAAGGTCAGCGCCATGCGCGGGATGATCGCCTTGGGGTCCTTCGGGTCGACCTCGGGGCGGGCGCGGATCTTGGCGACGATCGCGTCGTCGAGCTTCTTGCTCAGGTCCTTGCCGGCGAACGACGTGCGCGGCGCGACCACCGACACCTGCTCGACCGGGAAGATCTTCTCGAGCACCGCGGCGACCTGCTCGGTCGACGCCAGGAACAGCACGAACGTCGCGATCCCGATCACGATGCCGAACGCCGACAGCACGAAGTGGCGGCGGCTGCGCATCGTGTTGGCCGCGACCATCCGGGCCAGGTTGCCGATCGGCATCATGCCGGGCCGCCTCCGGCGACCGCGAGGGCCTCGTCGGTGGTCTCGACCAGCATGCCGTCGCGCATCGCGATCACCCGCTTGGCGACGCTCGACACCCGGCGCTCGTGGGTGACGATCAGCAGCGTGACCCCGTCCTTGGCGTTGAGCTCGCGGAAGAAGTCGATCACTTCCTTGCCGGTCTCGCTGTCGAGGTTGCCGGTCGGCTCGTCGCACAGCAGCAGCTTCGGCGCGCCGAACAGCGCGCGCGCGATCGCGACCCGCTGCTTCTGGCCGCCCGACAGCTCGCCGGGCCTGCGCTTGGCGAAGTCGGACAGCCCGACCCGGCGCAGCGCCTCCATGCCGCGCCCGGCGGCGTCGCCGGCGCCCGGCGAGAACGACGCGGGCAGCATGACGTTGTCGAGCACGGTCAGGTGATCGAGCAGGTTGAACGCCTGGAACACGAAGCCGATCGAGCGATTGCGCAGCTGGGCGCGCCTGGCGTCACCCGCGCGCAGGGTGTCGAGGCCGAGCACCTCGACCTCGCCGGCGTCGGGCTGGTCGAGCCCGCCGATGATGTTCAGCAGGGTCGACTTGCCCGAGCCGGACTGGCCGACCAGCGCGATCAGCTCGCCCTGCTCGATGTCGAAGCTGACGCCGCGCAGGACCTGCGTCCGCGCCGCACCCGTGCCGTAGCTCTTGGTGACGTCGCGCAGGCGAACGACCGGCTCCGGTGGCACGCGCGGACCCTACCACATCTCTTATCGACGGGTTCCGGACGCCTGGAGCACGAGCGCGCTGCCGGAAAGTGACAGCGCGAGGTGGCCATCGTGCCACGCCATCAGCCGCCTGACCGTGCGCTTGATGTGGGGAGCATCGACCAGGCCGAGCAGCGCGCTCCACGCCTCGGGCGAGAGCCCGCCGGGCACGAGGTCGATCGCGACCAGCGGCGGATCGGCGGGGGCCGCGCCGGCGAACAGCCGGTCCATCACGCCGTCGCCGACCGCGATCATCGCGTGGCGATCGTCGAGCACGTAGTCGACCGGCCCCTTGAACGGGATCGCGACGCGCTTGCCGTGGACCGCGCCGTAGCTGCGATCGCTCTCGAGGTGGCTGCGCAACGGGATCTTGTCGAGCAGGCCGGCGAAGTAGCTGCGGTCGCGGATGTCGAGCGCGATCGCGCCCGAGCCCCAGCCGCCGTCGCCGTCGAGCGCGAGCAGCACGGCGCGCCCGCTGCGAAATCGGGCCGAGCTCAGCGCGCTGTCGTCGATGCCGAGCGCGTCGTTGCACGGCTTCAGGAAGCGCTGCAGCGCCTCGAGATCGAGGTTCATCTGGACCGCGAGCGGAGCGCCGCTCGCGACGCCGGTCCAGCCGGGCGGCGGCGGCAAGGTGCTCGCGGCGACGCCCGCCGCGGCCGGTCCGAGGTCGAGCGCGATGCGCGCCGAGGCGTGGTGGAGGTCGCCGTCGAACGCCAGGCCGACGCGCTGGACCGGATCGACCAGGTGCGTGCACTGCATGGCACCGTGCGCGCGCGCGAGGATCGAGGCGACCACCGAGCGCAGGTCCATCACGCCGACCACGTCGGCGGCGCTCGACAGCGCCTGCGCCCACGACCAGTCGGCGAGCCAGGCCGCGCCGGCGGGATGGCGGCTGTGCGCGAACCACGCGGTCGGATCGGCGGCGGTCGATCCCGGCAGCGCGAAGTGAACCCACATCCAGTCCTTGTCGATCACCCAGCTCACGCGCATGCCGGCGAACAGCTTGGCGGTGAACACCTCGTCGCCGTCGACCATCACCGACTGCGTGACCATGCCGCCCTGGCGCAGCCGCTCGAAGAACGCGGCGATCGCGTCGGGCGAGGCCACGCGCACGACGATCGTCGGATCGATGTCCTCCGAGAACATCGCAAAGCCGCCGCCCACGTCGATCCCGATCGCCTGCACGGACTCGGGGGTGAGCGGATCGACCGCGAGCACCTGCTGGAGCGCCTGGGAGGCCTCGTGCGCGTCGACGTCGGCGAGCCCGGCGAGCAGGTCGAACAGGTCGTGGACCGCACGCTGCGCGGCGCCCACGTCGTGCGCCGCGAACAGGTAGGTCGGCCGCTGGGGCACCCAGCGCGTCGCGGGGAACGCAGCCACGGCCGGCGGCGGGGTCGGCGCTGCGGCGGGCGTGGCGTGTCCGCCGCAGGCCGCGAGCGCGAGCACCGCCAGCGCGCGCGAGGGAAGCGATGACATCGCGCGAGCATGTCACGCAACCTCGCGGCGTGCTGGCCGATACCCTGCGCAAACGCGAGCGAAAACGATGTATCCTGC
>DATJAE010000441.1:0-6148 GCA_035516595.1 Kofleriaceae bacterium | reverse complement strand
ATCGTCGGCACCTGATCGGCGATGTCGGGGCACTCGTGCGGCGCCTTGGGATCGAGCTTGATGATGATCGTGTCGGGCTTCTGGATCACGACGTAGCCCGACGCCTGCACCGCGTCGACGTACACCTGCATCGCCTGCTTCGGCGTGAGCTCGCTCGGCGCCACGACCGTGACGTTCGCCGACAGCTTCACGCCCGCGCCGAAGATCACGGTCTTGCACGAGAACCCGAGCATCCACGCGGTGAGATCGCGGATCGGGATCTCGGGCTTGAAGGTCACGACGATCTTGGTGTCGGGAGGCATCGCGTGACACTTCATGATCGGCTCGTCGGCGGCCGGCTGCGCCGCCGCCCCACGCGCGCACGCGATCACGCACGTCATCACCACCAGGCGCTTCATGACCCTGGTGCTAACACGTCACGCGCGTTCCGCGAGCAGTTTCACGACCGCCTCGGCCACGCCGCGGGTCGACGCCGGGTTCTGGCCGGTGACCAGGTTGCGGCCGACCACCACGTGCGCCGCGAAGTTGGCCGCCGCGGCGTACCTGCCACCGGCCGCGCGCAGCGCGTCCTCGAGCAGGAACGGCACGACGTCGCTGAGGCCGACCGCCTGCTCCTCGGCGTTCGAGAACCCGGTGACCGGCTGGTCGGCGATCATCCGCTTGCCCTCGACCTCGAGCTCGACCAACGCGGCCGGGCCGTGGCACACCGCGGACACCACGCCGCCGGCCTTCGCGACGTCGCGCGCGAGCCGGGCGAGCGCGGCGTCGCCGCGGAAGTCCCACATCGTGCCGTGGCCGCCGGCGAAGAACACCGCCGCGAGCGCCTCGCCGCGCAGCTCGTCGGGCCGGAACGTGTGCGCGACGCCGTGCTGCACGATCGGATCGTCGAGAAAGCGCGCGTTGTCGGCGTCGCCGCGATCGCGGCCGCTCGGATCGAGCGGCGCGGCGCCACCCTTCGGCGACACGAACACGACGTCGTGGCCGGCGGCGCGAAACACCCCCCACGCGTGCGCGGCCTCGGGCAGGTAGTAGCCGGTCTGCTTGCCGGTGCCGCCGAGCTGGGAGTGAGACGTGAGCACGATCGCGATTCGCTTCATGGCATGTTCCTTTCGAGACCACGCCATCATGGACCCGAGCCAGCGCCGAGACTTTCGCGCACGCGACATGCGTTTGCGCCGGGCCGCCACGTGACCGCGCCGTGGCATCGCGCGCGCCCGACCGGCGCGGTCGACGTGGCGACCGACGACGACGACTTCGTCACGGTCGATCGCTGGCCGCGCGAGGTGTTCCGCCCGCACTATCACGATCGCGACTTCAACTGGCTGGTCCCGATGCGCCCGGGCCGGCTGGTGGTCGCGGTCGACGGCGACGAGCTCGCGCTGCCCGGCGAACACTGGCTGTGCGTGTTCCCGCGCGCGCCTCACGCCGTGGTCCACGTCTCGGATGACTGCGAGGTGCTGTCGCTGTTCGTGCCGTCCGCCGTGATGGAGGCGGCCTACGCGCAGCTCCAGCCGCAACCGCCGATCGAGCGCGCGGCGATCGTCGGCGGCGAGGACACGATCGCGCGCGGCCTGGCGCTGGCGTGGGGCGAGCAGCGCTTCGCGCGGCGGCCGCGCGATGCGTTCGACGACGCGCTCGGGCTGTACCTGGCGGGCTGGCTGTGGCGGCACTACGGCGCACCGCCGGCCGGCGAGGCGCTCGCGCTGCGCCTGCGCACCGCGCTCGGCGGCGATGGCGCCGCGATCGCCACGTTCTGCGAGCGCCACCTCGCCGAGCAGCCGTTTCCGTGGCCCGCGCTCGCGCGCGCGCTCGGCACGTCGACCCGCACGCTGCAGCGCCGGTTCGTCGCCGCGCTCGGCCGCGCGCCGTCGGCCGTGCTGCACGAGCTCCGGCTCGAGCGCGCGCGGGATCTCCTACGCGACCCGGCGCGGCCGATCGGCGACGTCGCGCTGGCCTGCGGGTTCGCCAGCCAGGCCCACTTCGCGACCGCGGTGCGCGCCGCGTTCGGCAAGTCACCGACCGAGCTGCGCCGCGGCGGCTGACGTGTCACGTTCTAGCGATGCGATGGCTGGTCCTCGCGATCGCGTGCGCATGCGCCGAACCTCACGCCGCGCCATCGCCGACTCCTGCGCCGCCGACCGCGCGCGGCTTCACCGCCGCGCAGCTCGACCAGCACATCGCGGCGCTGCGCGCGCGGCTCGCCGCCAAGGGCCTGCCGCACATGAGCATCCGCGTCGAGCACCCGTTCGTCGTGATCGGCGATGCCGGCGACGCCACGCTCGCGAGCGAGGCGCAGCTGGTGCGCTGGGCGGCCGACCGCCTCGAGCGCGACTTCTTCGCGGTGGAGCCGAGCCGCATCCTCGACATCTTCCTGTTTCACGGCGCGGACCCGTACGAGGCGGGCGTCATCGCGCTCACCGCCCATCCGCCCGACACGCCGTTCGGGTTCTACTCGCCCGACGACAACGCCCTGTTCATGAACATCTCGACCGGCGGAGGCACCCTGGTCCACGAGATCGTGCACCCCTACGTCGAGGCCGACTTCCCCGGCGCGCCGCCGTGGCTCAACGAGGGGCTCGGCTCGCTGTTCGAGCAAAGCGCGGACCAGGACGGCCACATCGTCGGCCGCACCAACTGGCGGCTGGCCGGCCTGCAGCGCGCGCTCGCCCGCGGCACGGTGCCGAGCTTTCGCGAGCTGACCAGCCTCAAGAGCCTCGCGTTCTACGAGGACGACGACGGCGTGCACTACGCCGAGTCGCGTTACCTGCTGTACTACCTGCAGGAGCGCGGCCTGCTGCGCGGGTTCTACCGCGCGTTTCGCGCCGCACGCGCCAAGGATCCGACCGGCTACGCCACGCTGGTCGCCACGCTCGGCGAGACCGACATGGACGCGTTCCAGAAGCGCTGGGAACAGTTCGTCGGGACGCTCAGGTTTCCATGACGGCGCGCCTGCTCGCGGCCGCGATCGTGCTGGCGGCGTGCCGCCACCATCCGCACGTGCTGTTCGAAGGCGATGACTTCAAGCAGCAGCCGGTCGATGACACGGCCGACAACGACGACCAGCCGCCGCCCGAGCCACCGCTGCCGCCGCGCCACCTGCCGGTCGCGGTGCTCGATCAGGAGCCGGGGCTGGCGGTCAGCGAGATCGCCCCACCCACGCCGAGCCCCATGCCGTGGCCCCTGACCGAGCCGCCGTCGTCCGAGCCGCACCTGCCGGCGGCGCGAGCGCGCGATGCGTGCACCGCGCACAAGGTCGACCACAGGGACGTCCTCGCCTACGTCGCCGCGTGGTGCCGGCTGCGCGCCGGCGACGTCTCGGCCATCGGCGAGCTCGCGCGGCTCGCGGCGAGCTCGCGTGCCGACGTCATGGCCGCCGCGCTGCTCGACACGATCGACCGGCTCGCGGCCGGCGATGCCGATCAGGCGCTGAAGCTGCTGCGCGCCGCCAGGCTGGTCACGCCCCGCGCGTTCGAGCTGCTCGCCGGCACGTACATCGCGCTGCACCTGCCGGGTCAGGCGAAGGATGTGCTCGACGAGCTCCGGGCGAGCCGGCTCACCAGCTCGCCGGCGTACGCCTGCGAGCACCTCGCGTGGGACATCGTCAGCCCGGAGCTGCCCGACCGCCTGGCGGAGGTCGATCAGCTCGACGGCCCGTGCCCGCGCCGCGCCGGCGCGCTCGCCTGCGCGATGCAGGCGGCGCGGCGGTTTCGCAAGGCGGACTACGGCTCGCGGCTGGTGGCGATGCGCGAGTGCTATCGCGAGCTGCCCGACGATCCCGCGCGCGACGCCAAGCTCGAGCTGCTGCTCGTGCACGCGCGCTGGGGCCCGCGCAATCCGGCGAGCTGGCTCGAGCTCGCGCGCCACGCCGAGGTCACGATCGGCACGCCGCCGGGCGAGGCCTACACGATCGCGGCGCTGCGCAATGCGATGCTCGCCTCCGACTGCGATCCCGACACGATCGCCGAGGTCGCGGCGAGCGCCGCGCGGATCCGCGGGCGGAGCGACCGCGAGGTCATGTTCGACCTCCCGCTCGACGCGCTGGCCACGCTGACCCGCGAGGACTGCGTCGCGGCCCATCCCCGGCCGTGAATCACGGCGCGCGATCGACCTTGTAGATCGGCAACAGGTTCACCCGCTCGTCCCACACCGGGCTGCGCCGGTAGAACCAGTCGAGCCGCTGCTGCGGGCTCTGCGCGAGCGCGGGATCGGCGGCGAGCGCGGCGTCGAACCGCGCGCGCAGCCCGGGGTCCTTCGCCATCATGTCGCGCGCGAGCTGCTCCATCACGTACGGCTCGATGTACTCCTTGCGCTCGAACGCGCTGGCGAGCTCGCCCCACTGCGCCAGCGAATCGGGCCCGCCGGGATCGAGCAGCTGGACGATCAGCCGCGCGTTCGGCTGCGCGATCGGCACGAAGATCGCGCCGAGGTCGAGCGTGCGGGTCTCGCGCGCCCACGCGCCGTCGAGCTGCTCGCGCGCGCGGCCCTCGAACACCGGCAGGGTCGTGACCTCGGTCGCGCGAAACGCGAGCACGTCGAGCCGGGGCCGGCCGGCGATCCGCGTGTAGGCGATGCCGTGGCGGTCGAGCACCGCGGCGACGTCGGCCGCGAACCCGCCGTCGACGATGTAGCCGGCGCGCGGGACGCTGGCCACGACCTTCGGGACGAGCTCGTCGCGCAGCGGCACGTTCCAGATCTCCGGCCTGGTCTCGTCGTAGACGATCCACGTGCCGCCCGAGACGTCGCTCGCGCGCTTGTCGAACGCGTAGCCGCGGAACGCGAGCTGCGTCGTGTGCGGGCCGTTGTCGTAGACCAGCGGCAGCTCGCTGCCGCCGAGCCGCTGGTCGGCCGCGCGCGCGGCGTCGGCCGCGGCCTGCCACGCCGGCGCGTCGGTCGCGGCCCGCTCGAGCAGCGCCTGCAGCAGGTGATAGCTCGAGCGCACGCGCTCGGCGTAGCTCCGCCAGCTGTGGTTCTCGACCAGCAGGCCGAGCCGGCTGCGCTCGCCGGCGTAGATCTGCGAGAACCGCGGCGGCGCCGCGTTGATCGCGAAGCCCGACATCGGATCGTCGTCCTTGACGAACGACGGATAGAACGTCACCGGCAGGTGGCCGAGCGCGGTCATCCGGGCCGCGAGCGCGTCGCCGAGCGCGCGGGCGGTGCGATCGAGGCCATCGGGGCGGGGCGCGACCGGCGCGAGGTTCAGGCTGATGTCGTGCTGGAACTTCGCGCCGTCGGTGGTGTGGATGTCGACGAACACCAGCGGGTCGTCGCGGCGGTACACGCCGAGCACGGCGCGGGTCTCGGGCGCGTCGGCCTTGACGAAGTCGCGGTTGATGTTGAGCCGCGCCCCGTTGCTGCGAAAGCCCATCTCGGCCGGCCCGCGCTGGTTCGGCCGGTTGTTCGGCGACCACTGCTCGTGGCCATCGGGGTTGATGCACGGCACGAACATCAGGTCGACCGCGGCGAGCGCGCCCGGTGCGACCTTGCCGTCGAGCAGGTCGCGCACGAACATGAAACCGGCGTCCTTGCCCTCGATCTCGCCGGCGTGGATCCCGGCCTGCACGTAGATCAGCGGGTGGCCGTGACCGATCCGCAGCGCGACGATCGGCCGGCCCTCGCCGCTGGTGCCGATCTGCTCGCAGGTCACGCGATCGTAGTGCGCGGCGAACGCGTGGCACAGCGCGACCGCCTCGTCGTAGCGGCCGGTGCGCTGGAACGCGCTGGTCTCGGCGGTGGTGACCAGCGCGACGCCGTGCCGCGGCTGGCACGCGATCAGTGCAGCGAGGACGAGCCAGCGCGCCATCGCGCGCAATCTACTACGAGCCGGCGCTACAGGCCGGGCTTGGGCGCCGCGCCCCAGCGCGCGATCACGTCGTCGCCGCCGCAGTGCCAGATGTACGCGTCCGCGAAGTGCCGCGCGTCGGCGCTGCGGCCGTCGAGCACGAGCAGGCGTACGAGCTCCTCCGACGGCGCGGTGAGGCAGCGGCCGGCGATCTCGATGTTGAGGATCTCGATGCGCAGCTTGCGAGCCTGCACGACCTGCGCGAGCTCGCCGCGCATGACCACCCGCGGATCCGGCTTGTGCCGAGGCGCGATCGCCGACGCCCACGTGGTCACCGCGATCGCGAGCGCGGCGAGCCCGGCGGCGAGC
>DATJAE010000440.1:0-11228 GCA_035516595.1 Kofleriaceae bacterium | reverse complement strand
GGGCGCGCGCGTGATCCTGCCGATCGCGGTCGACGGCGCGGTCGCGGGCGTGCTGTGGTTCGCCTACGCGGAGTGGCGCGCGCTGGGCGACGACGACCACGTGCTCGCGGGCGCGCTCGCCGCGCAGCTCGCGAGCTCGCTGGAGCGCGCCCGGTCCTACGCGCGCGAGACCACCGCGCGCGGCCGCGCGACGTTCCTGTCCGACGCCAGCGCGGTGCTCGGCGGCTCGCTCGACTTCGAGATCACGCTGCGCTCGGTCGCGCGGCTCGCGGTGCCGGTGATCGCCGACTGGTGCGTGGTCGAGCTCGCGCCCGACATCGCGTCCGGCGCCGAGCCGGTGATCGTGCACGCGGATCCGGCGCGGATCGAGCTCGCGCGCGAGTACCGCCGGCGGTTCCCGCCCGATCCGCGGCCAGGCGCGGGCGAGACGATCTGGGCGGCGCGCATTCCGCCCGGACGGATCGCGGCGCGGCCGGCCGAGGAGCGCGCCTACCTCGAGCGGCTCGGGCTGGCATCGTTCGTGGTCGTGCCGATGACCAGCCGCGGGCGCGTGCTCGGCACGCTCGCGCTGGTGTCGGGCGAGGCGCGCCGCCCGTTCGGCGAGGACGACGTGCGGATGACCGAGGAGCTCGGCCGCCGCGCCGGCGTCGCGATCGACAACGCGCTGCTGTATCGCGACTCGCTCGCCGCCGACCGCCGCAAGGACGAGTTTCTCGCGATCCTCGGCCACGAGCTGCGCAACCCGCTCGCCCCGATCCTGACCGCGCTCGAGCTGATCGAGATGCGCGGCTCGATCGGCTCGCGCGAGCGGGCGATCATGGGCCGCAACCTGCGCCACATGATGCGGCTGGTCGACGACCTGCTCGACGTGTCGCGGATCGCGCGCGGCAAGGTCGACCTCGACAAGCAGCCGGTCGCGCTCGGTCAGCTGCTCGACCAGGCGATCGAGCAGGCGCGGTCGCAGTTCGAGCACAAGCGGATCGAGCTGTCGTATGCCGCGCCCCCCACCGCGACCGTGTTCGGCGATCCGGTGCGGCTGGTCCAGGTGTTCGGCAACGTGCTCGCCAACGCCGCGCGCTACACCCAGGTCGGCGGCCATGTCGGCGTTCGCGCGAGCGTCGAGGCCGGCCGGGTCCGCGTGCGCATCCGCGACGACGGCGCCGGCATCGCGCCCGAGCTGTTGCCGCGCGTGTTCGAGCTGTTCGAGCAGGGCCAGCGCGGCGTCTCGCACGGCGGGCTGGGCATCGGCCTCGCGATCTGCCGCAGCCTGCTCGCCTTGCACGGCGGCAAGATCTCGGCACACAGCGACGGCGTCGGCCGTGGCAGCGAGTTCGTGATCGAGCTGCCGGTGTGGACCGGACCGGAGCGCATCGCGAGCGGCACGCCGCCGCTCGCGATCGCCGCCGCCACGCGCGGCCTGCGCGACGTGCTGGTGGTCGACGACAACACCGACGCCGCGGAGATGCTCGCCGACGCGCTCACCCGGCACGGCTATCGCGTCGCGATCTCGCATGACGGCGCGCGCGCGCTCGCGCACGTCTCGACCGAGCACCCCGACATCGTCCTGCTCGACATCGGGTTGCCCGACATGGACGGCTACGAGGTCGCGCGCCGGATCCGCGCGCTCCAGCTCGACAAGCTGCCCCACGTCGTCGCGGTCAGCGGCTACGGCCAGACCGCCGATCGCGAGCGCAGCCTGGCCAGCGGCTTCGACGCCCACCTGGTCAAGCCGGTCGACCTGCGCCAGCTGCTCGGCCTGCTCGACGCCGCGCGGTAGTCAGCGCTGCTCGGCCGCGGCGCGCGCCCGGGCGAGCACCTGGGCGAGCGTGTCGAACCCGGCCGGCTTGGTGACGTGCTCGTCGAACCCCGCCGCGAGCGCGGCCTGCACGTCGTTGTGCGTGCCGTAGCCGGACAGCGCGACCAGCCGGACCCCGCGCAGATCGGGGCGCTCGCGGATCCGCTGCGCGACCTCGAAGCCGTTCATCACCGGCAGGCCGATGTCGATGAACGCGACGTCGGGCCGATGCTCGGTGATCAGCCGCACCGCGTGCTCGCCGTCGGCACCGTCGTAGACGACGTGATGGAACGACTCGAGCAGCTCGCGCAGCATCTCGCGCGAGTCTTCCTGGTCGTCGATCAGCACGATCCGGCACGCACCGGTGTCGCCGCGCACCGCCGGGACGGCTTCGACCGCGCCGGTGCGGCACGGCAGGGTGACGACGAACTCGCTGCCCGCGCCGTGGCCGGCGCTGTGCACGTCGATCGTGCCGCCGTGCAGCTCGACGATCGTCTTGGCGAGCGACAGGCCGACGCCGAGCCCGCCGCGCGGGCGGTCGAGCTTCTGCTCGGCCTGGACGAACAGATCGAAGATCTTGGGCTGGAGCTCGGGATCGATGCCCTCGCCGTGATCGCGCACGTGGAGCGCGACCGAGCCGCCGCCGCTGCGCACGGCGAGCTCGACCGTGGTGCGCCGCGGCGAGTAGCTCGCGGCGTTCGCGAGCAGGTTCGCGACCACCTGCGCGAGCCGGCGGGCGTCGCCGCGCACCGCGAGCGCGTGCCCGGGAAGCTCGCTGACCAGCCGGATCTCGCGCGCCTCGTAGAGCGGCGCGGTCGCCTCCATCGCGGTCTCGATCGCGTCGCGCAGGTCCATGTCGCGCGCCTGGATCGTGAACTTGTCGGTCGTGATCCGCGACACGTCGAGCATGTCGTCGAGCAGGCCCTTCATGTGCGCGGCCTGGCGCTTGATCACGGCGCGGCAGCGCAGCGCGCACTCGCGACTGTCGTCGCGATCGAGCACCGCGGTGGCGTTGACCACCGCGGCGAGCGGGTTGCGCAGCTCGTGCGACAGCATCGCGAGGAACTCCTCGCGGCGCTGGAGCAGGCCCATCACCTTGTGCTGCTCCTCCGCGAGCGCGCGTTGAATGCGCACGGGCTCCGAGATGTCGCGCGCGATCGCGGACGCGCAGGTGACCCGACCGTGGCTGAAGATCGGCGAGATCATGACCGAGACGTCGATCGTCGTGCCGTCCTTGCGGCGCGACAGGTCGTTGGTCTCGACGCGCTCGCCCGCCGCGATGCGTTCGAGGTACCCCGGCAGCGCCGCGGCGTCGGCCATCAGCATGCCGGCGCTCTGGCCGATCATCTCCCTGGCCGCGTAGCCGTAGCACTGCTCGGCGCCGCGGTTCCACGTCGTGATCGTGCCGTCGAGCTCGAGCCCGAGGATGCCGTCCTCCGACCACTCGACGATCGTGGACAGCTGCTCGATCCGGGTGCGCGCGCGATCGAGCGCCGTGACGTCGGTCAGGGTCAGCACGACGCCGTTGATCGGCCCCTCGGCGTGGTTCGCGCGCTGCAGCGTGCGGTAGGGCAGGATGCGCAGGAAGTACGGCGTGCCCGCGCTGTCGCGCACCTCGTCCTCGAACGAGGTGCCCGCGCGCAGCGCGTTCTCGATGTCGTCCATCAGCTGCGGCCGCTCGATGCTGTGCGAGAAGTCGCTGATCCGCCGCCCGACGTCGTGGTTCTGGAAGTGGAACACCCGCGCGATCCGCGCGGTGAACCGGCGGATCCGCAGCTCGCGATCGAGGAACACGGTGCCGACGTCGGTGCCTTCGAGCAGGTGCGCCATGTCGCTGTTGAGCTCCTTGAGCTCGGCGATCTTCTGCTGGTACTCGGCGTTGACCGTGTAGAGCTCCTCGTTGACCGAGTGGAGCTCCTCGTTGGTGCTCTGCAGCTCCTCGTTGGACGCGACCAGCTCCTCGTTGGTCGCCTGCAGCTCCTCGTTCGAGGTCTCGAGCTCCTCGATCGTCGCCTGCAGGGTCTCGCGGGTGTACGCGAGCTCGCTCTCGAGCGTCGACATGCGCTCGAGCGATGCCGCCGACATCGGCGCGGGCGCCTGGTCGGGCTCGGCGGCCTCGTCGACCGTCATCGCGCGGAACGTGATCAGCAGATTCGACGCGCCGGTGCGCGGGTGGACCAGCGGTTCGACCGTGACGATCCGGCGGCGATCGTCGTCGGGGATGCGCACGCCGGAGTACGACACCTCGCGGCGATCCTTGATCGCGCGCTGGATCGCGCCGCCGATCACGGCGCGCAGCTCGTCGCCGAGGAGCTCGAGCACGTTGCTGGTCGGCCGGCGGCGGCGGAACCGCAGCAGCTTCTCGGCGCCGCCGAACGCGTCGATCAACCCGCCGGACTCGTCGACCAGCAGGCCGGGAGGCATGAACTTGTCGAGCAGCTGATCGTAGGTCGCGAGCACCAGCGGATCGACGCTCGGCGTGCGCGGCAGATCGATCGGCGCGACGGTGCGGCCGCGCGGCGTGCGCAACAGCGGCAGGCGGACCTGGTTGAGCAGGTGGACGTCGCGCCGCTTGCGATAGACCTTCCAGTGCTCGTCGATCACCGCGAACTCCTCGGCCAGCGCGCCGGGCGTCTCGCTCGCACCGAGGAACAGCACGCCGCCGGGCAGCAGGCCGAAGTGGAACAGCGACAGCACCGAACGCTGGGCCTGCGGCTGCAGGTAGATCAGCATGTTGCGGCACGTGATCAGGTGCATCCGGGTGAACGGCGGATCCTTGGTCACGTTGTGGCGCGCGAACACGATCAGCTGGCGCAGCTCGGTCGAGATCTGGTAGCCGCCCGCGCGCTTGACGAAGAACCGCTCGAGCCGCGCCGGGCTCACCCGCGCCAGCTGCTCCTCGGCGTAGACCCCGGCGCTCGCGAAGTCGAGCGAGCGCTGGTGGACGTCGGTCGCGAGGATCTTGAGGCGGAGCGGGCGGTCGCGCGCGAGGAACGCCTCCCACAGCAGCATCGCGAGCGAGTACGCCTCCTCGCCGGTCGCGCAGCCGGCGACCCACACCCGCAGCTCGTCGTCGGGCTTGACCTGATCGAGCAGCGACGGGATGACCTCGCGCTCGAGCGCCTCGAACGCCTCGGGGTCGCGGAAGAACTGGGTGACGCCGATCAGCAGGTCCTGGTAGAGCTTGTTGAGCTCGTCGGGCTCGACCACGATGTGATCGACGTAATCGGACAGCCCCGGCAGGTTGAGCAGCTCGACCCGACGCTGCACGCGCCGCCCCACCGTGGTGATCTTGTAGAGCGAGAAGTCGATCCCGAAGTTGTCGCGCAGCAGGCGGAGGACCGCGTCCATCGCGGGATCCTCGCTGAGCGCCTGGCTCGGCTCCGCGCTCTCGAGCGGCGGTAGCCCGCACAGCAGGCGCGCGAGGTCGGCGGGCGGATAGCTGTGATCGACCGCGCCGGTCGCCGCGGCCGCGAGCGGCATGCCGTCGAACTTCGCGGTGGTCGCCGACTCGGCGAGCACCAGCCCGCCGGCGCGCTTGACCTCGACCAGCCCGCGCGAGCCGTCGCTGCCGCTGCCCGAGAGCACGATCGCGACGCCCTGCGGCCCGACATCCTGGGCGAGCGAGCGGAAGAACGCGTCGATCGGCAGCGAGAACGTGTGCGGCTCCTTGTCGGTCAGCCACAGGCAGCGCTCGCGGATGATCATCTCCTTGCGCGGCGGCATCAGGTAGATATGGTTGGGCTCGACCGGCATGCCGTTCTCGGCGAGCACGACCGGCATGTCGCTGTGCCGCGCGATCAGCTCGTCCATCAGGCTGCGGAAGTCGGGCGACAGGTGCTGGATGACCACGAACGCGAGCCCGGTGTTGCTCGGCAGCGCGCGGAACAGCTGCTCGAGCGATTCGAGCCCGCCGGCGGACGCACCGATCGCCACGACGCGCCCTTCCGCGGGTTGACGTTCCACGCTTTCCACGCCCGATCGGTTTTCAAGAGCCGCGCCGGATGCTCGGGATTCCTCTGCCGCGCGATAACCCCGCGAGAATCGGATCGCCGGCCGATCGCACGGCAGGCGCACGCCGAGGCCCGTCGGCACACCGCGCGGCGCTGCCACGTCTCCCGGGCTGCGACGCTAGTAGGCGGCCGGCGGCGGAGCGACCGCCACCCAGTGCGCCGGCACGAGCTGCCAGCTGCCGTCCTGCATCTGCTCCCAGTGCGACGGCACGTATTGCGCGTTCTGCCGATCGGGAACCCAGCCACCATCGATCCACACCCAGGAATCGTCTTGACGCGTCCAGTATCCCGGCTGCCACACGTACCCGGGCCGCGGGGCCGGCACGAACACCACGCGGGGCGGCGGTGGCTGCAGCGCCGACACGACCACCGCGGTCACAACTGCGGCTTCGAACAGGCGAAACGCCCCCGGGCCGCGCAGACAGCCCGAGCCCAGCAGGCTCGCCGCGATGCACAGCGCGATCCGTCGATGCGACATGCTCGGCCGAGAAAGCAATATGCGGTCCATCTCGTGCGTCATTCTACTCACCATGCGTTCGATCTTCGTCGCGTTTTTCGGGTTGCTCGGCGGAGTTGCAAGCGCGGGACCCTCGCACGGGGCAAAACGCGTCACGATCGACTACACGTACTCGTCGTTTCATCACGACGAGCGGCACTACACGGTCGAGTGGAAGACCACCGGCTACGTCGCGGGCAAGCGTGCGATCGACGGCAAGGTGATCGATGGGCTGTACGACGCGCTGACCGGGCTCCACGACAGCGCCGACGAGCAACGCTGCATCTCGCACACCGACGACTATCCCGAGTTCACCGTGACGATCGAAGGCGACGACCCGCTGGTCGTGTCGTCGAAGTCGAACTGTCACGGCTACGTGCCGTGGAACGTCACGCGCAAGGGCAAGCGCTTCGCGCAGTACAACGGCCAGGCCGGCCGCGCGGTGCGCGCGCTGCTGTTCGCGATCGATCCCGACCACTGGAAGCGCCCGCCCGACTCGCCGGAGGCCACGATGGACATGGGCACCGAGTACGTACCGATCGCCGAGTACCGGCCCGGCGATACCACCACGCCGGCCGGGTCGTGCGCCCGCGAGCTCGAGCACGACGCGCGCTCGCGCGAGCTGTTCGGCGAGGCGGTGACGGTCGGCGAGCTCGTGCTGGTATGCGATCTGTCGGCCAGCCCCGAGTGCACCGCGACGATCGCGGCGAGCAAGCTGCGCTGGGACGGCGTGGAGGCGCAGCTCGAGCTGCCGTGCACCGGCGGTCACGTCGACTTCGCGGCCGGCACCGCCCGGATCGCCGAGCTCCACCGCCTGCTCGACAGCAAGCCGGTGCGCGCGCTGGTCAAGCTGTCGGGGCGAACGCCGCGGCTGTTCTTTGCCGGGACGTGGCGGATCCTCCCGTCCGACGGCGACCTGCCGGATCTCGACTACGAGCCCGGCACGGCGGCGATCGAGGCGCGCGCGGCGAGCGAGCACGGTCCCGGCGGGGTGGCGTTCTGGAAGGCGCTCGGGCTCGACGCGGCCAAGCTCACCAAGGTGCAGGACGGGTTCTCGGTGACCAGCGCGACGCTCGACTTCGATGGCCGCGTGAAGTAGCTGCTGTCGTGGCCATTGGCTAGCGCGGGAGCCATGGCAGCGCGCTGCACGACTCGCGCAACGCGACGGCGAGTCGCGCGCTTGGCGATCGCGCGCTGTCTACCGCGCGTTGCGCTTCGTCTCCCGCGGGAGCCAGCGTGGGTGTGGCGCGACGACTGCACGATGGCCGATCACTCAACAAGGAGTCAGTCATGTCAGCGCACGAGCTCGAGACCCTCGATGGCGAGCAGCTTCTTCGCGTGTCCGGCGGGATGGGTGCCGATGCCCACTGGATCATGATGCACGAGTCGGGCGGCAACCCGCGCGCCGGCTTCCTGCACGCGCAGGGCCGCGGCGACGGCACGCCCGGCAACCACTCGTCGGCGTTCGGCGCGTTCCAGATGATCGAGTCGCAGCGCAAGCACTTCATGGGCGCGGACTACCAGTCGACCGACATCAACAAGCAGTACGCCGCGGCGACCAAGTACGTCGACGGTCGCTACGGCGGATGGTCGGGCGCGAAGCAGTTCTGGGTGGCGCACCACTGGTACTGAGTGCTAGCGTCCGCCGCGTGCGAACGCTCGCCGTGATCTGTGCGCTGGCCGCCTGCGGCGGATCGCACGCGCAGTCGCCCGACGCGAGCGCACCGGCGGACGCGGCGCCCGACGCGGCACCGGCGGTCGCGACGATCCGCGTGCACTACCCGGCGGCGGGGCACGCGATCACGATCCGCGGCAGCGGCGCCGGGCTGTCGTGGACCGCCGGCGCGGCGACCACCGCGGCGGGCGACGTCGCGAGCTACCCGATCCCGGGGCTCGACCAGACGATCGAGTGGAAGCCGCTGCTCGACGACGCGACCTGGGCGCGCGGGCCGAACTACCACCTGGCGCCGGGCCAGACGCTCGACGTCTATCCGCACTTCACCGCGACCGCCGGCCAGGTCGTGACGTTGATCGCCGACTTCCACTCGCAGACGCTCGGCAACGACCGGGCGATCTACGCCTACCTGCCGGCGAGCTACGCGGAGAACACCGACGCGACCTACCCGGTCGTCTACATGCACGACGGCCAGAACCTGTGGGCCGCGCTGCCGCAGCTCGCGTTCTCCGGCACGTGGAACGTCGACACCGCGTTCGACAGCGCCAGCGAGAGCGGCGCGTGCTCGTCGCCGACGGTCGCGGGCTGGGGCGCGCAGCCGCTCGGCGGCACGCCCGCGCTGTGCACCGGCGACGCCGACTGCGGCGCAGCCGGCTCGTGCGTGACGTTCCCCGAGGCGATCGTGATCGGCGTCGCGAACACCGCGAACCGGATCTACGAGTACACCCCGACCACGGATCCCACCACCCCGGGCGGCGGCGGCGCCGATCTCTACCTCGAGATGCTGATCCAGGAGCTCAAGCCGCAGATCGACATGCTGCTGCGCACGCGGCCGGATGCCGCGTCGACCGCGCTGGTCGGCAGCTCGCTCGGCGGGCTGGTCTCGGCCTACGCCGGGGTCAAGCGCCCCGACGTGTACAGCCGGATCGGCGCGCTGTCGCCGTCGACCTGGTGGAACAGCGACGTGATCGTCGGCGACGTCGCGGCGAGTGCGGGCTCGGCCGAGCCCGCGATCGTCTACGTCGACTCGGGGCAGGGCGACGTCGACGACGAGTCCGACACCGATCAGCTCGCGTCGGCCTACCTCGCGCTCGGCTTCGTCGACGGCAAGACGTTTCGCCACGTGATCCAGCCGGGCGCGCAGCACAGCGAGACCTACTGGGCCGAGCGCCTGCCGGGCGCGCTCCAGCTGCTGCTCGGCCCGCGCTGAGCCTCGCGGCCGGACAGCACGCCCGCCGCGCGCAGCGCGCCGACCAGCGCGCGAGTGAACGTCGCCTGATCGCGCTCGTCGAGGTGCATCTCGTCGGGGCAGACCAGGTGCGCCATCGCGGGCACGTCGCGGAAGTGGATCGTGCGCGCACCGCTGTGCGCCGCGAGCTGGTCCCAGTAGGCGGCGCGCGGATACTCGGCGTCGACCCGCGCCGCGAGGCCTCCGCTGATCGGCAGGTGCACGATCACGACGTCGCCGCCGCGCGCGCGGATCCTCGCGACCAGCGGCGCGAGCTCGCGATCGACGATCGCGAGCCACGCCGCGGGCGGCGGCGCGTGCGGCAGCTGTGCGAGCCGGCGCTCGGCGCGCTGCGCGAGCGTGGCGCGCGTCGCGAGCGTGAAGTCGGCGGACGACACGCGGTCGCGATCGCTCGCGACCCACGCCGGCCCGGGCCAGCGGCGGCTGCCGAGCAGCGAGCGCACGATCCGGCTGCCGCCGATCGCGAGCACCGCGAATTCGGACTGCGCGAGGCTCGCGAGGTAGCGGTTGGCGAGCGCGCCGGGCGCGCGCCACAGCGCGTGGTAGCGCGCGACGTAGGCCTGCGAGTCGGTCGCGAGCAGCGGGTCGGCGATCTCCGGCTCGATCAGATCGACCACCGCGACGCCGTGGAAGCCGTCGTCGTCCGCGAGATCGGCGAGCACGGTGAGCGGCAGGTTGCCGTTGATCGCGAGCTGTACCGCGCGCAGCTCGGGCGCGGCCTCGGCGAACGCGCGCGGCGAGTAGGCGAGCGCCATGCGCGACGCGCCGAGCAGCGCCACCGTGCTCGGGCGATCGCCGACGTCGCGCCGCGCGAAGCTCCACAGCACCGGATCGTCCACCACCGACGGGCGCTGGCCGCGCGCGCGGCTCAGCTGCTCGAGCAGGCCGAGCGAGCACGCGGCGAGCGCCAGCGCGCCGAGCCAGGTCGCGCGCCAGCGGCCGGGCGGCGGGCGGCGCAGCTCAGAACTGGAAGTAGATGAAGGCACGATCCTGTCCTTGCATGAGCACGACGGTCACGATCATCGTGGCGAGCGCGGCCGATCGAACCGGCCACGGCGCGCGCGCGACCACCTGTTCGATCGACGAGCCACGCATCGCCCAGTGGATCGCGACGATCGCGGCGATCGTCGCGCCGACCAGCGCGTGGTCGATGCCGTGGTAGAGCGCGGCGCCGCTGCCGCCGCCGAACAGGCTCGCCACGATCGCGAACGCCTGGCCGAACGACGACGCGCGGAAGAACACCCACGCCACGCACACCAGCCCGAACGTGGTCGCGACCGCGCCGAACCGGGCCTCGGTCGAAGCGCGCCACGCGCCGGCCGGCAGCGCGCGCCGCACGGCACGCTCGCCGACGAGATACAGGCCGTGCAGCCCGCCCCACGCCACGAACGTCCACGCCGCGCCATGCCACAGCCCGCCGATCAGCATCGTGAGCATCAGGTTCACGTAGGTCCGGCGCGGGCCGATCCGGTTGCCGCCGAGCGGGATGTACAGGTAGTCGCGCAGCCAGCTCGACAGCGAGACGTGCCAGCGGGTCCAGAAGTCGGAGAACCCGAGCGCGGCGTACGGCGCGCGGAAGTTGTCGGGCAGCGCGAACCCCAGGCACAGCGCGGCGCCGATCGCGCAGGTCGAGTAGCCGGCGAAGTCGCAGAAGATCTGGCCGGCGAACGCGAGCGTGCCGGTCCACGCGTCGGCCGCGCGCGCGTGGCCGGCGGTGGCGAACAGCAGGTCGGCCGCCGGCGCCATGATCGTGTCGGCGATCGCGGTCTTCTCGAACAGCCCGAGCACCATCAGCGACAGCCCCCACGCGAGCAGCGGCCCGGTCGAGCGCCGGCGCTCGGCGCACTGCGGGAGGAACTGCGACGCGCGCAGGATCGGGCCGGCGACCAGCGCAGGGAAGAACGTCACGTAGAGCGCGAAGTCGAGCACGTCGTTCCACGGTCTGGTGCGCCCGAGGTAGACGTCGAGCGTGTACGACAGCGTGTGGAACGTGTAGAACG
>DATJAE010000439.1:0-20012 GCA_035516595.1 Kofleriaceae bacterium | reverse complement strand
GCTCGCCGCGCAGCGGGCCGTCGCCGAGCACGACCAGCCGCGCCGGGCGCGCCGCGCGGATCGCCGCGAACGCGCGGAGCAGCGTCGGGTAGTCCTTGATCGCGACCAGCCGGCCGACCGCGACGATCACCGGCGTGGTCTCGCCGAACCACGGGTGGTCGACTCGCTCGGCGGCGCGCGCCCCGAGCTCGTCGTCGACCATGGGGTTGTAGACCACGCGGATCTTCGCTTCGGCGAGGCGCAGCAGGCTCGCCAGCTGGCGCGCGACCCCGGCCGACACCGCGGTGACCAGGTCGGCGCGGCGGTAGGTCCAGCGCTTGGCCGGGATCTCGAGCGCGCGGCGCAGCGCGCTGCGATCGGCGCGGACCAGCGCGCTGCGCTCCGACAGGATCAAGCGCGCGCGCGAGCGCGCGAGCGCGTGCGCGAGCGCGGCGATGATGTTCGAGCCGCCGTGGGTCGAGAACACGACGTCGGCCCGCGTCGCGCGCACGACCCGCGCGAGCGCCGGCGCCGACACCGCGAGCCGCGGCGTGCCGAGCTCGTGGAGCTCGACATCGGCCGGGACCTCGCCGGCGAGCGCGCCCTCGCGCCGCATCACCGCGAGCGCCGGCCGAAACCGCGAGCGATCGAGGTGGCGGAGCAGCGCGATCACCACGCGGTCGGCGCCGCCGTCGCCCAGCGTCGGAGCGAAGAACAGCACGCGCAGGCGGTCGGGAGTCATGCGAGAACGCGTTGTTATAACGCCTGTTAGTGACCGAGCGTCGTCCTGCCGTTCGGGCTGCCGCTGGATGAAAACTAGCGTGATTCCAATGGTCTGGCTGGTACGCCGACCACGGTGGCTCCGATCGCGACGTCGCGGACGACGACTGCACCCGCGGCGACAATGGCGCGAGCTCCGATCCGGACGCCGGGAACCACCACCGCACCGATGCCGACCAGCGCCTCCTCGCCGACCCGGACCGAACCCGCGAGCCGAGCACCTGGTGCACAGTGCACCGCGATTCCCAGGTCGCAGTCGTGGTCGATCGACGCGGCGGTGTTGACGATCGAGTGCGCGCCGATCCGCGCGTCCGGCTGGACGATGGCGCCGGCGAATATCACGGTGCCTTCCCCGAGGCTCACCGAGTCGTCGACCACCGCGCTCGGATGGATCAGCGAGGCGAATCGACACCGCGCCGCATCGGCCAGTCGCCGGCGCGTGGCGTTGTCACCGATGGCGAGCACGCAAAGCGCGTCCCGATCGGCCAGCACCTGCTCGATCGGGCCCGCGACAACCACACCAGCGATCTCCTTGGCCCAGCGCGCGCGATCGTCGTCGAGCACGCTTGCGATCTCGTGGCCAGCAGCGCGCGCGGTCGCGATCACGACCTTGGCGTGGCCACCGGCACCGACGACGACGATCCGGCTCACGCCAGTACCTTGCGGACTACCGCGACCACGCGCTCGAGCACGGCCCGCGTCACGCCGGCGCCGCTCGGCAGGCACACGCCGGTCGCGAACAGCTCCTCGGAGACCGCGCCGCCGATCGCGCGGCAGCCCGCGAACGCCGGCTGGAGGTGCATCGGCTTCCACACCGGGCGCGCCTCGATGTTGTCGGCGGCGAGCCGGGCGAGCACGGCGTCGCGCCGCGCCTGCGAGCCGGTGGTCGCGCAGGTCAGCCAGAACGTCGCGCGGCCGAAGCCCGCCTCGGGCATGAAGCTCCAGCCCTCGACGCCGGCGAGCGCGTCGCGATAGTACGCGTTGATCGCGCGCCGGGCCTCGACCCGGCGATCGAGATCGGCAAGCTGCGCGCGGCCGACCGCCGCGAGCAGGTTCGACAGCCGGTAGTTGTAGCCGACCTCCTTGTGCTCGTAGTGCGCGACCGGCTCGCGCGCCTGGGTCGCGAGGAAGCGCGCGCGATCGATCCAGTCCTTGCGCGTGCCGAGCAGCGCGCCGCCGCCGGAGGTCGTGATGATCTTGTTGCCGTTGAACGACAGGACCGACAGGTCGCCGAGCGAGCCGGCCGGGCGATCGCGATATGTCGCGCCGAGCGCCTCGGCGGCGTCCTCGACGAGCCAGACGCCATGCGCGCGGCACGCCGCCGCGATCGGGGCGAGATCGGCGCACTGGCCGTAGAGGTCGACCGCGATCACCGCGCGCGGCAATCGCCCGGCGCGCGCGGCCGCGTCGAGCGCGTCGACCAGCAGCCCGGGATCCATGTTCCAGCTCGCGCGATCGCTGTCGACGAACACCGGGGTCGCACCGGCGTAGCTGATCGCGTTCGCGGTCGCGGCGAACGTGAGCGTCGAGGTCCACACCTCGTCGCCCTTGCCGACGCCGAGCGCGAGCAGCGCGAGGTGGAGCGCCGCGGTGCCGCTCGACAGCGCCACGCCGTGCGGCATCGCGATCCGCTTGCACAGCTCGGCCTCGAACGCGTCGACCTGCGGGCCGAGCGGTGCGATCCAGCCCGACGCGACCGCCTCGCCGAGCATCGCCAGCTCCTGACCCGACAGCTCGGGGGCCGACAGGAACACCCGCGCCATCACGGAACCGCGATGACGGGGCGCGATCCGGTCGTATCGGCTCGCCGCGCCGGCTTGTGCGGCTCGCCCGGCTTGGCCGCACCGCTGTACTCCGGCACGATCCGCGCGAGCAGCTCGCGGATCGCGTCGGGCCGGTCGACCACGCCGATCAGCTCGTCGAGCCCGCGCACCGCATCGCCCCACGCCGCCGCGGGGATCCGGCCGATGAAGATCTTCGGATGCTTGGTCTTGTCGGCGTGCTCGCTCGAGGTCGACAGCTCCTCGAACAGCTTCTCGCCGGGGCGAATGCCCGAGAACTTGATCTCGACGTCGTCGTCGGGCCGCAGCCCCGATAGCGTGATCAGATCGCGCGCGAGATCGACGATCTTCACCGGGCTGCCCATGTCGAGGATGAAGATCTCGCCGCCCTGCCCCATCGCGCCGGCCTGGAGCACGAGCTGGCTGGCCTCGGGGATGGTCATGAAGTAGCGCTGCATCTCGGGGTGCGTGACGGTGACCGGCCCGCCCGCCGCGATCTGCTGCTTGAAGATCGGGATCACGCTACCGCTCGAGCCGAGCACGTTGCCGAACCGCACCGTCACGAACCGGGTCTTGCTGCGATGCGCGAGCGCCTGGACGTAGATCTCGGCGACCCGCTTGGACGCGCCCATCACCGAGGTCGGGTTGACCGCCTTGTCGGTCGACACCAGCACGAAGCGCTGCACGCCGTGCTGGTCGGCGAGATCGGCGACGACGCGCGTGCCGCCGACGTTGTTCTTGACCGCCTCGCCCGGGTTCGCCTCCATCATCGGCACGTGCTTGTGCGCGGCCGCGTGGAACACGAACGACGGCCTTCGCTCGGCGAAGATCTGCTCCATCCGCGCGCGATCGGTGACGTCGGCGATGCGCGGCTCGACCTGCACGTCGGGGAACGCCGCGACCAGCTCGCGGTGGATCTCGAACAGCGCGTTCTCGAAGCGCTCGACCAGCACCAGCCGCTGCGGCGCGTAGCGGCAGACCTGGCGACACAGCTCGCCGCCGATGCTGCCGCCCGCGCCGGTGACGATCACGACCTCGCCGCGGATCGCGGCCGACACGAGGTCGGCGTCGAGCTGCACTGGCTCGCGGCCGAGCAGGTCCTCGATCGCGACCTCGCGGATGCGCGACAGGTTCACCCGATCGCCGACGATCTCGTAGATGCCCGGGATGATCTTGGTGTCGAGCCCGGCGTCGCGGCACGCCACCGTGATGCGCCGGATGTCGGCGCCCGACGCGTTCGCGATCGTGATCAGCGCGCGATCGACGTGCTTGCGCTCGGCGATCTGCGCGAGCTGCGCGGTCGTGCCGAGCACCGGCAGGCCGCCGATATGCACGCCGACCTTGAGGCGATCGTCGTCGAGGAAGCCGACCGGGTGCAGGCCGAGGTCCGGCCGCGCGGCGAGCTCGCGGGCGACCAGCACGCCAGCCTGGCCCGCACCGATCAGCAGCACGCGGGTCATCGCCTGCCCCGCGTCGCGCAGCTTGCGCTCCTTGGCCTCGCCGTAGACCCGGCGGGTCGCGCGGATCCCGACCAGGCTCGCGAAGCACAGGAACAGGTTCGAGCCGAGTACGCCGAGCGGGATCACGGCGAGCTGGAGCGGACCGTCGTGGCCCTGCAGGCCGAGCCGCACCGCGACCAGCACGGCGGTCGAGGTCGCGAGCGCGAGCGCGATCCGCACGGTCTCGCGCAAGCTGACGTAGCGCCACGCGGAGCGCGGCACGCCGTACAGCCACAGCACGCCGTACTCGAGGACGACGACATACGGCCAGGTCACCACGCCGACGCGGCCCCACATCGCCGGGATCTGCAGCTCGAAGCGGAACAGGAACGCGAGCCAGAACGCGACCGAAAGCACGAGGAAGTCGAGGACGACTTGCAGGCCTCTGGTCAGGTAACGCGGCATCGAGTCGGTGGAGTTAGTGGGCCAGTACACGCCAGCTGTTCAGCCGGAGGCGCGCAACCTAGCACGTCCGAGCAATTCCCAGCTGTGCGCTTACTCATATGATTTCATTGCGCTAATCAGCCAGTCGCGATGTGGCGCTTTGGTCGCGGCCGGAGCCAGCAGCTGCGCCGCTCGCGCGCGGTCGCCGCGCGCCGCGTAGAGCGCCGCCTGCTCGCAGATCGCCCACGTGGCGAAGAACGGAACGTGGTACGCGGCAAAGAAGTCGAGCGGTTGGTCGTAGATCGCGGGATCGAGGTCGGCGGGAGCGGTGCGATCGCCGGCGACCACGCAGCCGCCGCCGAGGAAGCGGGCGCGGGCGCGCACCAGCGCGGCCAGCGACGCCGGCGCCCCGTACGCCGGATGCGCACCGGTGCCCTCGGCGGCGAGCGCGTCGAGCTCGCGCGCGATCGCGTCGGCCTGGGTGGGATCGATCACGCCGGCGACGAACAGGCACGCGCCGCGCTCGCGCGCGGTCGAGTCGGCGCCGGCGCCCAGGCACGGCGCGACGGTCGCGCGCGCGGCCGCCTCGTCGCCGTCGATCCACTCGAGGAACGCCAGCGCGGCGCGGCGCAGCGGCCGGCGGTTGGCCCCGGCCTTGTCGAGCGAGCGCTGGTAGAGCTCGCGCGCCCTGGCGTGGTCGCCGGCGAGCGCGAGCACCTTGGCGAGCCCGGCGAGCGTGTCCTCGCCCTCGGACAGGCGCAGCGCGTCCTGGGCGGCGGCGATCGCCTCGTCGAACCGGCCGGCCGCGGCGAGCGTGGTCGCGTACACCGCGACGGCGTCGGGCTCGCCGGGGAACGCGTCGCGATACAGCGTGCCGATGCGCAGCGCCTGGTCGGGGACGTCGAGGTAGAGCAGCACGGCCGAGTCGTGGTCGTAGATCCGGCCGCGGAACTGCTCGGCGGGCTCGGCGAGCAGCGCGTCGTACTCGCCGCGCGCGGCGGCGTAGTCGCCGGCGCGGTAGTCGAGCTCCGCGATCCAGAACGCGAGCTCGCGGTCGCTGTCAGCGCCCGCGGCGACGAGCGCGGCGCGCGCCGCGGCCGGGCCGCGTTCGACCAGCGCGATCGCGGTGTCGAGCAGCGCGCGATCCTTGGTGTGCTCGCCGGTCCGGGGGCGGGCGCGCTGCATCGCGGCGATCGCGGCGGCCTGGTCGTCGGGCGACGCGCCGCCGAACAGGATCATGTACGCGTTGCCGCGTGGGTGATCGGGCGCGACCGCGAGCGCCGCGCGCAACGACGACAGCGCCTTCTCGTTGTAGAACACGTCGTACTCGTCGAGCGCGCGCGCGACGTAGTCGTCGCCGGGGCGCAGCGGCGGCGCGCGGTGCATCCGCCACCACACCAGGCCACCGGCGAGCGCGAGCGCGACCAGGGCGGCCGCCGCGACCAGCGGCCAGCGCCGCGCGGGCGGCGCGAACAGCCGGCGGCGCTCGGCGGCGATCGCGTCGCGCAGCGCGCGCATGGTCGGCCAGCGCTCGGCGCGCGGCTTGGCAAGCGCGCGCTCGATCACGGCGGCGACGCGCTCGGGCGTGCGATCGAGCGGCGGCGGGCTGCGCTGCGCGATCTGGCGGAACAGCTCGTCCATCGTGGTCGCGGCGTAGGGCGGACTGCCGGCGAGCACCTCGTAGGCGAGCACGCCGACCGAGAACACCTCGCTGCACTCGTCGGGCGCCTCGCCGGCGATCTGCTCGGGCGCCATGTAGAGCGGCGTGCCGAGCAGCGAGCCCGCCTGGGTCTCGTAGCCGACCGGCGCGGAGGCCTGGAGCGTGGCATCGAGCGCGGTCTCGGCCGACGGCCGCACCGCGGGCCCGGGCGCCGCGGGCGCCGCGGGCGAGCCGTCGCGCAGCTTGGCCAGGCCGAAGTCGAGCACCTTCACGCCGCCGTCGTCGGCGATCATGATGTTGGCGGACTTGATGTCGCGATGCAGGATGCCGCGCGCGTGCGCCGCGACCAGCGCGTCGGCGACCGCCTCGATCCAGCGCAGCGCGAGCTCGAGCGACGGCGGCCCGTCCTTGCGCAGCAGCTCCGACAGCGTGCGGCCCTCGACCAGCTCCATCACCAGGATGTCGTCGCCGTCGTGCTCGACGATGTCGAACAGCGTCACGACGTTGGCGTGGCGGATCGCGGCGGCCGCGCGCGCCTCGCGCAGCATGCGGGCACGGCGCTCGGCGTCGCCCGCGCGCTCGGGCGGCAGCACCTTGAGCGCGACGTAGCGATCGAGCCGCTCGTCGCGCGCGCGCCACACCTCGCCCATCGCGCCCTTGCCGAGCTGGGACACGAGCCGGTACGGTCCGATCGCTTGGCCCGGCTCCGGCACGATCGGAGGATACGTCAGCTGGCGGTCAAGAACGCGACGAGCACGCGGGTGAAGTCATCCGGGTCCTGCCACAGCGCGAAGTGCGAGGTGTCCTCGAACACCTCGAGCCTGGCGTTGGGGATGAGCCGCGCCATCTCCTCGACCTGGTCGAGCACGATGATCTCGTCGTGATCGCCGTCGGCGACCATGGTCGGCGCCTTGATCGAGCGCAGCTGATCCTTGGTGAAGCCCATCGGGTTGCGCCACACCGGCATCAGCCAGTCGACCAGCTGGTCGAACTGGCGCGGGGTCGCCGACATCCGCTCGTAGTCGGCGCGGCACTTGCTGGCATAGGCGGCGAACGTCGCGGCGCGCTGGCTGCCGCGCGGCTTGGAGCCATCGGCGTTGTAGTTGACGCCGAACACGAACAGCTTCGCGACCCGATCGGGATGAGTGATCGCGATCTTGAGCGCGATCTCGCCGCCGTCGCTCCACCCGACCAGCGCCGCGCGCGGCAGCTTCAGGTGGTCCATGACCGCGAGCACGTCGCCCGCCATCACGTCGTAGCTCACCGCGGCGCGGGTGCGCGTGCTGCGGCCCTGCCCGCGGCTGTCGATCGCGATCACGTCGAACCGGTCGGCGAGCTCGGGCACCTGGTAGGCCCAGTGGTCGCTGTTGCCGAGCCCGCCGTGCAGGAGGATCACCGGCTCGCCCTTGCCGAACCGCTCGTAGTAGATGTGCGCGCCGTCGACCTCGACATCGCCGTGCTCGCTCGCGGCGGGCATCGCCGGCGGGAGCGGCAGGTCCTGCCAGCGCGGCCGCGCGATCGGCCGGGCGAGCGCGACCCCGCCCAGCGCGATCACGACGAACAGCGCGCGCGGGGCCATGCCCCCATCATACGTCAGCTCGGCCGGAGCGCGAGGCTGACGTGAAACGTCGCGTCGGTCGGCGCGCCGTCCCGATCGCGCGGCGCAGGGAAGTGCCAGGCCGACATCTGCTGTGCGACGCAGGCGTCGATCTTGTCGCCCATGCCGGCGGCCTCCGGATCGGTGACGCGGCCGTGCGACTCGACCGTGAAGGTCAGCGCGATCTTGCCGGACAGGTTCTCGTCCTCGGTGAGCGCCCTGCGATAACAGCGCTCCAGACCCTTCATGTAGACGTCGCGCAGCTTGGCGAGCACGACCTCGGGCGTGAGCGAGGTCGGATCCTCGGTGGTGACCGGGGTCGGCGCGATCCGCACGCGGACCACCTCGGCGTCGCGGTGCGCGGTCCGGTCGAACGTCGGGTCGGCGAGCGTCGGGTCGCGGCCGGTCCCGATCCGCGCGCGATCGTCGGTGCGCGACGTGCGATCGCCGCCGATCGCGACGCGGTGATCGCGCGCGTCCTCGATCTGGCGCGCGAGGTCGGCGCCGGGATGGCGCGGCTGCATGTCGCCGCTGCCGCCCGGCTGCTCGTCGGAGCTGGTCAGGATGCTCGCGAACCGCACCGCGTCGTCGCGATCGGCCGGGCGCGGCGCGACGGGATGCGCCACGATCGGGCGCGGCGTCTGCGCAGGCGTCGCCGGCGCGGCCACCCCCGGCGCGGGCACGACCGGAGCCGGCGCGAGGTCGATCGTATCGATCGTCTCGGGCTGGTACTGCGCGGCCTCGATCGGCGGCTCGCCGAGCACGCCGAGGTCGGTGTCGGTCGACCACGCCCACGCGGCGATCGCGAAGTGCAGCGCGAGCGAGCCACCGACGATCAGCGCGAGCCGGCGATCGATGCGATCGGCGAGCGTGCCGCGCACCGACGCGGGCAAGCGCGGCCTGGCGAGCACCGGCAGCGCGACCTCCTGGAGCAGCACGGTCGCCTCGCCGAGCGACAGCTTGCAGCGCGCGCCCGGCGCGAGCGCCGCCTCCCACGCGCCGTCGCTCGCCGGTCCGCGCCGCAGCTCGTCGAACGTCCGCGTCGCATCGCCCTGGCGGAGCCGGCCGTCCATCGCCTCCGTGACCCGGAGCACGAAATGCCCGTCGCGCCACGCGACCAGCTCGTGCAGCGGCGGGACACCGTCGACCGGCAGCGAGATCGTCGCGCGCAGCGACTGGCCGAGCGTGATCGCCGCGCCGCCGCGCACGACCCTGTCCTCGACCAGCTGGCCGCCGAGCACGACACCGATGCGAAGCGCACGAGGGGACATGACGTCCCCAACGCGCGAGGCGGTCTGGCGATCTAGTCCGGAACCAGCTGCAGCGTGATCGCGAAGCTCGCCTCGGTCGGGTCGCCGCTCTTGTCCTTGGGGATGGCGAACCGCCAGTTACCCATGAGCGTGCCGATGCACTGATCGACCTCGCTCGCGAAGCCGTTGGCCGAGCCCTTCACGCAGCGGCCGGTCTCGTTGACCGTGAGGCTGAGCGTGACCTTGCCGCGCGCGCTGGCGTCCTTCTTCAGGTACTCCTTGTAGCAGCGCTTGAGGCCGGCCATGTAGGCCTGCTGGATCTTGGCGAGCACGAGGTCCGGTGTCAGCGTCGACTCGTCGAACGACTGCTTGTCGGCGACCGAGATCCGTCCGGTCGGCGCGTGCTCCTCGCCCTTGCCGCCGCCCGCACTCTCCGTGCCGCCCGGGCCGTTGATGTTCGGGCCGTGGCCGGTCCCGACGCGCGCCTCGCCATCGCCGCGCGAGCCGCGCCCCGAGCCGCCGCCGACCGCCACGGTCTTGCCGCCCTCGCGCACGTCGGCGATCTGCTGGCCGAGGTCCGCGCCCGGCCGGCGCTTGGCCATGTCGCCCTCGCTGGTGCCATTCGAGCCCTCGCCGGTGAGCAGATCCGCCATCGCCTTGGCCTGCTCGGTCTGCAGCGCGACGTCGTCGTGGGTGTCGCGGCCCGCCGGCGGAGTCTCGGCCGGCTTGCTCGCCGGCTTGGCCGCCGCCGGCTTCTCGGCCGGCTTGGGCGTCGCATCGGAGCCCTGCTGGGTGGTGTCGACCTTCGGCTGATCCTCGAGCTGGTACTTCTCCGGCTTGAACGTGACCTCGTAGGCGCGGTCCGCGATCGAGTCCATCGGGACCTCGCGGTCGCGCAGCAGCGCGATCATCATCAGCGTGAAGTGGATGATGAGCGAGGTGCCGAGGATCACCATCAGCCGCGGATCGAAGCGATCGGCGAACGTGCCGCGTACCGACGCCGGCAGCATCGGCTTGGGCTGGCGCGGCGGCTCGGTGACGAACTGGAACAGCACCGTGAGATCGCCGAGCGACAGCTTGCCGCGCGAGTTGTCGCTGAGCGGGACCTGCCAGTAGTCGCCGTGGCTCACCGCGCCGTGGCCCTTGAGCGCATCGAGCGTGGCGACGTTGCCGCCGTCGCTGAGCCGGCCGTCCATCTTGTTCAGGAAGCGCAGGTAGTAGCGGCCCTCCTCCATCGCGAACAGCGGGAACTCGAGCGGCAGGCCCTCGAGCGGGATCGAGAACGTGTTCTTCATCGACTGACCGATCGAGACGCTGGTGCGCTCGCGGATCAGTCGCTCCTCGACGATCTTGCCGCCGAGCAGCACGCCGATGCGCAAGATGCGCTGGCGCGGGCCGTTGGCGGCGGGGGCGACCTGGTTCGGTGGACGTACGCTTGCCATGAAGCCCTCGCTAGAACGGCGCCTTCTTCACGCTCGCCAGGATCAGCGGCATGAAGTCCTGCTTGAGGTTCTCCCACTCGTAGTCGATGTTCTTCGCGGTGAGGACGTAGACCACGCTCGGGCGCGGGACCTTGCCGCAGATCTTGACGATCGTGTCGATCACGGTCACCGGGCGGCCGTTGACGTACTCGATGTGGAACTTGCCCTGCTTCTTCTCGCCGGAGGACTGGTCGTCCTGGCAGCGCTCGGGCGAGTCGGCGCGAGCGATGCGCGGCGCCAGCGTGGCGGCGCACAGCGCGGCGGCCAGCACGAGGTGCTTCACGGTGCACCACCCTTCTTGGCCTTCTTCTGCTTCTTCTCTTCGCGCTTGATCAGCTTGGCGATGTCCTTGGAGCGCTGGTCGTAGAGCGCCATGTCGACGCCCGGCATGTTCTTGTACTGCTCGATGAAGCCCTTGGCCGCGTTGAGCCGCTGCATCGTGTCGAGCGCGCCGCCGCCCGACGGGAACGGATCGGCGTCGAGGTAGAGCAGGCCGAGGTTGTAGTAGGCCGGGCCGTAATTGGGATCTGCCGCCAGCGCGCGCTTGTACGCGGCCTCGGCCTGCTGGATCAGCTGCGCGCGCTCGGGCGCGCCGGGCTGGTAGTCGGCGGAGTGGCCGCGATATGCCGAGCCGAGATCGGTGAGCGTCACCGCGTCCTGCCGGCCGAGCTGGCCGGTCAGCTTCTCGAACGTCGCCTGCGCGTCGGCGTAGGCCTTGTTCTCGAGCTGGTGCTCGCCGAGGTCGACCAGCGCGCTCGCCATGTTCGGGTCGAGCCCGACCGCCTTCTGGAACGCGAGCACCGCCTGATCGGGCCGGTTGGTGTGGTCGTAGACCAGCCCGTAGACGTAGTAGACCTTCGCGTTCTCCTTCGCCGCCGGCCGCTTGAACAGGTCGTCGAGCACGAGCTCGGCGGTGTCGTACTGCTTCTTGTGGTAGTACGCGAACGCGACCATCGCCGCGGCGTCGAGGCTCGACGCGTCGATCTTGAGCGCCTCGCGCGCCTCGCGCAGCGCGGTGTCGGCGTCCGGCGTCGGCGCGGCGAGCGCCTGGCGCGCGATGTTCAGGTGCTGGTCGACCTGCGCCTTGGCCTGCGCGGGATCGGGATCCTGGTTCGGGAACACGACCGGCGGCTCGGGCGCAGCGCCGGGACCACCGCCGCTGTCGTCGGGCGCCGCGCTCGGATTGCCGCCGGTCGGGCTCGCCGTCGCGCTGCCCGAGCCGACGCCGCTGGTATCCGGCGCCGCGCTCTGCATGCCCTGGTCGCCGCTGCCCGCGGCCGGCTCGGGCGTGGTCTGCGCGGGCTTGGGCGCACCGCCGCACGCGGCGAGCGCCGCGCACACGAGGGCCATCCCGACGCGTCGGGTCACATCCTTATATACGGCCGAGCCGCGCGGCCGATCTGAGGCGTAAGTCCCCGTCATGGCTTGTCCGTCCCCTGCACCAGCTCCTGGCGCAGCGTGTGGTACTCGTCGGGGAACTCGCGGGCGAGGTTCTCGGCCGCGTGCTGGCTCCACTTGTTGGACACCCCGCCGGCCTTGGCCTTGTCGTAGACGTCCTGCCAGTCGAGCTTGGCCTCCTCGAGGTCCTTCTTGAGCGCCTCGTCGCGCGCGTTCTCGAACGCCTCGACCACCTGGTCGTTGTTCGCGATGATCTTCGGGATCGGGAAGTTCGCGATCTTCTGCGCGCGGTCGTACTGGATGTCGCCGAACCGGACCTTGGCGGCCATCGACGCGTCGAGCACGCCGTACTGATCGAGCGCGATGTACTTGTCCTCGGCGGTCTTGCGCACCTTCTCGATCGAGTCCTTCTGCTTCTGGATCTCGGCCTTCACCGTCTTGGGGTTGGAGCTCGTGATGACGCGCGTGATCTGCAGCGGCTCCCACACCTTCGAGTAGTAGCTTTCGGCGTCGTCGATGGCGAACTCGGCGGCCATCTTGGCGCCGGCCGTGTTCTTCTGCGCGCCGGTCTTCTTCCACGCGTCGATCGTGGCCTGCTCGGCCTCGCGCGCCTGCGCGGTGCGGCCCTTCTGGTGCCACAGCTTCGCGGTGTCGTAGTACGACTTCACGTAGTCGTCGCCGTTGCCGGAGTCGCGGCCGTAGCGCGACCGCCAGCGATCGAGCGCGTCGACCATGCTGCCGACGTCGCCCGACTGGCGATAGATCCCGGCGATCGACCACTGCGCGCGATCCTGCTTGCGGCGATCCGGCTCGACCCGCTCGTACTGCTGGTACAGATCGACCGAGCGCTTGAAGTCGCGGTTGAGCTCGGCCGCGAACGCCGCGTTGTACAGCGCGTCGAGGCCGATCTGCTCGAGCGTCTGCGGCTTCTCGCCGGGCAGCGGGTCGGGCGGCTTGATCCCGAGCTTCTTGGCCTTCTTGGTCGTGTCGTAGAGCTCGAGGTAGGTCCGGATCGCGTCGTCGTAGAGGAACGCGCCCTGGTAGCTCGCCGCGGTCAGGCGGAGCGCGTCGAGGTAGTACGGGCTCTCGCGGAAGTGCTTGTCGGTGTTCGCGGTGAACTCCTTGAACAGCGCGATCGCGGTCTTGGGGCGCTCGCCGAGCTTGTAGCTGACCGCGGCGTTGTAGAGCGCGACCGGCAGATCCGGATCGTCCTTCTGCGCGGTCTTGTAGAACCGGTAGTACGCCTCGGCGGCCGGGATGAACTTGCTCTGCTTGTACATGTCGCCGGCGCGCTGCAGGTTGAGCGAGCGGTTCTGCGAGATCGCGAGCGCGATCGACGTGTCGTCGCCGCACTTGCTGCTGATGAACCGCTTGTTGGTCGCCTCGACCGCGTCGTAGTTGCCCTGCGCCTCGTAGATCGTGAGGATGCCGTCCTTGGCGCGAGCGGCCGGCGTCAGCTCGCCCTTCTTCTCGGGCGGCGCCGAGCAGAACTTGTCCATCACCTTCTGGAACCGCGCGATCGCGTCGTCGACGTGCATGTACGCCAGGCTGATCAGCGCGGCGTTGATGCCCTGCTGCGGCGCCGCGGCGGGATCGGCGACGATGTTCTGGTAGTTGTCGTACTCGCTCTGCAGCTTGAGGTAGATGTCCGGGATCGGCTGCGGCTGCCACGGCTGCGGCAGCGCCTTGAGCTCGGCGACGCTCGGCACCTTGAGCGGCTGCAGCTTGCCCTCGGCGACCTCGCGCGCGGTCTCGGCCTCGTACGATTGCAGGATCGAGCGCGCCGCGTCGATGTAGTACGCCGTGCCGAGGTCGCGGTGATCGCGAACCCAGGTGTACTGCTCGATCGCCTCGGGGTAGCGCTCGCTGTAGTACAGCGCCTCGCCCTCGAGGAACGAGAACTCGTAGATGTAGTCGGACTCGGGGTAGGTGTGGATGAACTGGCGGTAGAGGTCGACCGCCTTGGCGTACATCGCGAGGTAGTCCTGCTTGGCCTGCGGATCCTTCTTCGACGACGCCTCGTAGTCCTTGCGCAGCGTGGTCGCGGCCGAGTGGGTGTTGCGCGCGGCGGCGTACAGCGCGCGCTCCGCGATCCGGCGCTGGTTCTCCATCGCCTCGCGGTCCTTCTCGTTGGCCTGGTACCACGCGGTGCCCGGCGCGTAGCGCGTCGCGAGCTCGGCGGCGGCCTGGTCTGCGGCGTACTTGTCGCCCTTGGACTCGAACGCGTTGACGATCTGCTGGTGCACGACCGGGTTGTGCGGATCGAGCTCCCACGGCGGGCCGAGCGCGATGCGGTAGCAGTCGACCGCCTGATCCCAGGCCTGGAGATCCTCGAACGCGTGGCCGAGCGCGACCCACACGTCGCGCACGTGCGGCTCGTTCTCGCGGCCCTTGTAGAAGTCGTGCGCGCGGTTGAACGCCTTGACCGGATCGGTGTCGGTCTCGCCCTCCCACGGGTCGGTGAACGCGACCGCGATGTACTGGATCGACTCGTCGCGCAATTCCAGCGGCGGCTGGCCGCCGGACGCCACGATCGAGTCGTAGAGCTTGACGCTCTCGTCGAACCGCTTGATCGAGTCGAGCAGGAAGTCGCGCTTGTAGTAGCTCCACGCCAGCTTGTAGAGCGACTCGGCGTAGAGCCGCGAGTCGTTGCCGCCGTTGGCGACCTTGAGGTAGGCGGCGATCGCCTCGTCGAGCTCGCCGATCACCGCGAAGTGATAGTCGGCGATGCCGCGCACCCAGGCGTGGCGGACCAGCTCGAGGTCGGCGCCGGGATACGGCGTGCAGTCGGCGTAGGGATCGCGCAGCTGCTTGGCCTCGACCCGCTTGATCGCCTCGGCCTTGGTCGGGACCGGCGGCGGCGTCGCATCCCACTTGTACTTGTTGGAGCACGCGAGCGAGAGGAAGATCTCGAGCGACTTGCGCTCGTCCTTCGACTTGCCGTAGTAGGCGAGCAGGTACAGGGTCGACGGCGTCTGCCGGTAGTTGGGGAACTTGCGCAGGATGTCTTCCCAGAGCGCGAGCGACTTCGAATAGTCGGCGACGATGCCGGCGGCGTCGGGCGACGCCGCGGAGCCGGAGCCCGAGCCCGAGCCGGCGCCGGAGCCGGAGCCCGAGCCCGCGGCCTCGAGCGCGGCCATGCGCTGATCGACCTCCTCGTCGGCGGCGTCGAGGTAGAGGTCGGCGAGCCGGAACATCGCGTCGGGCGTGAACGTCTCGTGGTTGGGGTGGTTCACCAGGAACTTCTCGAGCAGCGCGATCGCGTCGGCGTGGCGCTTGGTCTTGTCGCTCTCGGTCTTGGCGATGCGCTCGGCGTAGCGCTTCTCGAGCTCGCCGGTGCGGCTGTCGAACTCGACCTTCGCGATCGCGCGCAGCCGCTTGTCGTGCTCGTCGGCGATCGCCTGGTAGCGCTCGAACTCGGCCTCGACGTCCTTGAGCGCCTCGGCCTCCTTGGGCGAGAGCACGGTCGGGCCGGTCGCGACCGGCCTGGTGGCGGGTTGCGGCTGGACGCCGAGCCCCGGGCCGGTGGCGGCGGGCTCGTGCGCCGGCGTCCCGGTGTCGGATCCCGCGGGCGGCGGCGCGGGCGGCGGCGTGCTCCCCGGCTGCGCGTACGCGACGCCGCCGAGGATCGCGAGGACGAGCGGCAGGCGGCCGTAGGCCTTCATCGCGAACCGCCCTTCTTCGGCGTCTTGGACTCGTCGGGCTTGACGGTCGGTGCGGTCGTGCCCTTGTCGTCGTCGCCGACCGGCTTGATCCGGTCGCCGGGCTTGGCGCCGCCCTTGTCGGGGCTGGTCGCCGGACCCTCGGGCGACGGCGGCGGCAGCGTCGTGATCTGCTTGTGCGGGGTCGGCGGCGGCGCGGTCTCCTCGAGGATGTCCCGGAACTCGTCGTGCAGCTGCTTGAGCTCGCGCGCGCGGGCCAGGTTCAGCCGCTTGAGATCGTCGTCGGTGTCTTCCTTCTCGGACCACGCGACGTCGACGTTGCCGACGTCGGTGCGCACGATGACGTCGTAGAACTTGGCCTTGACGTCCTTGAACGACGCGGCGAGCAGCGAGCCGCCGAGCGCGCGGCCCTCGGCGTCGTCGTCGGCGAGCTCCTTCTTGTACTGCGCGAGCGTGACCCGGAGGTCGGCGACCTCGGTCCTGGCCTGCGCGATCCCGGCCTCCACCACCTGCGCGATCGACTGATCGGTGGTGTCGAGCGCCGCCGCGATCCGCCACGCCTGGTCGGCGAGCCGGGCGAGCTGCTCCGACTTCTTGCGATCGCGGCTCGACGCGACGAAGCCGTCGAGCGCGTGCTGCTCGGCGTCCTGCGCGGCGCGCAGCTGGCGGCGAACGTCGCGCGCCTGCGCGAGCGTGGTGTCGCCGATCGCGGCGAGGTCCTTGCCGAGCACGACGTTGCGCCGGACGTCGGCGATCTCGTCCTCGATCGCCTGCGCTTCCCTGGCCGCGTCGTCGAGCTGCTGCTGCAGGCTCGCCTTCTGGTCGGCGGGCAGCGCGGGAGTGGCCTCGTTGGCGTACTTGCGCAGCGCCACCGCCATCGCCTGCGCGCTGTCGATGTAGGTCTCGACCTCGGTCGCATCCTGATCGATCTTGTCGAAGCCGTCCTGCGACGCGGTGACGCGCGCGGCGAACGCCTGCTCGGGGTTGCCGAACGCGGCGTACTGCGCCGCGAGCTGCTTGCGGTTCGCGGTGAGCTGCGCGAGCTCGCCCGAGCTGTCGATGTTGCGCAGCTCCTGGTCGGCGAGGTCGTTACGGATGTTGGCGAGGTCGTTCTGGATCGTCGCGATCCGCTCGCGCCGGCTCGCCAGCGCCGGATACACCGTGCTGTGGTCGGGCGCGGCGATCACGAGATCGAGCCGGTCGAGCATCGCCTGGGCCGACGCGAGGTTGGCCTGGGTGTCGGCGAGATCGGCCTCGACCGAGACGAAGCGCTGCACCGCCGGCTCGTCGCGCAGCCACTGCGCCGCGGCCTCGGGGATCGGCGCGACGTTCTGGAACACGTGGCTCTGCCGCTCCGCGATCTGATCGACGAAGCTCGCGGGATCGAGGCCGCCGTCGACCATCTGGGTGAGCGCGGCGTACGACGGCATGTACTGGTCGTGGGTCTCGGTGAAGATCTTCGCCGCCTTGTCGTACTCGGTGCCCGGGTCGCTCTGCTCGTTGGTGTTGATCGTGCCGTTGACCTCGGCGGCGCGGATCATCTGCGCCTTGCGGATCCGCAGGTTGCCCTCGAGGATCCGCGTGGTCGGCGTCTTGGTCGTGTTGGGCTCGGACAGCTCGAGCAGCTCGAGCGCGCGCAGCGCCTTGTCGTACTGCTTGCTCTTGACGTAGACCCACGCGACCTCGTAGAGCGCGTCGGGGAACAGATCGCTGTGGCGATCGACCAGCAGGTAGCTGTCGATCGACTTCGACGGCTGCTCGCGCTCGTAGTACAGCCGGCCGAGCGCGAGCTGGCCGAGCTCGATCACCCGGCGATCGTTGCCGGTGCGCGGCTTGCGGCCGATCAGATCGGTGAAGATCTCGGTCGCGTGCGCGAGGTCCTTCTTCGCGACCGCGATCGTGCCGGTGTAGTAGAGCGCCTGGAGCTCGTAGTCCGAGCCCTTCGGCACCTGATCGAACAGCGCGAGCGCGTCGTCGTACTTGTCCTCGGCGTAGGCGTACTTGCCGAGCGTGTACGGCACCGACGGATCGCGCACGCCGGGCGCGAGCTGGCCGAGCGCCGCGATCGAGTCGTGCGCCGCGGGCAGATCGTGCTGCACGATCGCGAGCTCGACCAGCCGCTCGAGCGACGGCTGGTAGTAGTGGCTCGACACGTTGATCGTCTTGACCAGGTTCTCGAAGTAGGTCCGGGCCGCGCCGCGATCGCCCTTCTGGAACAGCGCATCGGCGAGGTAGTAGGTCGCGGCCTCGTTGTCGGGGCCGGCGGTCGCGCCGCCGGGGCGGACGAGATCGAACAGGGTCTGCGCCGCGCCGTCGAAGTCGCCCAGCGAGTACGCGACCTCGGCGTCGACCAGGCGATGGGTGTCGGTCGCGGCCGGCGCGTTGGGCGCGGGCAGGTTCGCACCGAGCGTGCGCGCCTCGTTGTCGTAGAGCGCGAGCCTTCCGGCGATGTCGTCGGCGTAGCCCAGGCTCGGCACCAGGACCAGCGCGACGATGAGGCGGGACATCCGCATGTCACTTCCCCGAGGGTGGCGGCGTGGGCGTGGCCGGCGCCGGCGTGTTCGTCGACGCGGGCATCGGCGTCGCGCCCGGCGTGGTCTGGGTCGCCGGGGCCGGCGCGTGCTCGGGCGCGACCTGCGTGACCTTGCAGTCGATCGCGGCGCGCTTCTCCATCGGCACCGACTCGCCGCCCTTCTCGAAGCCGCGGCACTCGACCTTCGCGATCTTGCCCTCGCCGGCGATGAACGAGTTCGAGCCGCGCGCGGTGAACGTGAACTTGTCGAGGTACTCGAACACGCTGTAGCCGTGGCCGCGATACACCGCGGTCGCCGAGATCGTGTGGTTGCCCGGCGCGATCGGCCCCGAGAAGATGTCGAAGCCCTTCTTCTTGTAGAGGTTCTCGGCGGCGTCGTCGGTGCGGACGAACACCTCGGTGCCGTCGAGCGAGTAGGTCAGCTTGATCAGGCGGTACTTGCCGCCCATCTCGCTCGCGTGCGTGATCACGGCCTGCGCGCCGACGCCGCCGCCGAGCATCTGCTCCTTGAGCATCTGCACGCGCGCCTTGAGCTGCCAGCCGCGCTCCTTGAGCGCCTGGGTCTTCTGCTCGAACCGGCGCAGCCGCACGTCGGTCGGCATGTCCTCCGGTTTCACCGACGACAGATCGGTCGGCGTGTTGCCGCTGGTCGGCCCCATCGCGGTGTCCGATCCCGATCCAGAGCCGGAGCCAGAGCCCGATCCGGTCGCCGCCGTCGCGCTGCCGGACCCGCTTCCGGACCCCGCCGCGGCCGGCGTTTTCTTCGCGGTCGTTCGTGATCCCGCCAGGGCACTTGCAGCGACTAGCAACGATGACAGTACGACCGCGGTGTGGGGTGCTCGCATAGTCCCTCGGCGCCAGGTAATTTCTGGCGCAATTGCCTTTGGAATGAACTGGTTGTAACACCCGGCACAGTCGCCATCAAGGCGAGCTGCCGCGTGGTTTTGGTCTCTGTGGTCGCTCTCACGCAGGTCGCAAGTACGCCCACAGCTTGTCGAGGACGTCGGCGACGCCCTCGCCGGTGACTGCCGACATCCTGCACAGCTCGACGCCGGCCTCGTCGCGGAAGCGACGCACTTGTTCTTCCACGAGTTCCGGCGGGGTCGCGTCGACCTTGTTGAGCGCCACGACCTGCGGGGTGCCGGCCAGCTCGGGAGCGTAGCGCTCGAGCTCGCGGTTGATCGTCCGGTAGTCGGCGAGCGGGTCGCGCTCCGGCCCGGTCGTGAACGTCGCGTCCACGATGTGCAGGAGGACCCGGCAGCGCTCGACGTGGCGCAGGAACTGGTGGCCGAGCCCGGCGCCCTCGGATGCCCCTTCGATCAGGCCGGGGATGTCGGCGATCACGAACGTGCGGTCGTCCGAAAGCCGCACCACGCCGAGATTCGGCGCCAGCGTGGTGAACGGGTAGTCGGCGATCTTCGGCCGCGCGCGCGACACGTGGCTGATGAACGTCGACTTGCCGACGTTCGGATAGCCGAGCAGGCCGACGTCGGCGAGCAGCTTGAGCTCGAGCCGCACCGTCCGCTGCTCGCCCGGCGTGCCCGGCTCGGCGGTGCGCGGCGCCTGGTTCCACGGCGTGGCGAAGTGGATGTTGCCCTTGCCGCCGATCCCGCCGCGCGCGAGCACGAACTGCGCGCCCGCCACGTCGAGGTCGGCGAGCGGCTCGCCGGTGGCATCGTCGTAGCACACCGTGCCGACCGGCACGCGCACGACCAGATCGGGCCCGCGCGCGCCGTACTGGTCCTTGTTGCGGCCGTCCTCGCCGCGCTCGGCGGCGTAGTGCCGGCGGTACTTGAAGTCGAGCAGCGACGACAGCGAGCCATCGGCCAGCGCGATCACGCTCCCGCCGTCCCCGCCGTCCCCGCCGGACGGCCCGCCGCGCGGCACGCCGTCCTCGCGGCGGAACGCGGCCGCGCCGCTGCCGCCATCGCCGGCGCGAACCTGGATCACGGCTTCGTCGATGAACTTCACGGCGGAACACACCTACCACTGCTAGTCTCCGCGCGCG
>DATJAE010000438.1:0-57942 GCA_035516595.1 Kofleriaceae bacterium | reverse complement strand
ACGACGTCGAGGTCGCCATCCGCCTTCACGGCGCCGATCAACATGCGGTGCTTCTCGTTTGGGTGACCGAACATGTCGCTCGTATCGGCACGTCCTCCTCCGAAGTTGCTTGGTTGTAAGCGCCTGGATCTACTGACACTCCGCTAAAACGGATCCGTTATTGTTGACAACACGTCCGTTCGAAAGCTAGACATGTATCCGTTATGACGGATGAGCGGCCATGACGACGACCCTGCTCGTTTTGGCGATCACGAGCCTCGTCGCGGCCTCCGTCAACGGCGCGCTCGGCTACGGCTACTCGTCGATCTCGGTGCCGATCGCGCTGTTCGTGGTCGCGGGCCGGGTGCTGAACCCGGCGCTCGTGGTCGTCGAGGTCGCGATCAACCTCTACGCGCTGTGGTGGAACCGCGCCGCGATCCGCCGCGTGCTGCCGCGCGTGATCCCGCTCGCGACCGGCCTGGTGCCCGGCGTGATCGTCGGCGCGCTGCTGCTCGGCCACGTCGCGCCGACCAGCGTGAAGCTCGGCGCGTTCGTCGTGCTGCTGCCGCTGATCCTGATCCAGGCGTCGGGGCGGCGCTGGCCGTTCGAGAACGAGCGCCGCGCGGCGCTGCCGCTCGGCGGCGGAGTCGGCCTGCTCTACGGCCTCACCACGATCTCCGGCCCGCCGCTCGCGGTGTTCTGGAACAACCAGGGCCTCGCCAAGGATGACTTCCGGGTCGGGCTCGCGATCGTGCGCTCGATCGAGTCGCTGTGCGCGCTGGCCGCGTACACCACCCTCGGGCTGCTCACCCGCGAGAGCTCGGGCCTGTTGCCGTGGATCGCGCCCGGCGTGCTGGTCGGCTTCCCGGTCGGGCACTGGCTGGTGAGCCGCGTGTCGGCCGAGACGTTCCGGCGGGTGTGCATGAGCTTCGACGCCTACCTGGTGTCGTTCGGGCTCGCGCGCACGCTGATCGACACCGGCGTGTCGCCGGTCGCGGCATACCAGCTGCTGGTCGCGACCGCGATCGTCGACACCCGCCTGCTGTGGAGCTTCTTCCGCGAGCGCCGCGCGCCGCTGCCGGAGCCGGCATGAGCGGCGCGGCGGCCCTGCGCGAGGACAGCTGGACGGACGGCGCGGCGCGCGAGCTCGAAGGCGCCGCCGCCGAGACGATCCTGCGCTGGGCGAGCGATCGCTTCGCGCCGCGGCTCACGTTCGCGACCGGTTTCGGCGCCGAGGGTTGCGTGATCGTCGACCTGATCGCGCGCCACCGCCTGCCGATCGACCTGTTCACGCTCGACACCGGCGTGCTGTTCCCCGAGACCTACGCGCTGTGGCGCGAGCTCGAGGCGCGCTACGCGATCACGATCCGCGCGGTGCGCCCGGCGCACAGCATCGAGCAGCAGGCGATCGCGCACGGCCCGGAGCTGTGGCTGCGCGAGCCCGATCGCTGCTGCGAGCTGCGCAAGATCGTACCGCTGCGTGCGGAGCTCGCCGGGTTCGACGCCTGGCTCACCGCGATCCGCCGCGACCAGACGCCGGAGCGCGCGACCGCGCAGGTGGTCGAGCACGACCGCAAGTTCGGCTTGATCAAGGTCAACCCGCTGGTCGGCTGGACCCACGACGACGTGTGGGCCCACATCTACGCGCACGACGTGCCGCACAACCCGCTGCACGCGCGCGGCTACCCGTCGATCGGCTGCGCGCCGTGCACCTCGCCGATCGTGCCCGGCGAGAACCTGCGCGCGGGGCGATGGCGCGGCGCGAGCAAGACCGAGTGCGGGCTGCACGCGCCCGCGAAAGCGAGCGAGCGATGAGCCTCTACCCGGTGTTCCTGAAGCTCGAGGGCCTGCCCGTGGTGATCGTCGGAGGCGGCACGGTCGCGGCGCAGAAGCTCGACGGCCTGCTCGCGGCCGGCGCCGAGGTCACGGTGGTCGCGCCGCGCGTGCTCGACGCGATCCGGCTGCGCGCGTCCGCCTCGCCGGGCGAGGCGCTCGAACGGTCGGGTGCGACGAGGTCGCGGCTGACCGTGATCGAGGCCGAGTTCCGGCCCGCCCACCTGGCGCGCGCGCGCTGGGTCGTCGCGGCGGCGACGCCCGCGGTCAACGCCGACGTCGCCGCGGCCGCGGCATCGCGCGGCCTGTTCGTCAACGCGGTCGATGACGTCGCGAGCGCGACCGCGTACCTCGGCGGCGTGGTGCGGCGCGGCGACGTCGAGGTCGCGATCTCGACCGGCGGGCGCGCGCCCGCGCTCGCGGGGCTGTTGCGCGAGGCGCTCGACGCGCTGCTGCCCGACGACCTCGAGCGCTGGATCGAGGTCGCGAGCGAGGCGCGCGCCGAGTGGAAGCGCGGCCGCGTGCCGATCGCCGAGCGCCGCCCGCTGCTGCTGCGCGCGCTCGATCGGCTGTATCGCCACGAGCCCGAGCCGCGGAGGGCCAGTTGAGCGGCCTGGTCTCGCTGGTCGGCGCCGGGCCCGGCGATCCCGAGCTGCTCACGCGGCGCGCGCTCGATCGGCTCGCGCGCGCCGACCTCGTGCTCTACGACGCGCTGACCCCGACCGAGCTGCTCGAGCTCGCGCCGCGCGCGCGCCGCTTCTACGTCGGCAAGCGCGCGGGGCGACATAGCATCGAGCAGGACGGCATCCATCGCCTGATGATCCGGGCGGCGAGGCGCGGCCAGCGCGTCGTGCGGCTCAAGTGCGGCGACCCGTTCGTGCTCGGCCGCGGCGGCGAGGAGGTGCTCGCGCTCGAGGCCGCCGGCATCGCGTACGAGGTCGTGCCCGGGGTGAGCTCGGCGATCGCCGCGCCCGCGCTCGCCGGCATCCCGGTCACGCATCGCGGGATCGCCGCCGGGTTCGCCGTGCTGTCGGGCCACGTGATCGGCGACGCGTTCGACGCGATCGCGCCCGGCGCGCTCACGCTGGTCGTGCTGATGGGCCTGCGCACCCGCGGCGAGCTCGCGGCGCGCCTGTGCACGCGCGGCTGGCCGGCCGACACGCCGGCCGCGATCGTGCTCGGGGCGTCGCACGCCGCCGAGGCGCGCTGGTTCGGCACGCTCGGCGCGCTCGCCGAGGCGGAGATCGACGATCAGCCGGGCGTCATCGTGATCGGCGAGGTCGTGCGGCTCGGCAAGCAGCGCGTGCAGACCGCGCTCGCGGAGGTTCTATGACCACCACCCACGCAGCACCCACGCCGGTCGGCCGGCTCGGCTTTGCCCGTCACGAGGACGTGGATCTGTTCGTGCAGCGGCTCGAGGCGTTCGAGCGCGGCGAGCTCTCGCCCGACGAGTGGCGCTCGTTCCGCCTGCTCAACGGCGTCTACGGCCAGCGCCAGGACGGCGTGATGATGGTGCGCGCCAAGCTGCCCGCCGGCATCGCCACACCGGCGCAGCTGGTCGCGCTCGCCGACGTCGCCGATCGGTTCTCGACCGGCAAGGGCCACGTCACGACCCGCCAGAACGTGCAGTTCCACTTCGTGCCGCAGGCCGACGCCGACGACGCGCTGCGCCGGCTCGCCGACGCCGGGATCACGACGCGCGAGGCGTGCGGTCACTCGGTGCGCAACTGGACGTGCTGCCCGCTCGCCGGCGTCGCGCAGGGCGAGGCGTTCGATCCGACGCCGTACGTCGAGGCGCTCGCGCGCCACCTGCTGCGCGGGCCGTACTCGGCGAGCCTGCCGCGCAAGCTCAAGCCGTCGCTCGGCGGCTGCTGCGGCACCGACTGCTCGCAGGCGTTCATCAACGACCTCGGCTTCCTCGCGCGGCAACGCGATGGCAAGCCGGGGTTCCAGCTGCTCGCCGGCGGCGGGCTCTCGACCCTGCGGCGCAGCGCGCTCGTGGTCGAGGACTTCGTGCCGGCGGACGAGATCCTCGAGGCCGCCGACGCGATCGTCCGCGTGTTCCACGCGGTCGGCAACCGCCACAACAAGGCCAAGGCGCGGCTCAAGTGGGCGATCGACAAGATCGGCGCCGACGCGTTCCTCGCGCGGTATCGCGCCGAGCGCGAGCTCATCCGCCGCGAGGGCGGCGTGCCGCTCGTCCTGCCGCCGCAGCCGCCCGCGCCGGCGCGGCGCGCGCCGCTCGCGCAGGTCGCGACTCCCGAGCCGGGCTACGGCGAGTGGGCGGCCGACAGCGTGCGCCCGCAGAAGCAGCCCGGGTTCTCGGCGATCGCGATCCGGCTCGTGCTCGGCGACATCACGTCGGCGCAGCTGCGCGGCCTGGCCGAGCTCGCGACCCAGTTCGGCGAGGGCGAGGTGCGGCTGACCAACGAGCAGAACATCGTGCTGCGCTGGGTGCCGACCGCGCGGCTGCCCGCGCTCCATCGCGAGCTCGCGCGCCTCGGCCTGGCCCGGCGCGGCGCCAACACGCTCGCCGACGTCACCAGCTGCCCGGGCGCGTCGAGCTGCAAGCTCGCGGTCACCGCGTCGCGCGGGCTCGCCGGCATCCTCACCGAGCTGCTCGACCGCCGCCGCGATCTGGTCGACGCCGCGCGCGGCCTCGACGTCAAGGTCTCGGGCTGCCCGCACGGCTGCGGCCAGCACTACATCGCCGGCATCGGCTTCCAGGGCGGGATGCGCAAGATCGCCGGCCGGCCCGCGCCGCAGTACCTGATCTACGTCGGCGGCGGCATCGGCGAGACCCGCGCCGAGTTCGGCCGGCTCGTCACCAAGGTGCCGGCGCGCCGCGCCGCGGCCGCGCTCGAGCGGCTGATCGACCTCTACATCCAGCGCGGCGGCACCAGCCACGCGTTCTGGGCGGACGTGCCCCTCGACGAGCTGCGCGCGCTGCTCGCCGATCTGACCGAGCTCGACGAAGCCGACGCGATCGAGGCCGACTTCATCGACCTCGGCGAGGCCCGCGCGTTCGAGGTGGTGAGCGGCGAAGGCGAGTGCAGCGCCTAGGGTCACTGCGGGATCGTGACGGTGACGCTGACGCCGCCGCCCTCGCGGTTGGCGAGCGAGACCCGGCCGCCGTGCGCCTCGGCGATCTCGCGGACCAGCGCGAGGCCCAGGCCGGTGCCGCCGCGCTTGGTCGAGTAGAACGGCAACAGCGCGTTGGCGAGCACGGCCTCGCTCATCCCGGGGCCGCGATCGCTGACCTCGATCGCGAACGCGTTCGCGGTGCGCCGCACGCGCAGCCGAACCTCGCCGCCGGGCGAGCCCGACTCGTGGGCGTTGCGCAGGAGGTTGACCAGCGCCTGCTCGAGCTGGCCCGGGTCGAACCGCGCGCGACCCTCGGGCACCGGGCCGTCGACCTGGAACTCGATCTGGCTGCGCAGACGCTCGACGAGGTCGCTCCACGCGGTGGGCTCCGGCCGTGGCGCGGGCAGCTTGGCGAACCGCGCGTAGCCCTGGATGAACTGCTCGAGGTGGCGCGCGCGCTCCGCGATCGTCGCGAACACCTTCTCGAGCTGGTCGTGCTTGCCCTGCTTGACCAGCTCGGCGCCCGAGTGAGCGAGCGACGCGACCGGCGCGAGCGAGTTGTTGAGCTCGTGGCTGATCACGCGGATCACCTTCTTCCAGGTGCGCACCTCCTGGCGGTGCAGCTCGATGGTGAGCTGGCGCAGCACGAACAGCTCGTGCTGGCGGCCGTTGAGGCGAAATCCGCTGCGCGCGAGGTAGTAGATCTCCTCCTCGTCGTCGCGCTCGACCACGAACAGCCCGTCGCCGCCGCGCGCGACGGCGTCGCGCAGCGACTCCGGCGCGGCCTCGAGCAGGACCGGCAGCAGCAGGCCCTCGAGCCGGCGGCCGCCCCCGAGCAGCCGGCGCGCCGCGAGGTTGCCGTAGACGACGTGCTTGTTCGGATCCACGAGCATCATCGCGACCGGCGTGTTCTGCACCATCGTGTCGAGCAGCAGCTCGCGATGGACCAGCGACTCGCGCTGGGCGCGCAGCGTGTCGCCGAGCGCGTTGTGCGCCGCCACCAGGTCGCCGAGCTCGTCGTTGCGCCGCCACGCCAGCGAGAACGCGAAGTCGCCGTCGCGGTAGCTGCTCACGGTGCCGGCGAGCGCGCGGAACATCGCCGCGACCGGCGCGAGCACGCGCGGCACCAGCCACAGCGCGATCGGCAGGACGATCGCGAGCGCGACCGCGCCGGCGGTCAGGCGATCGCCGAGCCACGCGTCGGCGACGAGCGCGACCGCGACCGCGAGCGCGACCAGCGCGCACGCGACCAGCGCGAGCCGCCAGACCAGCGAGCTGCGGCGCTTCGGGCGGGCGGACACCGCCCCAGCATAGCGCTCAGCGCTCGCCGTCCGCGGCGGGCGCGATGTGGATCTTGCCGTCCTTGGCATCGGGCCGCTGGATCGCCTGCGCGAACGCCTCGGCGGCGTCGGCGGCGATCTCGACGCGGGTCTCGCGGGCGAGGATCTGGATCTTGCCGATCGCGCGCTTGGTGATCCCGCCGCGCCGGCACAGCAGCGGGATCAGCCACTTCGGATCGGCGTGCTTGGAGCGCCCGACATCGAGCGTGAACCACACCGCGCCCGAGGCCGAGCGCGCCGGCGGCGGCGGCGTCCGCTCGCGCACCCGGGTGCGCAGCGAAGGCGGCCGGGTCAGCTCCTCGGGCGCGGGCCGGGCATCGCGCCGCAAGCGCACCAGGGCCGCGACCAGATCCTCGGCGGCGCGATCGGCGAGCAGCGTGCGCGCGACGCTGCGATCGTCGTCCTCGGGCACGTCGGCGAGCGCGCGGATCTCGAGCACGAGCTGATCCTGATCGCGGATCCTGATGTCGTCGGACGACGGCGCCGCGCGCCACGACGGATCGACGTGCGCGGTCGCGAACATGCGCTGCGCGTACTGCCGCGCGTTGTCGGGGACGATCACGATCGCGATGCCGTGCTTGCCGGCGCGCCCGGTGCGCCCGCTGCGATGGACCAGCACGTTGGCGTTCTGCGGCATGTCGGCGTGGATCACGATGCCGAGGTCGGGCAGGTCGAGGCCGCGGGCGGCGACGTCGGTCGCGACACACACGCGAGCGCGGCCGTCGCGCAGCGCCTGGATCGCCTGGTTGCGCTCGCGCTGCGACAGCTCGCCCGACAGCGCGGCGACCGCGAAGCCGCGCTCGGCGAGGTTGGCCGCGAGGTGGGTGACGCGATCGCGCGTGGCGCAGAACACGAGCGCGCCCGGCGCGTCGTGATAGCGCAGCAGGTTGACCACCGCGAGGTCGCGCTCGCGTGGCACGACCGGGATCGCGTGGTACTCGATGTCGCGGTGGCGATCGCCCTCGCCCGCCGCCGAGATCCGCAGCGCGTCGCGCTGGTAGCGCTTGGCGAGCTGTGCGATCGGCTTGGGGATGGTCGCCGAGAACATCAGCGTGCGGCGCTCGGCGGGCGCGGCGTCGAGCAGGCGCTCGAGGTCCTCGCGGAAGCCCATGTCGAGCATCTCGTCGGCCTCGTCGAGCACGATCGCCTCGAGCCGCGCCAGCACCAGCGCGCCGCGCTCGAGGTGATCGCACAGCCGGCCCGGCGTGCCGACCACGACGTGAACGCCGCCGCGCAGCGCGTGCTGCTCGCGGCGCGGATCCATGCCACCGACGCAGGTCGCGATCCGCGCGCCGGTCTCGGCGTACAGCCACGACAGCTCGCGGTAGACCTGGATCGCGAGCTCGCGGGTCGGCGTCACGATCAGCGCGCGCGGCGCACCGGCGGGGGCGAACCGTTCGGCATCGCCGAGCAGCCGGGCGGCGAGCGCGAGCCCGAACGCGACGGTCTTGCCCGACCCGGTCTGGGCCGATACGACGAGATCGCGATCGCGCGCGCCGTCGGCCATGACCGCGGCCTGGACCGGCGTCGGCTCGAGGTAGCTCCGCGCGGCGAGCGCGCGCCGCAGCGCGGGATGGGCGGCCGAGAACGGCAAGGGCGTGCACCCTAGCACGCGGCGCTCAATCGCGCGGGATCGCGAGCTTCTCCATCCGGCGGTACAGCGCCTGGCGCGACAGCCCGAGCTCGGCGGCGGCCTGCGCGATCACGCCGCCGGCGCGGGCGAGCGCCGCCTCGATCGTGCCGCGATCGAGCTCGTCGTCGGTCGCCGGCGCGGGCGCGGCTGGCGCAAGCGCGAGGTCGGCCGCGGCGATCTCGGTGCCGGCGGCGAGCAGCGCCGCGCGCGACAGCGCGTTCTTGAGCTCGCGCACGTTACCCGGCCACGCGTGGCGGCGCAGCGCGTCGCGCGCGTCGGCCGACAGCTTCTTGTCGGCGGCGAGGAAGCTCTGCGCGAGCGGCAGGATGTCGTCGACCCGCTCGGCGAGCGGCGGCACGCGGATCTCGATCGTGTTGAGCCGGTAGTACAGGTCCTCTCGGAACGTGCCGGCGCGGATCATCGCGCCGAGGTCGGCGTTGGTCGCGCTGATCACGCGCACCTTGACCTGGTGCTCCTTGTTCGAGCCGAGCCGCTCGAACCGCCCGGTCTCGAGCACGCGCAGCAGCTTCATCTGACCGTTCGGCAGGAGGTTGCCGATCTCGTCGAGGAACAGCGTGCCGCCGTCGGCCGACTCGAACTTGCCGTCGCGCGCGCGGGTCGCGCCGGTGTAGGCGCCGACCTCCGCGCCGAACAGCTCGGCCTCGAGCAGCTCGGACGGCAGCGCGCCGCAGTTGAGCGTGACGAACGGGCCGTCGCGCACCGCGGAGTTGGCCTGCACGATCTCGGCGATCTTCTCCTTGCCCGAGCCGTTCGGCCCGGTGATCAGCACCGGCACGTCGGCGCGCGCGACCTGACAGGCGAGCGCGATCACCCGCTCCATCGCCGGGTCGGCGAACACCGCGCCGCGCAGGTCGTAACGCGCGACCAGATCGCTGCGCCGCTTGCGCTCGTCGGCACGCCGCCGCGCCAGCTCGCGCCGGGTCTCGGACAGCTCGAGCAGGTTCATCACGCTGGTCAGGAGCTTGGCGTCGTCCCACGGCTTGGCGAGGTAGTCGGCGGCGCCGGCCTTGACCAGCTCGACCGCCGCCTCGAGCTGGGTCCACGCGGTGAGCAGGATCACCGGCAGGTCGGGATGGCGCGCGCGGATCGCCCGGAACAGCGCGACACCATCGGCGCCCGACGTGGTGTCGGCCCGGAAGTTCATGTCCTGGATCACGACGTCGATCGGCTCGCGCGCGAGCACCGCGAGCCCGGCGACCGGCGTCTCGGCGCGCAGCGTGCGCACGTCGCGCAGCGAGAACAGCACCTCGAGCGCCGTGGCCACGGCGGGGTTGTCGTCGATCACCAGGACGGTCGGCATCCCAGCCCAGGCTACACGCTGCGGGTCGCGATCGCAGGTGGGATCGCGGCGGCGCGGAGCGCCGGGCCGAGCACCGCGACCTGGCCGAGCAGCCACAGCAGCGACGCGCCGATCGGCAGGAACTCGGCGGGCAGCCGCGGCACGTGGTACTTGCCCATCAGCCAGAGGTTGACGCCGTACGCCAGCGCCATGCCGAGCACGATGCCGAGCGTCGCGAGGATGAAGTTCTCCATCTGGAAGTAGTGCACGATGTCGCGCTTGGTCGCGCCGAGCGCGCGCCGGATGCCGATCTGGCGGGTGCGCTGCTGGACCCAGAAGCTGGCGAGCCCGACCACGCCGAGCGCGGTGATCACGAGCAACGCGAGGCACACCCCGACCAGCAGGTATGCCATCGCGCGATCGCCCTTGAAGTGCTCGCGCCGGATCTGGTGGAACGTCTCGTGCTCGAGGATGATCCGGCTCGGATCGACGTTGTCGAGGGTCTGCTCGACCTCGCCGTTGACCTCATCGAGGCGCGCCGGATCGACCCGGACGACATAGTTGCCGGCATTGGTGTAGGTCAGGCGCACCGGCAACAGCATCGCGCAGTCGAACAGCTCGGGGCCGTTGACCTCGTTGGGCCGCGCGATCTGATCGATCACGCCGACCACGATCTGCGGTTGCTTGCCCCAGACATAGACCGGCTGGCCGATCGGGTTCTTGTCCTGGAACAGGCGCCGGGCCGCGCCGCGCGTCAGGATGATCGACGGGATGTGCACCTTCTGCGCCTGCGCGGCGTCGAAGTCGACCATCTCGTCCGCCGTGAAGCCGCGCCCGGCGACCAGCTGGAGGCCGAGCGTATCGATCAGATCCGGGCCGCCCATGTACATGCCGGCGTTGACCGAGCTCGCCGCGTCCTCGGGCCCGAGCGAGATCGACGAGTTCCACGACGAGCCGCCGAACGGCACCATGTCGATCGTCGCGGCCGACTTGACGCCCGGGATCGCGCGCAGCGCCGCGAGATCCTGCGCGGTGAGCGAGCCGGCATCGGCCTTGGTGCCGATCCCGGTGAGCCCGATGCGCAGCAGCTCGTTCTCGGCGACGCCGCTGGGCTGATCCATGCGATGCAGGCGGTCGCCGATCAGGAAGATCGCGTTGCACACGATCGCGCAGGTCAGCGCGATCTCGAGCACGATCAGCACGGCGGCCGTGCGATGGCGGCGGAGCGTGGACAGGATCGGGATGAAATGCATGGGGTCCTCAGTGCGACTTGAGCTGGATGGCCGGGGCGATCTGGCAGCCGCGCCACGCCGGCAGCAGGCCGGCGAGCACGCTGCTGACGACCGCGAGCGCGAGCGTGATCGCGAGCATCGGTAGATCGAGGTGCGCGAGCTCGGCGTACTCGGCCGGCTGATGCCGGACCGCGATCAGCCCGAGCCATGCCAGGCCGAGGCCGAGCACGCCGCCGGCCAGGCCGACCATGCCGGCCTCGACCAGCAGCTGGGTGAAGATCGAGCGCCGCGACGCCCCGAGCGCGCGCCGCACGCCGATCTCGCCCGATCGGCGCAGGAACTTGGTGAGCAGCAGGCCCACCGTGTTGACCAGACAGACCAGCAAGAAGCCGAGCGCGATCCAGGTCTGGAGCCGCACGTCCTCGGGCACCACCTTGTTGAACGCGAGGTAGTCCATGACGTCGCGCATGCGCACGTTGGGCGGGCGCTGGAACCGGCCGGCGCGCCGCGCGTCCTCGGAGTAGCGGTCGAGGAACTCGCGGTACGCCGCGGCCTTCGCGGGGGTGTCGAGCTCGACCCAGAACTGGACCCAGGTGCACGGCGCGCCCTCGGCCTCCGGGTCCGGGCTCTCGTCCCAGCAATCCATGCTGCCGTTGCGGCCGAGCTTGAGCTCGCGCGACGTGGTGAACGGCACGTAGAGCTGCTCGCCCTCGCGATAAGCGCCGACGTTCAGATCGAAGAAGTGCGGGACCGGCCGCCAGGTGTCGACCACCCCGACGATGCGTAGCTGCGTGCCCTCGACGCGCAGCGATCGCCCGACCACCGCGGTCGTGCCGAACACCTTGTCGGCGAGCTCGCGCGACACCACGACCACCCGCGCGGCGGCGTCGTCGTCGGCCGCGGTCCAGCCGGTGCCGGCGAGAAACGGCACGCGGAACATCGCGAAGAGCTCGCTCGACGTCCACCGGGCGTCCGCGAAGAACGGCTGCAGCCCCGAGCGCTCCGGCTCGATCGCCGCGCTGCCGCCGGTCATCATCACCTGGCGATCGGCGCGCCCGGCCTGGAGCAGCAGCCGCGAGTCGAGCCGCGTCATCTGCGAGTTCGGCTCCCGACCTGGAAGGTAGTTCTCGAGCTTCTGCGGATCGAGCTGGACGTAGTACAGCTGGTGGCTCTTGCCCGGGATCGGGTCGGCCGAGAGCACGTGCAGCACGGTCAGCGTGGTCATGCTCGCGCCGACGCCGAACGCGATCGCGACGATCATCAGCACGGTGAGCGCGAGGTTGCGCCGCAGGCTGCGGCGAGCGAGCAGGAGGTAGTAGCCGAACATCACGCGCTCTGCTGGTGAACCGGCGTGGCGGCGCCGGCGGACGGCCGGATCAGCGCCGGGCCGCGCTCGAGGTCGGACGCGACCCCGTCGACGATGTGGACGTTGCGCTGCGCGCGCGCCGCGATCTCGGGATCGTGCGTCACGATCACGACGACCGTGCCCTGCGCGTTGAGCTCCTCGAGCAGGACCATGACCTCGCGCGCCATCTGCGAGTCGAGGTTGCCGGTCGGCTCGTCGGCGAGCAGCAGCTTGGGCTCGCCGGCGATCGCGCGCGCGATCGCGACCCGCTGCTGCTGGCCGCCCGACAGCTCGGCCGGGTAGTGGCGCAGCCGCGACGCGAGGCCGACCCGCTCGAGCGCGCTCTCGATCCGCTTGCGGCGCTCGCCGCGGGTGAAGCCGCGATAGCGCAGCGGCACGTCGACGTTGTCGAACAGGTTCAGATCCGGGATCAGGTTGAAGCTCTGGAACACGAACCCGATCTTCTCGTTGCGCAGGCGCGAGCGCGCCTTGTCGTCGAGCTGCTTGATGTTGATGCCGTCGAGCGTGTAGCCGCCACCGGTCATCTCCTCGAGCAGGCCGGCGATGTTGAGGAACGTCGTCTTGCCCGAGCCGGACGGCCCGGTCACCGCGACGAACTCGCCCGCGCGCACGTCGAGCGACAGCTCGCGCAGCGCGTGGGTCTCGACCATCTCGGTCCGGTACACCTTCGACACGTCTTTCATGTGAAGCATCGCTCGCTCCTAGTCCGCGATTCGCACGCGCTGCGCGTCGCCGAACAAGTCGGCGCCCGCGACGACGATCTGATCTCCCACCTTCGCCCCCGACAGCAGCTCCACCGCATCGAGGCTGATCGCGCCGGTGCGGATCGGACGGCGCTCGGCGATGCCGTCCTCGACGAAGTACGCGCTGTTGCCGCCGCCGCTCTCGAGGAACGGCCCGCGCTCGACCTTGAGCACGTCGGCGCGCTGCTCGATCAGGATGCGTGCGGTCAGCCGCTGGTTCTGGCGCAGCCCGGCCGGGCGCTGATCGACGAACTCGAGCCGGGTGGCGACGTTGCCCTCGACCACCTCGGGCGACACCGAGCGCACGCGGCCGGGATACGTCGCCGAGCCCGAGCGGATGTCGGCCGCCATGCCGATCGCGAGATCGCGCGCGAAGCTGTCGGGTACGCGGATCTCGAGCTCGAACGCGCCGAGGTCGACCACCGTGAGGATCGGCGCGTTGATCGCGACGGCCGCGCGCTGCGCCACCAGCAGCTGGCCGACCTGACCGTCGACCGGCGAGGTGATCTCGAGCGCGGCGACCTGACGCTCGAGATCGCGCACGACCTCCTGCTGGCGGTCGCGGCTCTGCTGCTTGGTGCCGAGATCGAACACCAGCTGCTTGGCCTGGAGGCCAGCCTCGGTCTTCGCGTTGGCCAGCGCGATCTCGGCCTTCTTGAGCGAGTCCTCCGAGCGCCGCAGCTCGAGCTCGGGGATCACGCCGCGATCGAACATCCGCTGGTTGATCTCGACCTCGCGCTGCGCGGCCTGGCGATCGACCTCGGCGAGCGCGATCAGCTTCTCGGCGGTCGCCTTGCCGTGCTCGACGTCGAGCCCCGCGCGCCCGACCTCGGCCTCGAGCCCGGCGAGCGTCGCCTGCTCCTGGGTGAGCCGGCTCTGCAGCTCCGGGCTCGCGATCGTCGCGAGCGCCTGGCCGCGCGACACCTTGTCGCCGGCACGGACGTGCAGGTCGACCGTGCCACCGGCGACCGCGTAGAGCGTCGGGCTGTTCGCCGCGACGATCTGTCCGTCGGCGACCACGTCGCGCACCAGCGTGCCGCGCTCGACCGTCGCGATCCGGATGCGCGAGCGATCGATCGAGCGCGAGGCCGCCAGCCAGCCACGCGCGACGTAGCCGATGCCTCCGAGCGCAGCCAGCGCGATCACGATCCCGGAGATCCGCCGGCGCCAGTGTCGGCCGACAGCCGGCTTGGCCAGCGGTCGATCGGTGGCCGAGGTATCGCGGATCGCCATGCGCACGGCGATCGAAGCAATGGCCGTGCCCGAGCTAACCGTCGGATACTCCGGGTGTCCGGACTGTCCGCGGCGTCCGGACGGACGTCCGCTAGCGAGACGTCTTCACGTCGGCGCGGGTCGCGTTGATGAGAATCCCGACCACGCCGGCCACCACGAGGACCGCGCCGATCACGAGGCCCCCGCTGATCGGAGGCGCGTAGGGGCAATCGGTCCCCGTGCACTTGCCGGGCTTGGTCGCCTGGTCCGCGCCGATCGCCGCGCCGCCGCCGACGATCAGCACGGCGTCGCCGACGTACGACCACTTCTTGGCCGACGAGTTGTAGCCGAAGCAGCCCGCGAGCAAAGCGATACACGCGACGATCGCCACCGCTCTCATCTATGCCGAGTATATCGCGCGAACGAGCCGTTCGGCGTAAGGTGCGCGCGAAGTGCGACAGCGGTCTCCACTGCTTCCGATCTTCCTGATCGTGCTGGTCGACGTCCTCGGCTTCACGATCGTCATCCCGCTGCTGTCGCTGTACGCCGAGAAGTTCGGCGCCTCGCCGCTGGTCGCGACCACGCTGGTCTCGGTCTACGCGGTGTGCTCGTTGATCTCGACGCCGATCATCGGCACCCTGTCGGATCGGTTCGGCCGCCGCCCGCTGCTGCTGGTCAGTCAGGCCGGCACGTGCGCCGGCTTCCTCGTCCTGGCGTACTCGTCGGCGCTGTGGATGGTGTTCGTCGGCCGCATCCTCGACGGCATCACCGCCGGCAACCTCGCCACGGCGCAGGCCTACATCTCCGACCACACGCGCCCCGAGAACCGCGCGAAGGCGTTCGGGGTGATCGGCGTGGCGTTCGGCATCGGCTTCATGGTCGGCCCGGCGCTCGGCGGCCTGCTCGGCAAGTACGGCATGCACGTGCCGTTCGTGGTCGCGGCCTGTCTGTCGGCGCTGAGCATGGTGTGCACCTACACCCTGCTGCGCGGCGAGAAGCCGGTCGCGGCCGCGGAGCCCGCCGCGGCGCCCGGCGGCCAGCGGCCGAGCGCGTTCGACGTCGCGACCTACGCGACCTACTTCCGGCGCCCGCGGCTCGGCGCGCTGTACGTGCAGTTCTTCCTGTTCGTGTTCGCATTCTCGTGCTTCACCAGCGGGTTCGCCCTGTTCGCGGAGCGCAGGTTCACCAGCGACACCGAGCTCAAGCGGGTCGGCAGGACCTGCACGCTGCGCTCGGACGACGAGCTGTTGCCGAGCACGCTCGCCGGCACGATCGAGATCGACGGCGAGCCGTACAAGGTGGGCGCGTGGCTGCTCGCGAGCGACCACACGATCGCGCTCGTGCCGAGCACGTGCGCGGCGCTCGACCGGGCGGCGCGTCCCGATCAGGTGCGCGCGGTGCTGCCGTGGACCGAGCGCCAGGTCGGCCTGCTGTTCGCGTTCTCCGGCCTGCTCGGGATCATCTTGCAGGGCGGGCTGATCGGCCGGCTGGTCAAGCGGTTCGGCGAGATCCAGCTCGGGATCGCCGGGTTCGTCGCGGCGGCCTGCGCCTACACCCTGCTCGGCTTCGCGATGACGGTCGCGATGCTGCTCGTGGTCGCGGTGATCACGGCGTTCGGCAACGGCGTGCTTCGCCCGGTGATCACGAGCCGGATCACCCAGGCGGTCGGCCGCCACGAGCAGGGCGTCGCGCTCGGCATCTCGGGCTCGCTGAGCTCGGTCGCGATGGCGCTCGCGCCGCCGACCGGCGGCTCGCTGATCGATCGCGGCAACCTGCTCGGCTGGGCGCTCGTGCCGGCGACCGTGGCGCTGTTCGGGCTGATCGCCTCGCTGATCACGCGGCCGCCGCCACCGGCGTGAGCTATGCTCCGGCGGATGAAGACATCCGGATGGATCGTGGTCGTCGCCGTGCTCGGCGGCGCAGGTGTGATGGCGATGCGCGGCTGTCTTTCCAGGCCCGCGCCCGACGAGCAGCTCGGCAAGCGGTTCGATGCGATGTGCGAGATCGCCCGCGCGAATGTCGACACGCCGGCGCGCGGCGTGCGCGAGCTCGGCGGCTACCTCGGCAAGCACCTCGACGACGTGCTCGGCGAGTGGGGCGCGACGATCGCGACGATCGAGCAGATCCGCGACGACGACAAGCACGACGCCCGGGCCCGGCTCGCCCGCAAGCGCATCGTCGAGCCGCTCGTGCGCTGCGAGCGCGACTGGCAGCGCTTCGACGACGCGGTCGGCAACGATCCCGAGGCGCGCGCGCTGATCCAGCACTTCGCCGAGCGGCTCGATCGCACGCTGCAGATCCTGATCGGCAAAGGCCACGTCGACCTGCGCGATCTGCCGCGCGCGCTCGAGAACATGGTTCCGTAGCTACTTCGCGTCGAACTTCCAGGTCGCGCCGTCGTCGCCCAGGCCCTCGGCGCCGCCGGGGCTGGTGTAGCCGAACCGGATGTGACCCTGGACCTCGTAGCTGCCGTGGCTCGCCGTGCAGGTGACGGTCGCGGTCAGCGCGTGGCCGTCGATCTTGACCTGATCGGCGCGCAGCGTGGTGGCATCGCACTTCATGCCGCCGGGCGGCGACAGCGTGAACTCGGTCGGCGCCTTGGTCGAGAACGCGAGCCAGCTCGCGAGCTGGACCTTGAACGTCAGCTGGAACCGATCGCCCGCCTTCACGCTGGCCGGGCCGTCGTGGCTCGACGTGTACTCCTTGATCGCGCCGATCAGCGCGTTGACCTGGGCGTCGCGCCCGTCGAGCTGGGTGGCGTCGCCGCTGGTGGTCACGGCGACGACCTTGCCGTCGACCCCGACCACGACCGAGGTCGGCGCGGTGATCCCCATCTGCTTCATGATCTTGGTGACGTTCGGGCCGTACGCGACCGTGCCGCGGCCGACGCCCTCGCTCTCGCGGATCGGATCGAGCTTCTTGGCGTCGCGCGCGCTGCCGCTGATGTACGCGACGATGTAGACCCGGCCGGCGTCGCGCAGCGTGACGATGCGCGCGAGATCGTCGACGCACGAGGCGTCGAACGCCTTCGGGGTCGGCGCGCAGAACCAGTGCACCACGACCTTGCCGGCGGCGTCGCTCGGGCTCGGCGCGTCGTACATCCAGCTCGGCTTCGGCCAGTCCGGCGCGCCGGCGAGCGGCAGGTCGTCGCCGACCTTGGGCAGCACCGCGGGGGCGGGCGCCGGCTTGCGCACCGGCTGGGCGAACGCGCTCGCCGAGGCCGTGACGATCAGAAGGCTGAGGAGTCGCATGGCGGCGTTATATCGCGCGAGGCTGTGCGCGTGCACTTGTCACGCGGCCGGGTCTCGTGCGTTGTTGCAACGACGATGCGCTGGCTCTGGCTATTCATCGCGGCGTGCTCGGGCGGCAGCGCCGCCACCGCTCCGCCCCCGCTTCCGCCGCACCCTCCGCGCGCGATGCCCGCGCCCGACGCCGCGCCGCTGCCCCCGCCGCCGGGCGCGCGCGGCGACGCATGCTCGGCCCAGCGCGCGTGCGCCGGGGGCATGCTGTGCGCGCCGTTTCCCGGCGGCTACTGCGGCTCGACCTGCGGCCTGGTCGGCGCGCCGTGCGACGGCACCTGCGTCGAGACCGCGCGGATCGGCGAGCTGTGCCTGAAGTCGTGCGCGGCCGACACCGAGTGCCGCGCCGACGAGGGCTACGTGTGCGATCCGCAGTGGCACGCGTGCATGCTGCCGAACTTCGCCGCGATCGTCCCCAAGCAGTGCCCGGCACCGCCACCGGCGCGCGACGCGGCGTTCGGGCCGAGCGAGCCGTGGTCGAGCGCAGCCTCGCCCGGGGTCTATCAGTTCGAGCCGTCCGCGGTCGTGACCGACGACGGCGGCGCGGTCGCGATGTACATCACGCGCGGCTCGCAGTTCGAAGGCAACGCGCTCGGCGTGTCGCGGGTCGACGGCAAGGGCCACGCCACGATCGACGTGCCGCTGAAGACCGCGAAGCAGAGCCACTTCGATCCGTGGCTCGCGCGCGATCGCAAGGGCACGATCTTCGCGGTGTGGTACGGCTTCGACGGCCGCGATCGCGACGGCGAGATCGCGCTCGCGACGTCGGGCGATCGCGGCGCGACGTGGTCGGCGCCGCGCGCGGTGCACGATCCCGCCGACTGCCCGAATCCCGACGAGCAGTGCCTCGACAAGCCGATGATCGCGATCGGTCCGGCGCCGAGGTCGCGCGGCGAGATCGTCTACGTCATGTACTCGGCGGACGACGGCGGGCTGCGCGTGCGGGCGTCGCGCGACGGCGGCGCGACGTTCGGCAAGCCGGTGACCGCGCTCGCCGGGATCTACGGCAACGCGGCGGTCGGCAGCGACGGCCGGCTCCACATCGCGACGATCGACGGCGGGCCGATGGGCGGCTTCGGCTCGGCGCAGCAGAGCATCGAGTACACGGTGTCGAGCGACGGCGGCGCCAGCTTCGCCCGGCCGATCACCGCGAGCGCGCGCGAGGAGGAGCTGCCGTTCTTCTTCTCGAACCCGAGCATCGCGGTCGACGATCGCCGGCGCTGGGTCTACATCGCGTATGCGCGCGGCGGCCGCGACGCGAGGTGGGACATCGCGCTCGCCGCGACCAGGGACGGCGGCAAGACCTGGACGCGCACCGCGATCGGCGATCACTGCGCGATCCACATGGTGCCGAACCTCGCGCTCGACCCGACCACCGGGACGCTGCACGTCGCGTGGTACGACTCCGACGGCGCACCCGGGCGCTACGCGCACGCCAGCTGCGCGCCGGGTCTCGCGCGCTGCACGCCGCTGGGCGCGATCAACAGCGTGCCGTTCGCCGCGCTGTCGACCGAGCGCCACGGCGCGAAGTGGATCGGCGAGTACGAGAGCCTGGTGGTCGACGACGCGCATCGCGTGCTCCACGCGGTGTGGACCGAGCCGGTCGCCGAGGGCGACAAGGTCGTCGCGCGCATCTTCCACGCGACGGCGAAGCTGCCGCGGCGCTGACGCTACCCTCCGGCCGCCGCGAGGTAGAGCGAGCCCAGCACCGCGACGATCGCCTCGCCGGCGATCAGGCCCGACGCGAGCGGCAGCAGATAGACGTCCGCGGTCGCCTTGCTGCGGCGCTCCCACAGCCAGCCGATGAAGCCGCCGACCACCATCGCCGCGACCACGTCGAAGCCGACCAGGATGCCGATGCCCACGCCGGTCGGCGACGGCACCCACTTGCGCCACCGCGGGCTGGCCTCGAGCACGGTGAACACCACCGCGAGCACCGAGAAGATGACCGCGGCGTACAGCGCGGAGGCCGGCAGCGCGTGGGCGCCGTCCTTGAGCACCTGCGCGAACCCCGACCACTTGTTCGACACCGGCGAGCGCAGCTCGGCCTTGATGACGTGACCGGTCGCGGGGTCGACACGATCGTAGATGCCGTAGGTCTTGGCGAGCAACGGATACACCCACGACACCGCCGCCGCGCCGATCGGCACCGCCATCAGCTGCATGATCGTGATGTTGCGCGGCTTGGTGCCGATCACGTCGCCGCACTTGTAGTCCTGCATGATCGACTCGGACGACGTCGCGATCGTGCCGGTCGTGCCGCTCGCGACCATGTTCGCCGCGACGTTGCCGGGGCTGATCGCCGCGAACACGCCCTGCATCATGTTCGACAGCGCGCTGATCGGCCCCCAGTTGGTCTCGCCGAGCACGCGCAGGCCGACCAGCATCAGCGGCAGTGACAGCACGATCGCGGACGCGGTCATCCACACCGGCATGCCGAGCAGCTCGTACTGCACGATGCACAGCGCGACCGCACACACCGCGCCGCCCATCACGACGATGCGCAGCGGGAACTCGGCCGAGCCGACCCTCGCCGAGCGCAGGCTGCGAAAGGTCTCGACCAGGAGCTTCCAGCGCAGCGCGAGCGCGGTGACCCCGCCGACCACCAGCATCGCGGTCGCCGGCCACATCACCCAGAACAGGATCTCGTTGCGCGTCGGGGTGTCGCTGAACAGCATCTTCACGACGCCGTGGTCCTCGACGTGATGGAGCGGCACCGCGTGCTTGACCAGGAAGTACGGCATCACCACCCACGCGAACAGCCCGCCGAGCAGCATGCTGAGGTTGATCCGCAGGCCGACGATCATCCCCGAGCCGATGCTGAGCAGGCTGTACTGGAAGCCGACGCCGAGATCGGCGAGCACGACGCCCGACCACACCGGCACGACGAGGCTGCCGGTGAGCTCGAAGTGATCGATCCCGTGGCCGAGGTAATGCCACGGCGCGTTCCAGCCCTCGGGCAGGACCGGGATCAGCTTGGCGTCCTCGCGGAACAGCATCAGCAGGCCCGACGCGACGACGCCGATCATCACGGCGCGAAACGCCGCGAGCGCGTTGCGCTTGATCGCCGGGCTGGCCTCGCGCGGCGGGTCCATCACGATCAGCGTCTCGGACGCGGCCAGGCCGTCGGCGTAGGTCAGCTTCTCGTCGACCACGAAGTGGCGGCGCAGCGGCACCGCGAGCAGCACGCCGAGCGTGCACGCGACCGACAGCCACAAGAACGACGTCGTCGGCGTGAGCTCGAGGCTGAAGATGTCGGGCCGCGAGTGACGGAGGATGTCGAACCCGCCGAGCAGGATGCACATGAACGCGGTCTGCGCCGCGCTCGTGCCCGCGGCCTCGGCGAGGTTGTTCTGCCAGCGGTTGTAGTGCTTGCGCCGGGTCGCGACCTCGACGACGCGCAGCAGCAGGAAGCCGAAGAACGCGGCGACCACCGACACGTTCGGTCCGAACCCCAGCTTGAGCGAGATGTACGGGTACGACGCGCCCATGATCGCGGCGACCACCGCGCCGACCACCATCGTCCGCAGGTCGAGCTCGCCGCGCAGCTCGCCGGTGCGATGAGCCGGCTCGAGCGGCGGCACCGTCGCGGCGGCGGGGAGATCGGGTTCTTCCGGCACGCCGCAGGCATAACACGGCGCCGGTGCGCGCTATGGCTTCTTCGCGCCGCCGCCCTTGGCCTTGTCAGCCTCGGCCTTCTTCTTCGCGTCGTCGGCCTTCTTTTGCTCGGCCGCCGCCTTCGCCTTGTCGGCCTCGGCCTTCTGCTTCGCCGCGTCGGCCTTGCGCTGGTCGTCGGCCTGCTTCTTCTGCTCCTCGGCGGCCTTCTTGCGATCCGCCTCGGCGCGCTTGGCGTCCTCGGCGGCCTTGCGCTTGTCGGCCTCCTCCTGCTTCTTCTGCTCCTCGGCCGCCTTCTTCGCGTCGGCGTCGTGCGCGCGCTTGGCCTCCTCGTCGCGCTTCTTCTGGTCCTCGGCCGCCTTCTTCGCGTCGGCGTCGTGCGCGCGCTTGGCCTCCTCGTCGCGCTTCTTCTGCTCCTCGGCCGCCTTGCGCGCGTCCTCGTCGCGCACCCGCTTGGCCTCCTCGTCGCGCTTCTTCTGCTCCTCGGCGGTCTTGCGCTGCTGCTCCTCGAGGCGCTTCTGATCCTCGGCCTTGCGGCGATCGATCTCGGCCTGGCGCTTGGCCTGGTCGGCGGCCTCGCGCTCGTGCTGCTCGTCGAACCGCTTCTGCTGCTCGGCCTTCTCCTTGTCGAGGATCGCCTGCTGGCGGCGCGCGTCGTCCTGGCGGCGCTTGTCGTCGGCTTCGCGGCGCTTGAGCTCCTCGGCCTGCGCCTTGCGCTGCTCGTCGGCGAGCTTGTGCTGCTCGGCCTCGATGCGGCGGCGCTCCGCGTCGCTTCCCGCCTTGCGCTGCTCGTCGGCGAGCTTGCGCTGCTCCTCGACCTGGCGGTGGCGCTCGTCGGCGAGCTTGCGCTGCTCGCTGACCAGCCGCTGCTGCTCCTCGCGCTGTCGGCGCGCCTGGTCGTCGAGCTGGCGGCGCACCGCGTCCTCGCGGCGGCGGCGCGCGTCCCACTCGGCCTGGCGCTCGCGCGCGCGGCGCTCGTCCTCGGCGCGGCGCGCGGCGTCGAGCCGGCCGAGCTCGTCCGGATCGGCCGCGGCGCGCACGTAGACGACGTGATGATCGCGCATCCAGTCCTCGCTCGGACCGGCGACCCACACGTCGCCGCGATGCTGGTGATAGCGCACGACCGGCTCGCTCGCGTCGATGTAGACGCGCACGTTGCCGGAGGCGTAGCGCCGGCCGATGTCGGGCGCGAACATGTACGATGCGTTGACGAACCGCCAGTGATCGTCGGGCACGTACGCGTCGGCGCCGTAGCCGCACGGCGCCCAGCCGACCCAGCCGTTGCTCTGCCGCCAGGTCACCCACGACGGTCCCCACTTGGTGTCGGGCACCCAGATCCAGCGGTTGCTCCAGATCCAGCGTCCGTAGTGATCGGTGGCCCAGCCCCACGGATCGTTCGACACCCACAGCATCCCGTAGTCGGTGTACTTCCAGTGACCGTTCGAGTACGGGACGTAGCCCGGGTTCTGCGGCGCGAACACCCAGCCGTAGGTGGGATCGTCGTACCAGGTGCCGTACGGATCGAGCTGGTCGTAGAACACGTCGACGCTCGGCACCGGATCCGCGGCGACATCGACCGTCACGTTGTCGTAGACCGGCTCGTCGTAATCGACCGGCGCCGAGGTATCGGGCGGCGCGGACACCTCGGTGTCGGGCGGCGGCGGCGGCGGCGGCTGCGCCGTGACCGTGACGGTCGCGGTCGTCGTCGGCTGCTCCGGCGCTGGATTGGGCGGCGGCTGCGGCTGGCCGTACTGCGGCGGTGGCGTGGCCGCAACGACGGTACAGCCTGCGAGCAGGATCGCGGCGAGCAGGTGGCGCATGGGGACCTTTCGACGGACGAGGTGTGACGGCGAGTGCGCGGAGTGAATTCACCGAGCATAGGGGACGCGCGCCCGCGCGGGGTCCGGACCTCGCGCAAAGTTTTCGCTAGTTGGTCGCGGCCTTTTGCAGCTTGGTCGCGATCAGCTTGAGCCGCTGGTGGAGCGCGTGCGCCTGCGCGGCGAGCTCCTCGAAGCGCGCGCCGCGCGCCGCCGCCGCGAGCCGCTCGGCGCGGTCCGACAGCGCGAGGATCGACGACGACAGCTCGCCGGGATCCGGGCGCCCCTCGCCCTCCGGCACGGTGACCTTGGCGTTGACCTGCGCGACGTCGCCGGCGAGCGCGGCCATCTCGGCCATGAGCTGCTTGAGCTCGCTGTTGCGGGCCTGCACGGTGGGCGCGTGGTCCACGACCTGGCTGGCGAGGCCCTCCTGTGCGGCGCGCGCCCGGCCGAGCGCATCGATCAGGCGCTTTCCGGCGTGCTGCAGGCGCTGTTCGCAGTCCGCGATCTCGGCGAGCGTGGCATTGGCGCGCTCGAGCTGCTTGAGCGTGTCGAGCGGCGTCTTGACGAACAGCTCGCCGAGCCGGGTGTAGCTGGCGAGCGCGTCGTCGAACTCGGCGGCCGCCTCGACGAGATCAGATCCGGACTTGGCCATGGCGCACTGTACCTGCCAACTTGGCGTGCGGTGCCGCGCAGCGCTGCCTCGCTGACACGCGCGATGGGATTTCTTGCGCGCCGCCGGAAATGGCGCCAACACTCGGACATGCGGCTCGCAAGCGCGCTGGTCATCGTCGCGACGCTGGTCGGCAGCGCGCACGCCGATGGCGATGGCCTCACCGACATGCTCGGCCCGCGCGAGATCGCGCTCGGCGAGGCGCTGCGCGGCGGCGCGACCGACGCCAGCACGATCGCGATGAACCCGGCCGACCTGCCGCTGTCGCGCGACCTGGTGTTCGAGGGCGGCTATGGCTACCGGCTGTCCGACGACGCGTCGCTGGTCGGCGTGTCGGCGTGCGACACCACCGGCAACCTCCCCGGCTGCTTCTACTACGACTACGCCGGCGCGAACCCCGAGCTCGATGGCGCGAGCACGCACACCGCGACGCATGTCGGCGGCGTCGATCTCGGCTACGCGATCACGCCGCACGTCTACGTCGGCAGCGGCGTGAAGTACTACCACTACGACGACGGCGTGATGGGCCAGCCGAGCTCGAGCGGCTTCACCTGGGACTTCGGCGCGACCCTGCGGCTCACCCAGATGGTGAACCTCGGGGTGGTCGGTCAGAACCTGCTCGGCGCGACGTCCGAGGACTTCCCGCGCACGGTGGGCGGCGGGCTCTACGTCCACCCCGTGCCGTCACTGGCGCTGAGCTTCGACACGCGGTGGAAGCTCGACGGCATGGCGCAGGGCGCGCGCTACGGCGGAGGCGCCGAGTACTTCCTCGGCTCCTCCGATGGCCAGTCGGGGTTCCCGATCCGGCTCGGCGGGCTCCACGACAACGGTCTCGGCACGACGTACCTGTCGGCCGGGCTCGGCTACGTCAGCATGCAATACGGGATCGACATCGGCGCGCGCCACGCCATCGATGGCAGCGACGAGACGCTGATCCTTGCCAGCCTGCGCTTCTTCGGGAAGCGCTTCCCTGGACCGACGGTCGATCCGACGCCGCAGTGACTACCAGCGATCGCCGCCGCGGCCGCCGCGGCCACGACCGCGTCCACCGCGATCGTCGCCGTAGTCACCGCCGCCGCCACCGCCACCGCCACCGCCACCCTCGCCGTAGTCGCGGCCGCCACCACCACCACCGTAACCGCCGCGACCACCGCCGCCGCCGCGGAAGCCGCCGCCGCCGCCACCGCCGCCGCGCTGCTGGCGCTGCTCGGCCTCGTTGACCCGGAGCGGCCGACCGTCGAGGGTCTTGCCGTCCATGCCCTCGATCGCCTTGGCGGCCTCTTCGGTGGTCCCCATGGTCACGAACGCGAAGCCGCGTGAGCGGCCGGTCTCGCGATCGGTGACGAGGTGGACGTCGCTGACCGTACCGAACTGCATGAATGCAGTGCGAACGCCATCAGCAGTCGTGTTGAACGAAAGGTTTCCAACGTACAGACGAGTGTTCATCGCTTGCTCGAAACGGCCCTGTGAAGTGACTCGACCCGCCCGCGAGGGGGCCCGTGCTCGAAAGCGGGTTTGAAACTGTTCAGCCCACTGAGCACCGATCTAGCGATGGCCGACCCGTAGCAAGAGACGCAAACGGAACCAAGCAGCGCAACCGACGAACCGTGGCGATTCCAAGGTACAGCCCTTCGCGTCCGAAAGCCATCGGTTATATTGGGGGCAACGCGCCCCGTCGGGTCCGGAGCGAAACCAATCTGCCCGCTTGGGTGTCGGATCCGAGCGCCCTGTATGCTGGGTCCGGTCCATGTCTGAGCTCGAGCGCTCGCTGTTGCGACGCCTGCGCGACCGGGACGAGCGCGCCTTCCGCGAGCTGCTCGAGGGTCATCGCGACCGGGTCTACAACATCACGTTTCGGATGCTCGGCAACCGGGCCGAGGCCGAGGATGTCGCGCAAGAGGTCTTCATCACGGTGTTCAAGACCATCGACACCTTCCGCGAGGAGTCGAAGTTCTCGACCTGGCTGTACCGGGTGACGGTCAATCACTGCAAGAACCGGATCAAGTACCTCGCACGCCGCCACGACCGCGACCGCGACGAGCTCGACGAGACCAACGCCGGCGGCGAGGGCGTCAACGGCTCGATCGGCGGGCCGCGCCCGGCCGCGCCCGACCGCGCGCTCGAGGGCGCCCAGCTGGAGAAGCTGCTCCAGGACGCGATCGCCAGGCTCGACGACGATCACCGGGTCGTGGTGGTGCTACGCGACGTCGAGGACCTCTCGATCGAGGAGATCTGCGAGATCACCGGGCTGCCTGACGGTACGGTGAAGTCACGCCTGCACCGCGCCCGGCTGGTGCTGCGAAAGAAGCTGCAAAGCCATGTCTGACTCCGAAGACGAGATGATCGCGAAGCTGTCGGACTACCTCGACGACGCGCTGCCCCAGGCCGAGCGCGCGGAGATCGCCCGGAAGATCGAGAGCGACGCCGGCTGGAAGGCCGCGCATGCCGAGCTCGCCGAGACCCGGCGCGCGCTGTCGGGTCTGCACAAGGCGCACGCGCCCGGCTCGTTCACCCAGGACGTGACCTCGACCATCCACAAGCGCTCGGCCGGGCGGTTCTTCGCGCGCCGGACGCTCGGCGATCGCGTGCCGTTCGGCGCGCTGGTCGTGCTCGCCGTGCTCGGGCTGGCGGTGGTGGCCTACCTGATGTGGGCGTCGCAGACCGGCTCGCTCAAGGTCGACCACCAGGCCGGCTCGGCGGCGCCCGGCAGCTCGGTCCAGCCTACGACGCCGCCTTGACCAGGCTCGCGCAGAACCCGCGCAGCGGCTCGCGGCGATCGGGCGGGATGTACTCGAGGTTGAGCTGGCGATCCGTGACCTCGAAGAACTCGCGATCGGCCGCGAGCAGCTCCTTCTCGGCGCGCTCGATCTCGATCGCCGCGATGTCGCGCAGGTTGTCGCGCACCAGCCCGGCCTCGGCGTCGTACCTGTTCGCGACGAAGAACGCGCCGAGGATCAGCTTGGCCTTGACCGCCATCGAGTGCACGTCGTCGCCCGTGCGGTGCGGCATCGCGAGCGCGACCGCGAGCAGATCGGGCGCGGCCGGCGACGCGCGCTCGTAGGCACGGCGCGCGACGAAGCCGAGGTCGAACAGCGCGAGCTGCGGCGCGAACACCATGCCGTAGGTGCGCGCCATCACCGCGTAGTACTGGAAGTGGTGGCCGATGTCGCGCAGCAGCTCGGGGCGATCGACCAGCTCGCGGCCGAGCCGGCGGTACTGGTGGAACACGTCGTAGACCGCGCGCAGGTTGCGCGCGCGGATCGCGTCGCGCAGGTAGTTGTTGAAGAACCGGATGCACAGGCGCAGCGCCTGCTCGTCGTGGCGGCCGTGCGCGCGGCTCGCGATCACGCGGGTCGCGTCGGAGAACGTCGACACCGTGTCGTTGGCGCCGTGCAGCGCGCGCAGGAAGCCGTGCTCGACCTGCTGCAGGCACTTCATCTCGTACCACGTGCGGTTCTCGCTCAGCATCTCGAGCGCCTCGTCCGACAGCCCGACGAAGTCGGCGCGATCGACCACGAACCACTCCTTCGGCATCCGGCCCTTGTGGCGATCGTAGTGGTCGAGCAGCGTCTTGATCGCCCACGTGCCCTCGGCCGCGACGTCGCGGTCGTTGCGATCGAGCGACTTGATGATCACCGTGCCGAGCTGGTTGACCCGGGTCGCGATGTCGAGCTGGGCGTCGACCGCCGGGACCGCGCGATCGGCGACCCGCTGCACGATCTCCATGGTGTCGTCGCGCAGCCGGATCACCAGGCGCGACGGATCGACGAAGCGCACGACGTAGAAGAAGTACGGCAGCAAGATCGCCCAGCCCGCCATCGCGAAGTACACCGCGAGCGTGATCGCCCAGGTCGGCGCGAACTGCGGGCCGATCATGTAGTCCACCCACAGCACGTGGGCGGCGCCGAGCGCGATGAACGACAGCACCCAGCGGTTCACCCGGTCGCGCAAGAACATCTCGATCAGCTTCGGCGTGTGCATGTTCGCCGTCAGCGGGATCGCGAGGCCGATGGTCGCGAGCAGCATCGCGAGCACGTTGTTGTACGCGCGCGCCATCGGCGACAGGATGTCGGCGAGCTTGGAGTTGTTGACCCCGGCCCAGCTCATCTGGCCCAGGCCCGGCCAGCCGGCGCGCCGCCACTCGAGGAAGAACTCGCTGCCGAACACCACCGCAAACGTCACGAATGCGATCGCGAGCGACCGCACGAACAGTTTGCGCATGACGATCTAGCCTACTACGAAGCCGGCGCAGGGTTTCAGTCGATGTCGTCGGACAGGAACGCGAAGTAGCGCTCGGGCAGATCGTCGAACTCGAGCGCGCCGCCGCAGCTCGGGCACTTGAACACCGGTGGCTCGAGGCCCGACGCGAGGATCGCTGCGCTCTGCAGCAGGCGCTCCTCCTGGTGATCGCAGCCGATGCAGTGAAACGGCGCGAAGAACGACGTCACGGTGCCGCGGCCGATCACGTCGCGCACCATCGACGCCTGCAGGATGAACGGCACCGAGCACGCGTGGAACTCGTAGCCCTGGATCCGGGCCTGGCGCAGGAACTCGCACCACGCGCGCACGCCGAGCGAGTTCATGTACGTCACCTGCGCCATGTCGAACACGACGCGCCCGACCATCGCGGGCAGCAGCTCGTCGAACCGCGTCGCCTCGGTGAAGTCGCCGCGCAGGACGACCCGGGTGCGCTCGCCGTCCTTGCGGACCTGCCACTGCGTGAGCTTGGCGAGCAGCGCGCGCGCGCGATCGTCGAGCGGGCCGAACGCGATGCCGACCACGGTCTTGCCGTCGCGCGGCTGCGCCCACACCGCGGTGCCCTTGATCGCGACCGGCGCCTCGCCCTGCTGCGCGACGGTGACCGTGATCGCCTGGCCCTCCGCGACCGGCTCGGCGACCACCAGGCGCACGCCGTCGACCGACAGGTTCGACACCGTGGCGTCGACCTTGCGGCCGCCCAGCTCGATCGTCACCGCGAACGCCTCGGTGCCCGGGCGCGGCTCGCCGAGCTGGATCGCGATCACGTCGTGCAGCTCGTCGGCGGTCATCGGCGCGATCAGCAGCTCGTCGCCGCCGCTCTGCGAGACCTCGCGCATCTGGTCGCCCGACAGCCGCTTGCCCGCGATCAGGATCACGCGGGTCGCCGGGCTCTTGTCCTTGATCTGCTTGGTCAGCGCGAAGCCCTCGGTGTCGACGTCGAGCACGACCAGCGGCGGCTCGTGATCGCCGAACAGCTTGCGCGCCTCGTCCGCGGTGCGCGCGACCAGCAGGTCGAGGCCGAGCCGCTGGAACGGCGGCGCCGTGAAATGCCGCAGCAGCTCGCTGTTGTTCGAAACCAGGACCTTCGGCACGTGCCCTTCTATAGAATCGCACGAAAGATCACGATCAGGGCGATCAGCAGCACGAATGCGCCGCCGATCGTCGCAACGCCGCGCACCAGCGTGCCGCGGTCGTATGCCTCGCGCTCCGCCGTGAGCTTCTCGATCTCCGTCGTGCGCGCGGTGATCGCCCCGCGCAGCCGATCGATGCGCTGGTAGAGCTCGTCGAACTGCGGGTCCTCGATGCGGTTGAGGTTGACCAGCGTGCCGAGCGTCACGAGCCGGCGCTGGATCTCGGACTCGGCGAGCGAGATCTCGCGCGACTTGCGCTTCTGCTCGGCGTCGAGCTCGGCGAGTCGGTGGGTGTGGCCCTCGCGGACGTCGTTGAGGCTGCGCTTGGCGGCGTCGAGCTCGGCCTTGGCGGCGTCGAGCTTCGCGGTGGCCTCGCTGATCGGCCGCTCGAGCGCGGCGAGCTTGCGGTCGATGTCCTGGCGCTCGGGCTCGAGCGCGGCGGCCTCCTTGCGGTGACCCTCCGCGGCGCGCCGCATCTCCTGGCGCTGGTCGCCCATCTGCGCGCTGCCGGCCTGGCGATCGTGATCCTCGGCGGACTTGAGGTACGCCTTCTGGCGGCGCTCGAGCGTCTTGCGCGCGTCGCGCAGCCCGCGGCGCTGGCCCTCGAGGTTGGCGAGCTCGCGCTGGCCCTCGTCGACCTGGCGCTCGGCCTCGCTCAGCTTGTCGTTGCGCTCGCGCTCGACGTCGACGAACTTCGAGTTCTCCTCGGCCTTGCGGCCCTCGACCTCGCCGTGATCCTTCTGGAGCGCGCCGATCCGCTCCTCGGCCGCCGAGATCGCCGCGTTCTCCGCCGAGAACACGCGGCCCTGCACGCGCGCCCCGCGCGCCGCGCCGCCGAGCGCGCCGAGCACCTGGTCGAGCGCCTCGGTGTCCTGCTTGATCTCGACGCCGAGCTGCCGGATCGCGCCGCGGCGCTGCCAGCGCGCGCGCCAGAAGATGTAGGCATAGCGCGCGCCGTTGATCAGGCCGGGCTCCGGGATCTCCGGCACCGGCAGCACCTTGGGCGGCACGAACGGCCGGTCGGCCATCGCGTCGCTGCGCTGGATGCGGGTCGGCGGCGGCTCGATCGCGCCGGGCGGCACGGCGGTCGGCGCGGTGTCGTGGTCGACCAGCGAGCCGGCGCGCGGATAGCCAGGCGCGGCCGGGGCCGGCGGCGGCGGCACGATCGCGGGCACGGTGATCGGCGGCGGCTTGGACGGCGCGTCGCTGCGGCGGCGTCCCGGGTCGCTGGCCGCGCGCGGCTCGGCGGGCGGCGGATCGCGGCGCGCGGCGGCCGGGGCCGGCGCGAGCGCGTCGAGCAGGACCTGTCGCGAGCTCGACTCGGCGCTGGCCGCCGGCGGCGGCGGCAGCGACGGCGCGCTGTCGCGCGGCGCGGGCGGTGGCGGGGGCGACATCGGCTGCGTGATCGTGCTCGCCGGCGCGGCAGGCGACGGCGCGATCGGCGGCGCGGGCGACGGTGCCGACTTGCGCACCGGCACGGGCGGCGGCGCGGTCTGGCGCACCGGCAGCTGGACGCCGGTCGGCGGCGCGTTGCGCGCGCGGCGCGGCGGCAGCGGCGGCAGGCGGCGGCCGCACGCCTGGCAGACCGCCAGCTCGTCCGCGTTCTCCGCGCTGCAAAACGGGCAAAACCTCATCGCTCTGCCAAGGGATACACGATCTCGCCCCCGACCACAGTCATCGCGGCGCGGGTCTCGAGCAAGGATCGATCGGGTGCGAGCGGGCGATCGAACACGGTCAGGTCGGCCGCGCGACCGACCGCGATCACGCCTCGGGTCGCCTCCGCGCGCTCGGCATACGCCGCACCCCGGGTGAACGCGGCGATCGCCTCGTCGAGCGTCATCCGCTGCGCAGGATACCAACCGCCGGCCGGGCTGCCCGCCGCATCCTGCCGGGTCACCGCGGCGTAGATCCCGAGCAGCGGAGACACCTGCTCGACCGGAAAGTCGGAGCCGAACGCGAGCGGCACGCCGTGATCGAGCATGGTGCGCCAGGCGTACGCGCCGGTGATCCGCGCCTTGCCGATCCGCGCCTCGGCCCACGGCATGTCGCTGGTCGCGTGGGTCGGCTGCATCGACGCGATCGCGTGCGCCGCGACCAGCCGCGGCAGATCGCCGGGCGCGAGGATCTGGAGGTGCTCGACGCGCAGCCGGTGATCGCCGGGGTGCGCGGCCTCGGCCGCGAGGTAGGCGTCGAGCACGCTGCCCACCGCGGCGTCGCCGATCGCGTGGATCGCGACCTGCCAGCCGCCGGCGACCGCGTCGTCGACCGCGCGCGCCAGCACCGCCGGCTCGGTGACCCACAGCCCGCGGTTGCCGGGGTCGTCGTCGTAGTCGGCGTAGAGCCGCGCCCCGCGCGAGCCGAGCGCGCCGTCGGCGAAGAACTTCACGCCCGGCATCTCGAACCGGCCGACCGCGGGCGCGGGATGGCGCGCGCGCAGCACCTCGGGGTGCGCGGTGTCGCCGAGCAGGAACGCGTAGACCCGCAGCGGCAGGCGATGCTCGGCGGCGAGCCGGGCGTAGACCTCGGCGGTCGCGTCCTCGATCCCCATCTCGCCGACGCCGGTGAGGCCGGCCGCGACCGCCTCGCGCGCCGCGGCCAGGATGCGGCGCTCGCGCACCTCGGCGCTCGCCCGCGGCAGCTTGGCGCCGACCAGCGCGGTCGCGCGATCGACCAGCACGCCGGTGGGCTCGCCGCGCGCGTCGCGCACGATCTTGCCGCCCGGCGGATCCGGCGTCTGCGCGGTGATCCCGGCGAGCGCGAGCGCCTGCGAGTCGACCCACAGCGCGTGGCCGTCGATCCGCTCGAGCACGACCGGGTGATCGACCACGACCGCGTCGAGCGAGGCGCGGGTCGGAAACTGCGCCGGCGTCCAGCGGTTCTGATCCCAGCCGCGGCCGATCACCCACGCGCCGGCCGGCTGCGCGCTCGCCGCCGCCGCGACCGCCCGGGCGATCTCGGCCTCGCTGGTCATCCCGCGCAGGTTCACCGCCTCGCGCTCGGAGCCGAGCTCGTACAGGTGGCAGTGGGTGTCGACCAGGCCGGGCGTCACGCTCGCGCCGTGCAGCTCGACCACGCGGGTGTGCGGGCCGATCCACCCGCGCACGTCCGCGTCGTCGCCGACCGCCGCGATGGTCTCGCCGCGCACCGCGACCGCCGCCGCGCGCGGGTGCGCCGGATCCATCGTGTGGACGTCGCCGCCGAGCAGCACGAGGTCCGCCGCGCCGCCCGCGCGCTGCGCACCGCCGCAGGCGGCCAGGCTAATCAGTAAGACCGATCGCCAGGTAGACCTCGAAGTCACGGGCTTCGAGACCATACCCCACATCGACGCCGAGCAACGGGATCACGATCGCGTCGCTGTAGAAGCGCGTGCCGAGCCCGACCGAGTTCTTGAAGCCGTCGAGCCCGCGCACCAGCGCGTCGGGCAGGTAGTTGCGCTCGGGGTTCGAGTCGGTGAGGAACGTGGTGTACGCCGAGTCCCAGAACGCGAGACCGCGCACCGACACTCCGCCGATCGGCTTGGGGAACGGCAGCGTGAACAGCGGGAACGAGTACTCGGCGTTGGCCAGCACCTGGAAGTCGCCGCGGAACTGGTTGTTCAGCCAGCCGCGCATCGACGAGCCGCCGGTCAAGAGCTCCTGCTGGAACGGCAGGTGATGGCCGACGTTGACGCTGCTCTTGAGCACGAGATCGTGACGCTCGAGCACGCGCCACGCGCGGTACGCCGACGCCGCGGCGCGGTGGTAGTGAAAGTCCGAGCCCAGCGGGTTGAGCGCGTACTCGTAGTCGAGCACGTAGCGGTAGCCCGAGTAGATGCCGTTGAAGTTGGCGCGGCGATCGATCGTGAACTGCCACTCGTTCGACACGTCCCAGCCCTCCATGCCGGGCTTGGGCACGGGCGTGCCGGCCGGGGCGCCGGGTACGATGTCGTCGATCGACGCGCCGTCGGAGATCTCGACCTCGCTGTAGCTGACGTGCGCGGCGCGCAGCCGGGCGTCGAGCTTGATCCCGCGGAACAGCTCGATGCCGAGCTTGACGCCGCCGTTGAGGTACGCCATGCGCGACTGGCGCACCGCCTTGGGGTTGTCGATGTAGCTGGTCGGCTCGGCGTACTCGATGACGCGCGACGAGTCGAGGTAGGTGTCGAACTGCGCGTAGAACCGCGTGCCGCCGATCGACGGGATCACCCACGCGCCGACGAAGAACGAGTCGCCGGTGGCGAGCTGGGCGTAGAGCAGGAGCTTCTGGTTCTCGCCGAACAGGTTGTTCTCGCCGTAGCCGATGCCGCCGCCGGTGTTGGTCGGCTCGTTGTAGAACGCCGGCGCGATCACCCACGAGTGCTTGTCCTTGACCTGGATGTGGACGCGAACGCCGTCCTTGGTCGGGGTCGGCTCGAAGAACACCTCGATGTCGTTGAACAGGCCGCACGACTGCAGGCGCTGCTTGACGACGTCGACCATGCTGATGTTCCAGTCGTCGCCGACGTCGATCCGGGCGATCAGGATGACGGTATCGCTCGTCGTCTTGGTGTTGCCCTCGACGACGATGTCCTTGATCTCGTCGGCGAGCCCGGTGCCCCCCAGCCAGACGACGAACAGGAGTGCGATCCAGACCCGGCGCACGCCGCGATGTTCGCACGACCGAGCCGGCGTTTGCCAGCCTGCGCCCCCGATCACACGACATGGCACACGTGTTAACAACGGCCCATGAACCCCGCCGAAGTGGCCACCGCGCTCCTCATCGAGCGCACGCTCCAGGACAGCACCGCGTTTCGCAAGATCGACGACTCGCTCTACGTCATCAAGCAAGGCTCGGCCTACGTCATGATCAGCGTGGTGCCGTGGGGGGATAACCGCGCGATGGTGCGCTGCGCGTCGCAGCTGGTGAAGGGGATCGACGTCGATGGCCCGCTCGCCAAGCAGCTGCTCGAGCTCAACGCCCACCTCCGGTTCGGCGCGTTCGCCTGGGATCCCGGCGAGCACACCGTGCTGTTCACCCACACGATCCTCGGCGGCACGACGCTCGATCCCGAGGAGCTGATCGCGACCTTGCGCGACGTCGCGCTGATCGCCGACGAGTACGACGACAAGCTGATGAAGAAGTACGGCGGCCAGCGCATGATCGATCTGCTCGAGGAGGCGGCGATGGAGCGGATCATGGAGAAGGATCCGAAGGGCTTCCGCTTTGAGTGACGAGGTCAAGCGAGGGTTCGGCACGCGCGCGATCCACGCCGGCCAGTCGCCCGATCCGACCACCGGCGCGGTGATGACGCCGATCTACTACACCTCGACCTACGCGCAGCAGGCGCCGGGCGTGCACAAGGGCTACGAGTACTCGCGCACCCACAACCTCACGCGGTTCGCGCTGCAGGACAACCTGGCCTCGCTCGAGGGCGGTGCCGGCGGGCTGTGCTTCGCGTCGGGGCTGGCCGCGACCTCGACCCTGCTCCAGCTGTTCGACGCCGGCACCCACGTGATCGCGTGCGATGACCTCTACGGCGGCACGTTCCGGCTGTTCGACAAGGTGTATCGCCGGCTCGGCTTCGAGTTCAGCTACGTCGATCCGAGCGCGGGTGCGGGCGCGGTCGCCGCGGCGCTGCGCCCGAATACCAAGCTCGTGTGGTTCGAGACCCCGACCAACCCGATGCTGAAGGTGATCGACATCGCGGCGGTCGCGGCGGCGGTGAAGGGGCGCGGCGTGATGGTCGCGGTCGACAACACGTTCATGACGCCGTACTTCCAGCGCCCGCTCGAGCTCGGCGCCGACGTGGTCGCGCACTCGCTGACCAAGTACTTGAACGGGCACAGCGACGTGGTCGGCGGCGCGCTGATCTTCGCCGACGCGGCGGTCCGCGATCGCGTCGCGTTCCTGCAGAACGCGGCCGGCGCGGTGATCTCGCCGATGGACTCGTTCATGGTGCTGCGCGGGACCAAGACCCTGCACGTGCGGATGGAGCGCCACGAGCACAACGCGCGCGCGCTCGCCGAGTGGCTGGTCGCGCATCCGCAGGTCGAGAAGGTCTATTACCCGGGCCTGCCGTCGCATCCGCACCACGCGCTGGCGCAGAAGCAGGCGCGCGGATTCGGCGGGATGATCAGCTTCGTGCTGCGCGGCGGGCTCGACCAGGCGCGCCGGTTCCTGTCGGCGTGCAAGATCTTCACGCTCGCCGAGTCGCTCGGCGGCGTGGAGTCGCTGATCGAGCATCCCGCGATCATGACGCATGCGAGCGTGCCGGCCGATCGCAGGGCGGCGCTCGGCATCGTCGACGGCTTCATCCGGCTGTCGGTCGGGATCGAGGATCTCGACGATCTGCGCGGCGATCTCGAGGCCGCGTTCCGCGCGGCGCGCTGAGCGGGATGGACGACGAACGCGTGTGGACGCCGGCGGAGATCGCGCGGCGATACCTGCAAGGCGAACGCGACTTCCGCGGGCTCGACATCTCGGACGGCCGTGGCGAGGCGGGCGCATCGTTCCGAGGCGTGGTCCTCGACGGCGCCGACTTCAGCCGCTCGTTCATCGAGGCGGACTTCACCGGCGCCCGGCTGTGCAACAGCAAGTTCGTCGAGGCCAACGTGAAGACCTGCACGTTCGACGGGGCGGATCTGCGGGATAGCGATTTCTCGCGGGCGAGTATCGACGCGGCGACCTTCACCGGCTGTCGATTCGATGGTGCGCAGTTCGAGGGCGCGGGGCTCTACGGTCACCGGCTCGCCAAGGGCGAGCTTCCGGACTGGCCCCGCCGCTAGCTCGCGAGCTGGTCGATCAGCTTCGCGCCGAAGTCGGCGGGCGGATCGGGCTCGGGCAGGCCGCCGTAGATCGCGGCGATGTCGCGCATCGGGACGTCCTCGTTGCCGATGCCGGTGCCGTAGCGGCCGTAGGGGACGGCGGCCTTGCGCAGCGAGACCTCGCCGCCGACCGGGCCGACCGAGCGGATGAAGCCCTTGGCGAGCGCGGTGCCGACGCGCGCGGGACAGCGGCACGGGTTCATCGGGTTGACGTGCTCGCAGCGCGGCGCGAGGTAGTCGCCGATCTTCTTCCGCGCGCGCGACAGCCGCACCTTGTACGCGCTCTCGGTGATGCCGAGGCTCCTCGCGGCGGCGTCGTCGTCGAGCTTGAGCACGTGGCACACCACGAACGCGGCGCGCTCGCCGGGCGGCAGGCAGTTGACGACCGCGGTCATGCAGCCCTGCTTGAGCTCCCACAGCAGGAAGTCGCGCTGCGGATCGCTGAGCGAGCGCACGACGTCGGTGCGGGTGGCCTCGCTGCGCAGGGTCTCGTCGAGGATGTCGAAGTTGATCTCGGGCTGGCGCGGCAGGCGCTCCTCGAGCATCTGGTTCGCGATCCCGAGCAGCCAGACCTCGGGGTCGCCGGCGGGCCGCGCGTCGAGCTCGGCGGCGGCGCGCGCGTAGATGTCGGCGACGTAACGCTCGGCGCGCTCGCGGTCGAGGGTGAGCCGGAACACGAAGTTGTAGACCCGTCGCCAGTGCGGCTCGACCAGCGCGCGCACGCTCTCCCGATCCGGCTTGCCCATCCAGCCCGATGGTACACCCGCGTCGCGAGGGCGTCGTGATAGCGTTGGCGGGATGCGACGGATCCTGGTCGCGGTCGTTGGCCTCGGCGCGATCGCCGCGCTGGCCTCTGGCGCGATGCCGGGCTGCTACTCGACGCCCGAGCCGGCGTGCGGGTTCGTGTGCGGGACCGGCGCGACGTGCCCCGACGACTATCACTGCGTCGCCTCCGAGAATCGCTGTCACCTGGACAGCGCGCCCGACACGCTGGCGTGCCCGGCATACATCGACGCCGGCGTGACGCCCGACGCGCCCGACGGCGCGATCGGCCCGACGGTCACCGGCGTGACGCCGGTCGACGGCGCGACCGGGGTCGCGGTCAACACGGCGATCGAGGTGGCGTTCTCCGAGGACGTGATCGGCGTGAACGCGCAGAGCTTCACGGTGACGACGCTCGGGGGCCCGGTGAGCGGCGCCGTCGCCTACGACGACGTCGGCCACGTCGCGGTGTTCTACTGGGACGTGCAGCTGGCCGCGAACACGACGTTCCAGGTGTCGCTCGGCCCGGCGATCACCGACCACGACGGCCTGCCGCTGCAGACGTTCTCGTGGTCGTTCACGACCGGCCCCGACACCGTGCCGCCCGACGTGATCTCGACGACGCCCAAGAACGGCGACACCGACGTCGCGACCGGAACGACGATCACGGTGCAGTTCGACGAGCTGGTGCAGAACGTCGACACCACGAGCTTCACGATGCAGGACGGCGTCGGCAACCCGATCGCGGGGACGGTCACCACGCCCGACGGCATCACCTGGATCTTCACGCCGAGCGCGACCCTGACGTCGACCACGCAGTTCACGGTGTCGCTGTCGAACGCGATCACGGACAGCTCGGGCAACGCGCTGGTGCCGGTGAGCTTCTCGTTCACGACCGGAAGCTAGTACCTCGCCACACAGGATCTGATCGGTTGGGGCCGCCGATCCATCGCCGATCGCTTCGTTGCCGCTCCTTGCGTTACGCCCGTACTAGGACACCTGGAGCTTGGGCTTGGGCGGCGGCGGCACCGGCTTGTCGGCGGTGGTGGGCTGGCCCGACTCGACCAGCCCGACCCGGCCGGTGACCTCGCCGCGCGGATCCTCGAACGTCGCGAGCTCGCGGCTGACCTCGGCGACGAGATCGGCCTTCTCGCGGTACGGCATGAACGCGCTCTTGAACCCCGCGATGATGATCTCCTTGATCGTCTGGAGCGACCAGCCGTAGTGCTTGTGGCACAGGTAGAGCTCGTTGGTCACCGTGGTGTCGGACATCAGGCGGTTGTCGGTGTTGATCGTCACGCGCAGCCCGTAGTCGACGTAGAAGTCGACCGGGTGGCTCTCCCAGGTCTTCGCGGCGCGGGTCTGGAGATTGGACGACGGGCAGACCTCGAGCGGGATGCGGTGGTCGTTGACGTAGTTCATCAGGTCGCCGCTCTCGATCAGCCGGGTGCCGTGACCGATGCGATGCGCGCCGCACTTGTGGATCGCCTGGTGCACGCTGTCGGGCCCGAACGACTCGCCGGCGTGCGCGGTGCAGTTGATGTTGTTGTCGATCACCAGCTGGAACGCGCCGCGATGGACCTTGGCCGGGAAGTTGATCTCGCTGCCCGCGAGATCGAAGCCGACCACGCCGCGGTTCTTGAACGCGACGCACAGCTCGGCGATGCGATGCGACTGCTCGGGTCCCAGCGAGCGGATCGCGCACAGGATCAGCCCGTAGCGGATGCCGTACTCGCGCTTGGCCGTGCGCAGCCCGCGCAGCACGGCCTCGACCACCTGCGCCGGCCTCAGGCCATTTCGCACGTGGAGCAGCGGCGAGTAGCGCACCTCGAGGTAGCGCACGTTCTCGCGGTGCGCGTCCTCGGCGAGCTCGTACGCCGAGCGCTCGAGCCCGGTCTCGTCCTGGAGGACCGACAGCGTGATATCGAACGCACGCAGGTAGTCGTCGAGCGACGTGACGTGCTCGCCGGCGTAGAGCATCTTCCACAGCTCGCCGCGATCGAACGTCGGCAGCTTCACGCCCTGCGCGCGCGCGAGCTCGATCACCGTGTCGAGCCGCATCGAGCCGTCGAGATGGCAGTGCAGATCGGTCTTGGGCAGCCGCTCGATCAGCTCTCGCGGAATCTCGCTCGTCGGCATCGGCGGACTATGCGGCCGGGGCACGCGCCATGCAAGACAGCGTTCTGCCATGAAGCTTCACGCAGGTTTCGCGGTCGTGCTCGTCGGTGCCACCGCCGTCGCATCGGCCGAGCCCAAGCAAGAAGGCGACAACGCGCGGGTCAGCTACAGGACGGATCTGCCGGTGCAACCCGCTCACGCCGACGGCGCGTGGATGGAGCTCGCGACCGCGACGCCGGCGAGCCACGGCACCGAGTACTTCGACGTCGGCCAGGACGCGGGCACGTTCGGCCAGGTGCGCATCGAGCTGTCGAAGGGCACGGTCGAGCTGCATCGCGTGCGGCTCGACTTCGCCGACGGCACCAGCAAGGTGGTCGACGTCGACAAGCGGCTGAATGCGCACCGGCGCTCGGCGGTGATCGCGCTGCGCTCGCCGCGCCCGATCGCGGAGATCGTGGTGTCGACCGAGCGCGGCCCGGGCAGCTACGAGATCTTCGCGCAGAGCGAGGATCACATCGCCGCGCGCTAGTGCCTCGCCACAGAGGTACTAGCCGGCCTGGTGGGTGCCCGCGATCACGAAGCACTCGTCGCGGCGGCACGCGAGGATCCAGTACACGCCGGGATGCCACGGCACGTAGCGCAGCACCTTGTCGGCGCCGGTGCCGAGCCGCTTGGCCTCGTCGCCGACCAGGTAGACGTAGATCTCGACGTCGGCGGTCTCGAGCTCGTGCGGCAGCACGACGTCGCGCGAGAACTCGCGGGTGCGGCGCTCGAGCTTGCCGGCGTAGCCCTCGAAGCGATCCGGCCGCCAGCGCCCGACCAGCACGGTCTTGCGCGGCAGCGTGAGGGCGGGATCGTCGAGCTCGACCGCGAGATCGACCTGGAGCAGCCGGCCGGCGCCGCCGAGCCGCTCGCGCATCTGCGCGATCGCGATGTTCAGCTCGCGCTGGATGCCCGGCAGATCGAACCCCTTGTACGAGCCGAGCGACAGCCCGCCGAGCGCGTCGGCGCAGCTCGGCGGATCGGCGGTGACGTGCGGGACGAACCGCACGCTGGTGACGCCGAGCGGCGAGGTCGCGTCGTAGGCGCGGAACACCACGCCGGGCAGGCCGAAGTAGGTCGCGACCATGTCGCGCTTGCGCGAGTCGCGGAAGTCGTCGCCCTCGAACCACCACGAGTCGTCGACCTGATCGAACGCGTCCGCGATGAACACCCGATCGCGCGGCGCGCGCTCGAGCGCGGCGATCCGCGCGTCGCTCGCCCGCTTGGCGTGCGCGTAGAGCGGCACGGTGCGCACCGCCGCGTAGCTCGACGCGGTGAGCGCGACGACGACGAACGGCGCGAGCCGGCGCGGGCCGACGAGCACGACATCGGCGAGCGCGACGAACGACGCGAGCAACAGGCTCGCCGACCCGAGGTAGAACCGCGAGCCGAGCTTGGGCGACACGAAGATCGTCGCGGCCATCGCGACCGCCGCGACGATCGAGATCGCGAGCAGGCGCAGCGCCGGCCGCCGCTTGCCGGGTTCGGCCTCGTCGCCCAGGCCGATCACCAGCACGATCGCGATCAGCGCGAGCACCGGCGCGGCCGCGAGCAGCAGGTCGCGCAGGATGTCGAGGTTGCCGGTGAACCCGCGCTGGACCAGCCGCGTGAACATCGACGACTTCTGCGCGAGGCTGTCGTAGCGCTCGCCCTGCCCCGGCGCGAACAGCAGCGCGCAGAACCCGACCAGCGCGCCGGCCGCGCCGGCCCACGGCAGCAGCGCCGGCTGGCGGCGCCGGTACTGCCACCATCCGTACGCCGCGAGGAACGCGATCAGCGTCGGGCCGGTGTGCTCGTTGCACGCGCCGGCCGCGACGCCGAACAGCGCGTACGGGATCCAGCGCGCGCCGACCTCGCCGCGCCGCCACAGCCGGATCGGCACGAGGAACCACAGCTGGATCGCCGCGCCGTAGAGGTAGTTGGCGCCGTAGGCCCGGCAGAACATCGTCTTGCCGAGCTCGGGCAGCGCGAACCACATGAAGCCGAGCACGATCGCCCACAGCGCGACATCGCGGCCGGCGCGAAACGGCCAGCGCGCGAGCCCGAGCAGCGTGATCGCGAGCGAGATCGCGAGATAGGCCAGCGGCGTCGCGATCACCGCGAAGTACTCGAGCTTGTACGCGAGGTAAGTCAGCGCCTGGCCGAGCCGCGGGTTGGAGTGGGTGTACTCGAACCGCCAGTAGTGGAAGAACCGTCCGAGCGTGATCGGCTGACCTCGCGTATCGACCGCGACGTTCCACGCGTCGAACGAGAACGGCTCGTGGGCGATCACCCAGCCGACGTGAACGAGCGTGGCCGCGACATAGGCCACGAACGCCGCACGCAGGATCCGGGACCACGCCGGCATCACCGTCGCGTATCACGCACGGCGCGTGCTGTCACGTCACGCGCGGATCTCGGAGGCGCCTGGCGTGATCGATGCACCGGATCCGCGCCAAGGAGGTCTCCATGTCCCGTCTTGCCGTCATCGCCTCGATCGTGCTCGCCGGCTCCGTCGCATTCGCCGACCCGCCCGACCGCGCCCCGAACCCTGCTGAGGTCGCGCCGCACGGCGAGCGATTCTTCCAGCTCGGCGAGGGCCACGCGTCGATGTCGAACCGCCAGATGATCAACGTCCGCGACCAGTTCGGACGGCTGTCGATGCTGCGCCTCGAGGTGATCCACGGCGAGCCGTACATCCGCCGCGTGATCGTGCGGTTCGCCGATGGCACGTCCGACACGATCCCGGTGGACCGCCGGCTCAGCGAGTCGGGCGATCGCAAGGTCGATCTGCCGCTCCACGGCGAGCGCCGGGTCGAGCGCATCATCGTGCAATCCGAGCCGAACACCCACGCGACCTACGTGGTCAAGGGCGAGCGCTAGCCCGGCGTGATCGATGCACGGGATCCGGCAAGGAGGAATGCCATGACCCGTCTTGCCGTGATCGCCGGCATCTTGTTCGCAGGATCCCTCGCGTCTGCAGGCCCGCCCGATCAGCCGTATCACCAGCCCGACACGTCCGAGTGGATCCAGCCGCACGCGCAGCGGTTCTTCGCGCTCGGCAATGGCTACGCGTCGATGTCGCAGCGTCAGCACATCCGGCTTCCCGCCGATCTGTCGCGGCTCACCGACATTCGCCTTCAGGCGCTGGACGGCAACCCGTTCATCCGCCGCGTGATCGTGCGCTACGTCGATGGCGCCCACGACACGTTCCGGGTCGACAAGTGGCTCGGCGTCAACGGCGACAACTGGATCGATCTGTCGCTGCCCGGCGATCGCCGGGTCGAGCGGATCATCGTGCTGTCGAAGGACGACGGCAACGCGACCTACGCGGTCATGGGGAAGCTCTAGGCTTGGTCGGGCGCGGCAGCTCGCGGCGGGTCGGCTTGTCGGCCACCGCGGGCTCGGGCGGGGGCGCGGCGTGGACCTGCTCGAAGCCGATCGTGCGCGCGACCACGTAGAGCGGCCGGCCTTTCACTTCCTCGAAGATGCGCGCGATGTACTCGCCCTGGATGCCGTTCGAGACGAGCAGGAGCCCGTTGAAGAACAGCACGACCACGAGCAGCGACGCGTAGCCCGGCACCTTGATCCCGAACACCAGCTTCTGGACCAGCGTGATCGCGAGATAGACGAACGCGCCGAGCGCCGACAGCGCGCCGATGTACGTCCACAGCTTGAGCGGCGCGGTCGAGAACGACATCAGGCCGTCGAGCGCGAACCGCCACAGCCGGAACAGGTTCCACCGGCTGCGCGTCTCGCCCGCGCGCACCGCCGCCTGGAAGTCGATCGTCGCGGTCTTGAAGCCCGGCCACGCGAAGATGCCCTTCATGAAGCGGTGGCGCTCCGGCATCTTGGCGATCACGTCGACGATCTTGCGATCGATCAGCCGGAAGTCGCCGGCGTTCGGCGGGATCTGCACGCTCGTCATCGCGTTCAGGATCCTGTAGTAGGCGCGCGACGCGCTCCGGCGCAGCCAGCCCTCCTCGTCGCGGCGCGCGCGCACGCCGACCACCATGTCGAAGCCCTCGCGCCACTTCGCGACGAACTGCGCGATCAGCTCCACCGGATGTTGCAGGTCGCAGTCGATCGGAATCACCGCGCGGCCGGTCGCGTGGGCGAGCCCCGCCGACAGCGCGACGTCCTTGCCGAAGTTGCGGGCGAGCGCGACCACCTTGATCCGCGCGTCCTGCGACGCGGCGGCGGCGAGCAGGCCGAGCGTGCCGTCGCGGCTGCCGTCGTCGACGAACACGATCTCGAACGGCTCGCGGATCGCCTCGAGCGCCGGCACCAGCGCCGCGAGGAACGCCGGCAGGTTGCGTTCCTCGTTGTAGGCCGGCGCGACGATCGAAAGCGTCGGAGACACGAGCCCTTCTAGCATGCCTCCGGAACCGTCGCGAAATACGTGTTGTGCTCGGCAGCACTTCGCGTTAGCACACCAGCCACCATGAAAAGCCGGAACGTCTGGGTGCTCGTGTTGTCGTGTGCGGTTGCGCTGGGTGCGTGCGAGAAGGCCTCCGACAAGGGGTCCGGGGCGATGTCGGGCGACGACGCCGCCCTGCTCAAGGACGTGCCCGCGGGCAACGTCGCGCTGTTCGGCGGCAACTACATGAAGCTGCAGAACTTCATGTCGTCGTCGATGGGCAAGATGATGACCAAGCTCGCGGCCAAGAGCGGCACGAGCGAGGACGCGATGGTGAAGTGGCTCGGCTGCTTCACCGAGATGAAGTCGCTGCGGCTGGTCGGCGGCGTCGCGACCAAGCCCGGCGGCGTCGAGCTGCGCATGGCGTTCTCCGGCATGTCGATCGCCGACATCGCGAAGTGCGCGAACACCGCGGGCTACAAGAACACGACCGATCCGGACGGCAAGTTCCTCACGGTCGAGATGGACACCGCGATGATGACGGTCAAGCAGTCGTACCTCGCGCTCAAGGACGGCAACCTGTACAGCCGCCAGGGCATGGCGATCTCGGTGATGCCGACGCTCGACACCGTGACCCGCGCCGACCTCGAAGGCGACGCCGCGAAGGCCGCCAAGCAGTCGGCGTCCGACGACAAGGCGCTGACCGCGCTGATCGGCAAGGCCGACCGCAGCAAGACGGTGTGGCTGGTCGGCTCGATGGCGCAGACGCCGTTCGCCGACAAGGTCGGCGAGTTCTACGGCTCGTTCGACATGAACAGCGGGCTCGCGCTCGACTTCACGGTGCAGATCACCGACGCCGCGATGGCGGACAAGCTCGAGGGCGGGGTCACCGACCTCAAGAAGGCCGCCGACCAGCTGCCCGAGAACATGCGCGGCGTGATCCAGGGCCTCGAGCTCAAGCGCACCGGCGATCACTTCCGGATCGGCGCCAAGATCAGCGACGCGCAGTTCCAGGCGCTGATGGCGTCGGGCGGCCTCGGGATGTGACGCGAGGTCCGGCTCCGCCGGACCGCGCAGCGCTGCCGAAGGGCGGCGCGGAGTCGATCGATCACAGCCGCACGCCGGCGCGCGTGCGGGCGAGCCGGCGCACGAGCAGCGCGGCGCACACCGCGGCGCTCGACGTCGCGATCGCGGCGCCGACCAGGTCGAGCCGCGGGATCAGCGCGAGGTCGCCGGCGAAGTTGACTGCGACCACGCACACGAGCAGCGCGGTGTGCCAGCCGGGCCGCTCGGCCATGAGCAGCACCTGGTTGAACGGCAGGTACGGCGACGCCGCGACCAGCCCCGCCATCAGGATCGCGAACGGCAGGCCGCCGAGGGCGAGGTGCGGATCGTGGAGCACCGCCGGGATCACGCGCGGGAACAGCCCGGCGCCGAGCGCGCACGCCAGCGCGAAGCCCGGCACGAACCAGCGCCGCGTGCGGCGGACCAGCGCCTCGACCTCGCCGGGGCGGCCGCCCGCGAGCTCGCGCGCGATCATCGGATTGAGATTGTTCTGCAGCGCGACCGCGAGCTGGGTCGCGCCCTCGTTGATCGCGGCGGCCACGCTGTACACGCCGACCAGCTCCTTGGCGATGCCCGCGGCGCCGAGCATCCACACGTCGAGCTTGGTGTTGATCTCGTAGGCGAGCGTCGCGGTCAGGCCGCGCCCGCCGTAGTCGAGGTGGCGGCGCGCCCACGCCCGCCAGCCGGCGCCGCGCGCGAGCGCCACCGTCGCGGCGAGCTCGATCGCGAGCACGACCAGCAGCGTGCCCTCGCTGAGCGTCCAGATCACCGCGAGGTGATCGGGCTCGACCCGCCACGCGCGCGCGAGCACCACGCCGACCGCGATCAGCACGTAGCGCAGCGACGTGTACAGCGCGAACGCGCGCATCCGGCGCAGGCCGTTGACCACGCCGAACAGGATCTTGTTGATCGAGAAGCAGAACACCGCGGGCGCAGCCCACAGCATGCCGGCGGCGACGTCGTCGCCGAGCAGCCGGGCGATCGCGCCGCGCAGCGCGAGGAACGCGCCGGTGGCGGCCGCCGCGATCACCACGCCGGGGACGAGCGCGCCGACCACGATCGGCGCGGCGGCCTGCCCGCCCGCCGCCGCCACCGCGTGCAGCACCGCGTACTGCAGGCCGAACGCGCCGACCACCGCGGTCACGAACAGCGCGATCGTCACGAGGTTGAACACGCCGAGCGCCTCGGTGCTCCACCAGCCGATGATCACGAAGTTGAGGCCGAGCCCGACCACGCCGAGCAGCGCGACCGGCACCACGTTCCACGCGACGTCGCGCCGGAGCCGCGCGCGCTCGTTCATCCGTACAGCTTCGGCGCCGCGTTGATCACGTTCAGCGCCTCTTCCGCGGAGAATCCGATCAGCTGCGCGTACTCGCGGATCGACGGCCAGCGCGGCTTGCCGTACTCGATCGCGCGGCGCATCGCCTCGTCGCGATCGATGTAGCCCTCGCGCACCATGTTCGCGAGCATGACGTCGTCCTCGGTGAAGCCCGCGATCGTCTGGTAGATGTAGTTGTAGAACGCGGCGGTGCCGTCGCCGATCCGCCAGGTCGTCGTGGTGTCCTCGGCGATCTCCCAGTCGAACTCGCGGCGGATGGTCGAGACGATCTCGTCCTCGACCCACGGAATGTACTGGTAGAGGTAGAGGAAGTCGTCCTTGACCACGAACGTCTGCCAGAACGCGTTCGCGGTGTCGAGCAGCGACTCGTTGATGTACGCCGGGTTCTTCACGTAGTTCTTGGCGAAGTACCAGAGCATCCCGAGCTTGTTGCGCATCGACATGAACGTCAGCACGTTGCCGTGGTCGTCCTGCGGCACGCCCATCAGCCCGGTCTTGTACGGCGCGTCCTCGATCATGTTGCCGGTGCAGAAGATCACGAGCTTGATCCCGGTCTCCTCGCGCAGCTGGCGGGCGCACGAGTAGAACTCCTTGTCGCCGGCCATGAACAGCGTGACCATCCCGATCTCGGGCTTCTTGAGCCAGGCCTCGACGTTCTTGCGCACGTAGCGGCGCTTCGCCGTGATGTCGGCGCTGCGCAGGATGTGCTCGACGCCGAGCCGGCCGCACACCCGCGCCTGGTTGCGCCGCGCGAGGTCGGTGACCATGCCCCAGTCGTAGGTGAACGCGACCGGGTTCATCCCGAGCACCTGCTTGACGTACCAGAGCCCGTACGACGAGTCGCGGCCGCCGGAGAACGCGACGATCACGTCGGGGCTGCCGTCCTTGCTGCGATACGGCGCGACCGCGTCGCGCAGCGCCTGCTCGCCCTTGACCGCGATCTTCTTCCAGGTCCGGCAGTAGCGGCACACGCCGTGCTCGTCGAAGTCGACGAACGGATAGCTCGCCGGCAGGATGCACTTCGTGCAGCGCCGCAGCCCGCTCGGCCGCGGCGAGTGATCGACGATCTCGACGTGGTGGCCGTTCGGGGCGAACGCCGGCGGCTCGGGCGCCTCGGGCGGCGCGAGCGCGAACGCGTGGCGGGCGAGGTCCGACAGCCGCACGATCACCGCGTGCCCGGCGCGCACCTGCTCGAGCCGGCAGTCGCCGAGCTGGGCGGCGAGCGCCTTGTCGTCGAGCACGCGCTGCAGGATGAACCGCTCCGACGCGAACGCGACCACGCCGTCGCCGGCGAGCTGGAACAGCGAGCCGGTGTTGGTCGCGAGCAGCATGACGTCGAGGTCGTCGAACATCATCGCGATCGACGCCGAGCCCTCGAGCTCGGCGAACGTCGCGCGGGTCGCGGCGACCAGGTCGCCCGTGGCGTCGAGCTCGGCGCGCAGCACGCCGGCCAGGACCTCGGTGTCGAGCTCGCCCTTGCGCTCGACCGCGGGGTAGCGCGCCGCGAGCGCGCGGTCGTTGACGATGATCCCGTTGTGCAGCGCGACCGCGCCGCGCGCGATCACCGGCTGGTTGTTCTCGATGTTGGACTGCGCGCCGTTGGTCGCGAGCCGCGAGTGCCCGGTGATCGCGATCGCCGGCCGCGCGAGCAGCTCGTGCAGCTTGGGGTTTGCGAGAAACTCGCTGACCGAGCTGCCCTGCTTGAGCACGTCGATCCGCGCGCCGTCGTGCACCGCGATCCCGGCGGCCTCGCGGCCGCGGGTCTCCGAGTACCGCAACAGCGATCGTGCGAGCGATCGCGCCAGCTCGGGGTCGCGCTCGCGGCCGCGGATGACGCCGAAGATGCCGCACATGGCGACAGGACCATACCGCTGTCCGCCGGCAAATGGCGTGTAGAGTCGGCCGGTGGCGATTCCGGCCGTCGCGGCAAGGGTCAGGGCCTGGCTGTCCGGCCTGCCGCCACTGGCGATCCTCGGCGCGGCGTGGCTGTTCGCGCTGATCTACGCGTTCCCCGGGATCATGACGTTCGACTCGAGCGACCAGCTCGACCAGGGCCGTGCGAACTTCTACAGCGACGGCCACCCGCCGGTGATGGCCAAGCTGTGGCGCTACGTCGACGCCATCATCCCGGGGCCGTTCGGCATGCTGGTGATCCAGACGGTCGCGCTCGCGGCCGGGCTCTACCTGATGTTCCGCCGCGCGCTGCCCGCCCGGCGCGCCGCGGTCGCCGCCGCCGCGGTGTTCGTGTTTCCGCCCGTGCTCGCGCCGATGGCCGTGGTGTGGAAGGACGCGCCGATGGCCGGCTTCCTGATGCTCGGGCTGGCCGGCGTGCTCGCCGGGCGCCGCGTGCATCGCGTGCTCGGCCTTGTCGCGCTGTGGCTCGCGACCGCGGTCCGCTACAACGCGTTCGCCGCGACCGCGCCGCTCGTCGTGCTGTGCTTCACCTGGCCGGGCGTGACCCGGTGGTACGCGCGCTACGGCCTGGCGCTCGCGGCGTGGCTCGCGATCACCGCGTCCGCGTTCGGCGCCAACGCCGCGCTGACCGACGTCGAGATGCACTACTGGCAGTCGTCGCTCGCGGTGTTCGATATCGCCGGCACGCTCGACCACGTCGACGGCACGATCCCCGACGACGAGCTGCGCCAGACCCTGGCGGGCACGCGGATCCTGGTCGACAAGGACATCCACGCCGCGATCCGCGCGGCCTACAAGCCGGGCAACTTCGACACCCTGCTGGTCGGGCCGGGCCACCTGTGGGACCTGCCGGTGCAGGGCTCGACGCCGGCGCCCGACGACCAGCTCGACGCGATCACGCGCGCGTTCTGGGACGTGGTCACCGCGCATCCCGGCGCGTACCTGCGCCATCGCGCCGCGCTCGGCGACGAGCTGTTCGGCGTCCACCAGGGCAGCCTGTCGAAGGTGGTGCGCACCCACGCCAGCCAGCTCGACGGCTACCTCCAGAACCAGCACCTGTCGACCGGCGCCTCGACGGTGCAGCGAGCCCTGCAGCGCGCGATGCTGTGGATCGCGCACCGCACGCCGCTGTTCCGGCCGTGGATCTACCTCGTGCTCGCGCTGATCGCGCTCGCGTTCGTGCGGCGCGATCGCGAGCTGGTCGCGCTGCTGCTCTCGGGGATCGGGCTCGAGGCCAGCCTGTTCGTGCTCGCGCCGACGCCGGACTTTCGCTACTCGCACTGGCTCGTGCTCGCGACGGTCGTCGCGATCGCGCTCGCGGCGGTGCGGCGCTACGGCGCGGGCGGCTCGCGGCGCTGAGCCTGCTCGAGCTCGCCGCGCAGGATCGCGAGCTCGCGGGTGAGGTCGGTGACCTGGCGCTGCAGCTCGACGAACTTGGTGTAGTAGTGCAGTCCGACGAACAGCGCGCCGCACTCGAACAGGTAGGTGATGAGGTCGGTGCCGCGGCCCACGCCGAACACGTGGGCGACGTCGTCGAGCGTCTGCTCGGGTGCGAGCACCGCCGCCGCGCCGACGCCGAGCAGCGCGAACATCAGCACGATGTGCACCGGCAGCCGGTTGCGCCGCAGGAACACCAGCCAGCCGATCGCGGCGAGCCCGGCCAGGAGCAGCGCGCGGATGATCATGACGGGCGGAAGAAGTAGTCGAACAGGATGCGCACCGCCTGCAGCCCGCTCTGGCCCTTGGCGCGCGAGTGCTCGGTGTAGCGCACGGTCACCGGCACCTCGGTGACGCGCAGCCCGCTCGCCCGGATCTTGGCGAGCAGCTGCGAGGCGTGCGCCATCCGGTCCTGGGTGATGCGGAGCCGGGGTGCGACCTCGGCGCGAAACGCGCGCAGCCCGCAGTGCGCGTCGGTCAGGCGCAGCCCGCTCATCCGGTTCGACATCGCGGTCGCGGCGTGGAGCAGCGCCTTGCGCGCGCGGGTCGCGCCCTCGATCGGCTTGCCGAGGAAGCGCGAGCCGAGCGCGATGTCGTGGTCGGCGAGCGCACCGACCAGCTCGGGAATATCCGCAGCGCTGTGCTGGCCGTCGGCGTCGAACGTCACGATCGCGCGCGCGCCGCGGCGCAGCGCGTAGTCGATCCCGGTCTGCAGCGCCGCGCCCTGGCCGAGGTTGACCGCGTGGCGCAGCACGGTGACGCCGGCGCCGCGCGCGGCGGCAGCGGTGGCGTCGCGCGAGCCGTCGTCGACGACCACCACCGACCAGCCCGCCGCCGCGACCTCGGCCGCCACCGCGCCGATCACCGCGGCCTCGTGGAACGCCGCGATCACGACCCAGATGTCGCGGCGATCCCAGCGATCCGAGGCCGAATCCACGGCTCGTTATAGGCACGCGCCGCGCTAGGCGGCAAGCGCGTGATGGAGCCCACGCCGGGCGGCCTGGCCGGGTGTTTGCTTGACCCGGCCGACGGGAACATGGCATTCCTGGCGACCATGGACGTCGAGCTGATGCGCCGTCTCGACAAGCTGCTCGGCAATGCCGCATGCAGCGTGCTCGCCGCCGCACATCAGCTGCGCAAGCCGTTCGCGGCGACCGATCGCGAGATCGAGAACATCGCGGTCATGAAGTTCTTCGGCATGGGCTCGATCATCGTCGCGACCAAGACGCTCGCGGCGCTGCGCGATCACTACCCCAACGCGAAGCTCCACTTCGTCACGTTCAAGTCCAACCAGGGGATCCTCGACATCCTCGGGATGACCGATCACAACCACTACGTCGATCCGGCGACGCCGCAGGCGTTCGTCAAGACCACGCTCGGCGTGGCGCGCGCGCTGCGCAAGGCCAAGTGCGATCTGGTCCTCGACCTCGAGTTCTTCGCGAAGTTCCCGCTCGTGCTCGGCTCGCTCGCCGGCATCCCGCGCAAGGCGGGCTTCTACCTCACGGCCGAGCCGTGGCGGCGCGAGCTGCTCGACGTCACCGGGTTCTACAACGGCTACTTCCACACCAGCGACATCTTCCTGTCGCTCGCGTACCTGCTCGTCACCGGCGATCACTACTACCTCGACTTCAAGGAGTTCGCCGCGAAGTATCGCTATCCGCGGATCGATCCGAGCGAGGTCGAGCGCGCGGCGCTGCGCGGCAAGCTCGCGGGCCTCGGCATCCGGCCCGGCGATCCGCTGGTCGTGATCAACGCCAACACCTCGCCCGACCTCGCGCCCGAGGCGCGCAAGTGGCCCAAGGAGCGCTACGCCGCGCTCGCCGACGAGCTGTGCGCGCACATCCCGAACGCGCGCGCGGTGTTCGTCGGCGCGCCGCACGAGCGGCCGTACGTCGAGAGCGTCGCCGACCTGTGCAAGACCTCGCGCCGCCACGTGCTCGCCGGCGACATCTCGCTGCGCGAGCTGCTGGTCCTGCTCGCCGAGTGCAAGCTGTTCGTGACCAACGACTCCGGCCCGATGCACCTCGCGTGTCTGGTCGACGCACCGATCGTCGGGCTGTTCTTCGCCGACTCGCCGGTGCTGTTCGCGCCGCTCGGCTCGCGCGTGCGTGCGATCGCGCCCGAGCTGTACTCGATCCCGCTGTTCACCGTGTACAACGGCAAGGACGTCGCGGTCGGCCGCCCGAGCCTCGAGATCGGCAACGCCGCCGCGTGCACCGTGCCGCTCGAGACCGTGCTGCACGAGGCGCGCGAGCTGCTCGCGATGCGCCCCGCGCTGAGCGAAGTCCGGGGCTAGCGTGGGCATCGTCCGCGACGCGCTGGTCGATGGCATGCGCGCGCGCGCCGAGCTCGTCGCCGAGCACGAGGCCGCGATCACCGCGGCGGCGGAGCTGGTGCGCGACGCGATCCTCGCCGGCCACAAGGTGCTGCTGTGCGGCAACGGCGGCAGCGCGGCCGACGCGCAGCACATCGCGGCCGAGCTGGTCGGCCGCTACGTGCGCGAGCGCAAGCCGCTCGCCGCGATCGCGCTCACCACCGACACCTCGGCGCTCACCGCGATCGCCAACGACTACGGCTACGACCACGTGTTCGCCCGCCAGGTCGACGCGCTGGGCGCCGCGGGTGACGTGCTGATCGCGATCACGACCAGCGGCGGCTCGCCGAACGTGGTCGCGGCCGTGCGCGCGGCCCGGGCGCGCGGCCTGAAGGTGGTCGGCCTGACCGGCGCGCGGGGTGCGGCGTTCGTCGCGAGCTGCGACGCCGGCGTCGCCGTGCCTTCGACGGTGACCGCGCGGATCCAGGAGCTCCACATCGCGATCGGCCACGTGATCTGCGAGGTGGTCGACGACGCGTTCGCGCCGGTGCGCGCCGCGGCCGGCAACGCTGCGGCGGCGAGCCACAAGCTGTACACGCTGCCCGAGCTGATCGCGTGGCGCGAGGCCGCGCGCGCCCGCGGCAAGACCGTGGTGTGGAGCAACGGCGTGTTCGACGTGCTGCACGTCGGTCACCTGCACAGCCTGCGCGAGGCCAAGAAGTTCGGCGACCTGCTGGTGGTCGGCGTCAACGGCGACGCCTCGGTGCGCGCCAGCAAGGGCCCGAACCGGCCGATCTATCCGGTGACCGAGCGGGTCGAGCTGCTCGCCGCGCTCGAGCTGGTCGACGCGCTGGTCGTGTTCGACGACGCCACGCCCGAGCGCGTGCTCGCCCAGGTGCGGCCCGATGTCCACGTCAAGGGCGCCGACTACGCGAACAAGCCCATCCCGGAGCGCGCGATCGTCGAGGCCTACGGCGGGCGGGTCGAGCTCGTCCCGCTCGTCCCCGGCCGCTCGACCACCGACACGCTCGCCCGCCGGGGCTCGTGACCTGGATCGACGTCGGGGGCTCGTCCGGCGATGGCAGCGCCGCCGAAGGGCGGCGCGGTTGGATCGAATCGGACGTCCCGGCGCGGCTCGACGCGCTGGGCTGGTCGAGCTGGCATCGCCGCGTCGTGATCGCGCTCGGCATCACGTGGATCCTCGACGGCCTCGAGGCCAGCCTGATCGCGAACCTCGGCCCGACGCTCGAGACCTCGCACGGCCTCGGGCTCAGCGCGACCGAGGTCGGCGCGACCAACGCGGTGTACCTCGCCGGCCAGGTGCTCGGCGCGCTGGTGTTCGGTCACCTGACCGACCGGCTCGGCCGCAAGAAGCTGTTCCTGGTCACGCTCGCGATCTACCTGTGCGCGACCGCGGCGAGCGGGCTCGCGCCGACGTTCGTGGTGTTCCTGGTGTTCCGCATGATCGCGGGCGCCGGGATCGGCGGCGAGTACGCGGCGATCAACTCGGCGATCGACGAGCTCGTGCCGGCGCGGATGCGCGGCCAGGTCGATCTCGCGATCAACGGCAGCTACTGGATCGGCGTGGCCGCCAGCGCCGGGATCACGCTGGTCGTGCTCGATCCCGCGATCGTGCCGCCGAACATCGGCTGGCGCATCGCGTTCGCGCTCGGCTCGCTGCTCGGCCTGGCGATCCTGTTCGTGCGCCGCGACGTGCCGGAGAGCCCGCGCTGGCTGCTCATGCACGGCCACGCCGACCGCGCGCGCGAGACCGTCGAGCACATCGAACGCGCGGTCGGCCAGGCGCCCAGCGACGTCGCGCCGGTGCGCGTAAAGGTCACCGGCACCGTGCCGCTGCGCGAGCTGCTCCACGTGCTGATCCGGCGCTATCCGCGACGCTCGATCCTCGGGCTCGTGCTGATGTTCTCGCAGGCGTTCCTGTACAACGCGATCTTCTTCAGCTACGGCCTCATCCTGAGCAAGTTCTACGGCGTCGCCGAGGATCACGTCGGGCTCTACATCGTGCCGTTCGCGATCGGCAACTTTCTCGGCCCGGTCGTGCTCGGGCCGCTGTTCGATCGCTGGGGCCGCCGCGTGATGATCCCGGCGACCTACGCGCTGTCGGGCGTGCTGCTCACCGCGACCGGCGCGCTGTTCGCCGCGGGCTGGCTGGACGCCGTCACCCAGACGATCGCGTGGTCGGTCGTGTTCTTCTTCGCGTCGGCCGCGGCGAGCTCGGCGTACCTGACGGTCAGCGAGCTGTTCCCGGTGCACGTGCGCGGCATGGCGATCGCGGTGTTCTACTCGTTCGCGACGCTGGTCGGCGTGGCGGCGCCGCTGGTGTTCGGCGCGCTGGTCGACGCCGGCCGGCCGGGCCAGCTGCTCGCCGGCTACGCGGCGTGCTCGGTGCTGGTGATCGGCGCCGCGGCGGTCGCGCGCTGGCTCGGGGTCGACGCCGAAGGCCGCTCGCTCGAGGAGCTGTGTCGCGTAGAGTAGGTGCGATGCAGCGCGCGCTGTTCCTCGATCGCGATGGCACGCTGATCGTCGACACCGCGTACCCGCGCGACCCCGCGCGGGTCGTGCTGCTCGACGGCGCCGCCGACGCGCTGCGCGAGCTCCAGCGCGACTGGCTGCTGGTGGTCGTGTCGAACCAGTCGGGGATCGGCCGCGGCCTGGTCACGCCCGACGAGGCCAACGCGGTGCACGACCGGTTCGTCGCGCTCTACGCCACGCTCGGCGTCGCGTTCGCCGGCATCTACTACTGCCCGCACGCGCCGGGCGCGCGCTGCGCGTGTCGCAAGCCGTCGCCCGGCCTGCTGCTCGACGCTGCCGAGGAGCTCGGCGTGATGCTGACGCGGTCGGTGATGGTCGGCGACAAGCCATCGGATCTCGAGGCCGGGCGGGCCGCCGGCTGCGCGCACGTCCTGCAGCTCGGCGCGCCCGAGGCGCCCGGCTGGGCGGCCGTCCGCGCGTTCGTTGCGTCGCTCGACGAAGCGGGATAAGCGTATGGCGATGCACCCCTTGCGCGCGGCGATCGATCGGCTGGCCGGCTGCCGCGTGCTCGTGATCGGCGACGTGATGCTCGACGAGTACCTGACCGGCGACGTGTCGCGGATCTCGCCCGAGGCGCCCGTGCCGGTGCTCGAGGTCCGCCACCACGACTACCGGCTCGGCGGCGCGGCCAACGCGGCCGCCAACATCGCGGCGCTCGGCGGCGCGGCGTCGCTGGTCGGCGTGACCGGGCGCGACGACACCGCGGGCGTGCTCGACGAGCGGCTCGCGCATCACAAGATCGCGGGCGCGCTGGTCGCCGACGCCGAGCGCCCGACCAGCAAGAAGACCCGCCTGGTCGCGCAGGGCCAGCAGATCGTGCGCGTCGACCACGAGCGGCGCGGCGCGATCGCCGGCGCGACGGCCGACGCGATCCGCCGCGCGATCGACGGCGGCGTCGCCGGGGCGCAGGCCGTCGTGCTGTCCGATTACGCCAAGGGCGTGGTCACCCCGGAGGTCGCGCAGCACGCGATCCGCGCGGCGCGCGCCGCGCGCGTGCCGGTCGTGGTCGATCCCAAGCAGCGCAGCTTCGCGGCCTATGCCGGCGCGACCGTGATCACGCCGAACCTGCACGAGCTCGAGGCCGCAGCGCCGCCGCACGCGAGCTTCGAGGTCGAGCGCGCCGCGCACGCGCTGCTGCCGGTGGTCGACGGCGCGGCGCTCCTGGTCACGCGCAGCGCCGAGGGCATGACGCTGTACCGCAGCGGCGCCGCCGCGTTCCACGTCCCCGCGATGGCCAAGGAGGTGTTCGACGTCACCGGCGCCGGCGACACCGTGGTCGCCACGCTCGCGCTCGCGCTCGCCGCCGGGCTCGCGCTCGAGGCTGCGGTCGAGCTGGCGAGCGTCGCCGCCGCCGTGTCGGTGTCCAAGCGCGGCACGTCGACGGTCAGCCCCGACGAGCTCGCCGCGGGCCTGGGGCGATGATCGCCTCGCCGAGCGACAACCTCCTCCGCGCGCTCGCGATCGTCCTGGTGGTTGGCCTCGGTGCCGTCGGCCTCGCCTTGCCCGGCTCGATCCTGATCGGCGGCTGCGCGTGGCTGGTGTTCGTGCTCGCGGTGCTGTCCGGCTGGGGCTACCTGGTCGCGCGCGCGCTGCGCGTCGCGGATCCCGACTTCGGGCTGCGCGCGGCGTGGGGCGTGGCGGCCTACCTCGCGGTCGCCGGCGTGCCACTCGCCGCGGGCGTGCTCGCACGGCCGGTCGTGCTCGGCGCGCTCGCGATCGGCCTGGCGGGGTTCGCGTGGCGCGAGCTGGTCGCACCGTCGCCGAGCTGGCACGCGGCGCGCGCCGGCGCGCGCTCGCTGCGCGCCCGGCCGCTGATCGGCGCGGCGGTCGCGGTGATCGCGCTCGCCGCCGCGTTTCACCTGGTCGCCGCGGTCGCCGAGCTGGCGCGCCACCCGTGGGACGACGACGTCGCCTACACCCCGATGGTCGCGCGCCTGCTCGACGCCGGGAACCTGATCGAGCCGTTCTCGTTTCGCCGGCTCGGCTCGTTCGGCGGCCAGACCGTGCTGCAGGCGCTCGGCGGCGCGCGCGGCACGCTGGCGAGCGTCCACCTGCTCGACCACGGCGTGTGCCAGGGCCTGTGCCTGCTGCTCGTCACCGGCTACGCGCGCGAGCTCGGCCGCGTGCGCGGGGTGTGGCTCGCGCTGATCGCGCTGGTCGTGCTGCTCCTGCGCGACGACTCGCTGAACACCGCGAGCTACTGGTCGGGGTTCGCGCTGATGTTCGCGCTGTATCGCAGCGTGGTGCGCGCCCGCGCCCCGCGCGATCTCGCGGTCGCGGCGCTGGTCGGCGCGGCGGCCTGCACGCTGCGCGCGAGCTACCTGGTGCCGGTCGTGCTGTTTCTCGCGATCGTGCTGGTCGCGCGCCGCGAGGGCCGGCGCGGCTGGCTGGTCACCGCCGGCACCGGCGCGCTCGTGCTCGCGCCGTACGGCCTGGCGTCGTATCTGTCGAGCGGCACGTTCCTGTTCCCGCTGTGGAGCGGCAACTGGAACACCAGCGTGCCGCTGCGCCCGATCGTGGTGTCGTGGGTCGACGAGCTGCAGGGCTTCGCGCAGTGCCTGATCAACACCGAGCCGTTCGCGATCATCGCCCCGCTGTTCGTGCTGCTCGCGTTCACCCGCGACGAACGGCGCGGCCGTCCGCTGACCGCGCTGTTCGCCGCGACCGCGCTCGGCTTCGCCGCGCTGGTGCACGGCTTCCTCGGCACCGATCCGTACTTCATCTGGCGCTACGCGTTCGGGCCCGCCGCGGCGCTGCTCGTCGCGTTCGCGCTCGAGGTCGGCGCGACCGACGACGCGCCGCCGATCCGGCTCGCCCCGCTCGGCCGCTGGATCCTGCTCGCGTGCCTCGTGCTCCAGCTCGTGGTCGCGCGCACCGGGCTCGCCAGGCGCTACGCCGGCATGACGTCGGACCTGCGCGAGGCGATCGCGATCGACGCGCACGGCGATCCGACCGCGCGCGCCGAGCGCGCGCGGTACGCCGCGCTGCAGGCCGCGATCCCGGCGCACGTCAGGGTCGCGGTCATGCTCGACCAGCCGGCCTACCTCGACTTCGCGCGCGACGACCTCGCGAACCTCGACACGCCCGCGTTCGCGAGCCCGCCGCCGGGCTGGCCGGCGTTCCAGGGCCCGGCCGCGCTGCGCGACTACCTGCTCGCCACCGGCTATCGCTACGTCGCGTTCGTCCGGCCGGATCGCTCGGCCTACTTCTACCGGCGCGACGCCTGGCTCGCGCGGCTGTTCGACGAGAGCGATCTGTTCACCGCGATGGCCGCGCACGCGATCGACGCGAGCGACACGCTGGTCGCGCTCGCCGCGACCTCGCACGTGCTGTACGACGAGGACGGCCTGGTCGCGCTCGATCTCGGCGACGGCCATCCGGCGCCGCCCGAGGTCGGCGATCTGGCCGCCGCGCGCGCCACGTACATCCGGGCGCTCGCCGAGCGCGAGCATCTTCACGGCGCGTGGTCGCTGTCGACCCGTCCCGAGCTGCGGCTCGAGGACGGCTTCTCGCGGCTCGAGTTCATCGACGAGCGCGCCGACGATCCGAAGTGGTACGACGTCACCCATCCCGCGGGCGCACCGCCGGCGCGCGGCACGCCGGCGCGCTGGATGCACGCGCGCTGCCACGTCCGGCTGCGCGGCGCGGCCGAGCACGTGCTGTCGCTGCGCGGCAAGGTGAACGTCGCCGCGATCTTCACGCGGCCGCGGCTCGAGCTCGCGATCGACGGCGAGCCGCTCGGCTCGATCGTGGTCGACGCGGACGGCCGGTTCGAGGGCGCGTACGACGTGCCCGCGCTCGGCGACGGCTGGCACGACCTCTACCTGACCTGGAGCTCGGGCGCGCCGAGCGAGCGCGACAGCCGCGACCTGCACGTCGCGCGGCTCGAGCAGCTCGAGTGGGAGCCGCGGTGATCGCCGCGCTGCTCGCGATCGTGCCGCTGGTCTCGCTGCTGCCGGTCGAGCTCGGCGGCGTCGCCGACACGCTGCTCGCGTGCGCGACGCTCGCCGCGGCGTGGCACGGCACCGGGCAGCTGGTCGCGCGCGCGGCCGGGCGCCGCACCGCGCCGCTCGTCGCGATCCAGTGGGGCATCGCCGCAGCGCTCGCGCTCGGCGGCATGGCGATCGCGCTCCACGCCTTTCACCTCGTGCGCCCCGTGCTGCTCGCCGCAGGGTTGGTCGCCCACGCGATCTACGTGCTGGCGCGACGCGACCAGCTCCGGCTCGCGTTCGGCCCGTGGGCCGTCCCGGTCGCGCTCGTCGCGGTGGTCGCGCTGGTCGCGATCCTCGGCTCGGCCGGCGCGCCGATCCGGCCGTTCGACGACGACGGCAACGTGCTCGCCCAGCTCGTCCGGCTGCACGCGACCGGCGGGCTCGGCGACGCGATCGGCTACCCGCGGATGTCGCAGCTCGGCGGCGCGCTCGCGATCGCCGGTCTCGCGCCCGACCCCGCGCTCGGGCTCGCGCTCGATCGTGGCCTCGGCCTGGCGCTCGCGCTCGCGCTTGCGGTCGCGCGGATCCGGCCGCGCGACGGCGCCGGCGCGCTGTGGGCGAGCCTGACCGTCGTCGTGGCCTCGGCCCTGGCGTTCGCGCCGGGCGATGCCGCGCCGTGCTGGCTCGCGGTCGGCCTCGCGATCGCGCTGGTCGCGACGATCGACGACGGCATCACGTCGACCCGCGACGCGCTGCCCGCGGGCCTCGTCGCCGGCGCGCTGGTCGCGCTGCGCTACGAGCTCGCGCCGTTCGCGCTGGTCGCGCTCGC
>DATJAE010000437.1:0-2661 GCA_035516595.1 Kofleriaceae bacterium | reverse complement strand
CGAGCACGCCCTCGAGCGCGTCGTCGGTCGGCGCGACCAGCCCCGAGCCGGGCGCGAGCCGGGCGGCGAGGGCGACCCGGGCGCGCCACTGCGCGAGCGCGTCTTCGTCGACGAACCGCGCGATCCCGGCCGCGATCGCCTGGCGCGCGAGCAGCGCCGCGGCGGCGGGGCCGTGGGCCGGCGCAGCGGGCTGCTCGTCGATCGCCAGGCCGTCGTAGGTCAGCGCGACCACGCGCTCGACCCGCTCGCGCGCGGCGTTCCAGGCGAGCTCGTCTTGCTCGACGATACGGTCGAGGTAGAGGTCGAGCAGCCAGCTCGGCTCGATCGCGCTCGCGCGCCGGATCTGGACCCGGGTCGCGGTGCCGCGCGCGCCGGTCTCGGCGACGTCGACCGCCACGATCAGCTGCGCGTCGATCACGCCGGAGCTCGGCGCGAGCGTGCCGCCGCCGCCGCCCGCGAACGTGAACTCGGCGCCTTCAGCGCCTCCCCTGTCGATCTCGTTTCCGCGCTTGGCGCGCGGGCTGCGCGGCGCGCGCCGCTTGCCGACGCGATCCGGATAGCCCGTCAGGATGCACAGCTCGAGCGCGCGATCGATCGACCCGGACCGCCATTCGGCGGCGCTGGCCCCAGGGGGGAAGCCCCTGCCGGCGTGCGTAGCGTCGTCGCGGGGCGGCGCGGCGCGGTCGTCGACCATGCGCTCGAGCTGCCGGGCCGCGCGATCGACCGCGAACGCGGTCGCGACGTCGAGCCCGTCGCGGCGCAGCCGATCGGCGCGCAGCCCTCCCGCGCGCGCCGCGATCAGCGCGTCGAGGTCGTCGATCAGATCCGAGCGCGACGCGACGCGCGCGGCGGCGGCGGGACCGCGGCGCTCGAGCCGCAGCTCGCGCGCGCCGAGCAGCGCCGCGATCGCGCACGCCTCGCGCGCGACGCCGCGGCCTTCCGCCTCGCACAGCACGCGCGCGACCCGCGGGTGCACCGGAAAGCGCAGCATGCGCGTGCCCAGCGCGGTGATCGCGCCGCCGGTGATCGCGCCGAGCCGGACCAGCAGGGCGTCGGCGGCCTCGGCGGCCTTCGCGGGTGGCGGCTCGAACCAGCGCAGCTCGCCGGTGCCGCGCAGCCCCGCGCCGTACAGCTCGAGCGCCGCGCCCGCGAGGTCGGCGCGCGCGATCTCGGGCGGCTCGAACGCGCGCCGCGTGTCGAAGTCGTGGCGCGTGTACAGCCGCACGACCCGGCCGGGCCGGGTGCGGCCGGCGCGGCCGGCGCGCTGGATGCAGCTCGCGCGCGACACCGGCTCGACCTCGAGGCTGGGGATGCCCGACCACGGCGAGTGACGCGCGATCCGCGCCAGGCCGCTGTCGATCACGCAGGTCACGCCGTCGATCGTCACCGAGGTCTCGGCGACGTTGGTCGCGAGGATCACCTTGCGGCGCGACGCCGGCCGCACCGCGGCGTCCTGCTCCTCGGCGGGCAGGTCGCCGTGCAGCGGCAGCACCGCGAGGTCGAACGTGTGCGCGACGTCGGCGAGATCGTCGGCGGCGCGCCGGATCTCGCCCGCGCCGGGCAGGAACACCAGCACGTCGCCATCGAGCCCGCGCTGGCACTCGCGCCGCACCGCCGCGCTGATCTGCTTGCCGAGCGGGCGATCGTCCTCGGCCGCGGCGTGCTCGATCTCGATCGGGAACGTCCGGCCCTCGGACCGCACGACCGGCGCGCCGCCGAGAAACGCCGCGACCGACTCGGCGTCGAGCGTCGCCGACATCACGACCAGCGCGAGCTCGGGCCGCCGCGCGCGCAGCCGCTCGACCAGCGCGAGCGCGAGATCGCCGTCGAGGTGGCGCTCGTGGAACTCGTCGACGATCACGCAGCCCACGCCGCGCAGCTCGCGATCGGACAGCAAGCGGCGGGTCAGGACGCCCTCGGTGCAGAGCTCGATCCGGGTCGCCGCGCTGATCTTGCGATCGAACCGCACCTGGTAGCCGACCTCGCCGCCGAGCGCCGCGCCGCGCTCGCTCGCGATCCGCGCCGCGGCGAGCCGGGCCGCGAGCCGGCGTGGCTGGAGCACGATCACGCTGCCATCGACCGCGCCGGCGTCGAGCAGCGCGCCGGGCACGCGCGTGGTCTTGCCGGCGCCCGGCGGTGCGATCAGCACGCAGGTCCGCCGCTCGCGCACCGCCGCGACGATCTGCGGTGTCACATCATCGATCGGCAGCGCGGCCGGCACGCCTCACCATACGCGAATACAATGCGCGCGATGTTTCCCGCGCCGCCGATGCCCGCGTTCCCGACCGGGCAGTCCACCGATACCGCTCACTCCCTGCGCTACGAGGATGTCACCCAGCACGGCCGCGTGCTGCCGCTCGCGGTGCCGCCGGTGCTCGGCGCGTTGTGGCGCGACGTGCTGGTCGCCCACCCCGGCGCGCGCAACGCGCTCGCGACCGGCGTGATCCCGATCCTGACCCGGTTCACGCTGGTGTCGCACGACCAGCAGGTCCGGGTCGATCGGCCAGGTCAGGTGCACGCCGGCTTCGTGCTCGCGCGCGACGGCGGCGGCGACGCCGATCGCCGGCTGTTCATGAACGTGTGGGCCGAGCTGCGCGCGGCGGCGGGCAGGCTGTCGCCGAAGGGCGGCGAGCCGGGCTCGCTCGCGCTGGCCGGCCAGCT
>DATJAE010000436.1:0-25605 GCA_035516595.1 Kofleriaceae bacterium | reverse complement strand
GACCTCGACGCGTTGCTCGCGCTGTGCGACGGCGAGCCGCGCCGGCTCGCCGACGTCGCGATCCGCCGCGCGCAGCGCCTGCTGCGGCTGGGCGACGTCCAGGGCGCGAGCGTCGCCACCGTGGTCGCCGAGGACCAGGCCGGCGTCGCGAGCGACGATCGGCTGCGCGGCGAGGCGCTGCGCGTGCGCGGCGAGGTGCTCGAGCAGCTCGGTCAGTTCGACGACGCGCTGGTCGTGGTCGGCGCGGCGCGCGAGCTGTTCGCGCGCGAGGGCGCGGTGTCCGACGAGATGCGCGCGATGGTCGGCTGCGGCCGCATCCACCTGATGCGCGCGCACTACGAGGCGGCGCGCGACGCCTACCACCCGGTGATCGCGCGGATCGAGCAGACCGGCGACCCGTGGCTCGAGCGCATCGTGCAGAACCACGTCGCGGTGATCGAGATGTGCCTCGGCAACTTCGAGCTCGCGATGGCCTCGGCGCAGCGTTCGCTCGAGCTGTGCCGGCGCTACGGCGATCGCGCGCGCGAGGGCGACGCGCTGTCGGTCGCGGCGATCATCCTCTACGAGGTCGGACTCTACGACGCCGCGGCCCAGCGGTTCGGCGAGGCGCTCGAGCTGCTGTCGCGCACGGCGTCGCGATGGAGCCGCGCCGACTGCCTGATCTACGCCGGCGCGTGCGACGTGCGGCGCGGGGTCGGCGACGGGATCGCGTGGATCGACGAGGCGCTCGCCGAGGCGCGCCAGCTCGGCGCCCGCTACCTCGAGGCCAACGCGCTGATCACGCGCGCGGCGTGCCACCTGCGGCGCAACGCGCTGCCCGCCGCGGCCGCCGACGCCGCCGAGGGCACCGCGGTCGCGCGCGCGGCCACGCTGGTCGGCTACGAGATCCAGGGCCTGGCGCGCCACGCGGTCGCGCTCGCCCGCGATCCGCGCGGCGGCAAGCTCGCCGAGGCCGGCGGGCTCGTCCATCGCGCGCTCGTGCTGCTCGAGCAGCAGCGCTACGTCGAGGGCAGCGAGGAGGAGATCTACGCCAGCTGCGTCGCCGTGCTGCGCGCCGCCGGCGCCGACGATCGCGCCGCGCGGGTCGCCGCGCGCGGCAAGGCCGAGGTCGAGCGCAAGCTCGCCGCGCTCACCGATCCGGTGTGGCGTTCTGCCTACGCGGCGATCCCGGAGTGCAACGCCTTGCTGCGCGGGTGACGCCCACCGCACGTGCGAGCGGCGTGTCGATCCTGGGCGGCAGACCTCGCTCAAGGCGGCCCTGAGCTGCGAGGACCTCGCGCGCGGTTGGCGCTGGCCGTGCACTGCTCCCGGGTAGGAGGTTCACCATGCTTCGCAAACTGATCAGACCCTTGCTCCTCGCGCTGGCGTTCGGCGGCGCGGTCACCGCAGGCACGGCGTGTCACGCGGGCGCGCGGCTCGGCCCGGTCCACGCTGGCGGCGGTGTCCGCTAGCGCTCGATCCATCCGCCGGCGAGCACCCGGTCACCGTCGTAGAGCACGGCGGCCTGGCCGGGTGCGGCGATCGTCGGCTCGGCGAGCCGCACGCGTGCGCGATCGCCGGTGACCTCGATCTCGGAAGCGATCGCCGCGCCGCGGTGCCGGACCTGGACACCCGCGGCGAGCCGTTCGCGGGGCGGTGACAGCCAGCGCAGATCGCGCAGCGCGAGCTCGGTCCGCTCGGCGGACGACCGCGGGCCGACCACGACCTCGCCGCGCGCGGGATCGAGCGCGGTCACGAACTGGCGCTCGCCCGGCAGGCTGCCGAGCCCGCGGTGCTGGCCGACCGTGTAGCGATGGATGCCGTCGTGGCGGCCGAGCGTGGCGCCGCGCTCGTCGATGATCGCGCCGGCGCCGGGCAGCGCGCGGCCACGGCGCAGCGCGGCCGCCGAGACAAAGCCCGCGTAGTCGCCGTCGGGGACGAAGCAGATCTCCTGCGACTCGTCCTTGCGCGCGTTCGGCAGGCCCAGCCGCTCGGCGTGGCCGCGCACCTCGGCCTTGGTGAGCGCGCCGAGCGGGAAGCGCACCGCGTCGAGCTCGTCACCCGGCATCGAGAACAGGAAGTACGACTGATCCTTGCCCGGATCGCGGCCGCGGCGCAGCGCGCCCGCGTCGAGCCGCGCGTAGTGGCCGGTGACCAGCAGCTCGGCGCCGATCGCGCGGGCGCGCGCGAGCAGCGGCGTGAACTTGATGTGCTGGTTGCACTTCACGCACGGGTTGGGCGTCTCGCCCGCGAGGTAGGCCTCGACGAAGTCGTCGACCACCGCGGCTGCGAACTCGCCGGAGAGGTCGACGACGTAGTGCGGGATGCCGAGATGGGCGCACACCGCGCGCGCGTCCTCGATGTCGCGCGGACCACAGCACCGCCCCGACGCGGCCGCCGTGCCGCGTGCGTCGTAGAGGCGCATCGTCATGCCGACGACGCGATCGCCCTGCTCGACGAGCAGCGCCGCCGCGGTCGCGCTGTCGACGCCGCCCGACAGCGCGGCGACGACGAGGCTGTGTCCTGGCGCGGCCATCCTCACGTAGTAGCATGCACGCGATGGGTGGCTCCACCGCGCGCTGCGAGCTGGTCGCGACCGAGCTCGACGACGCGGGTTGCGGCGTCGGGCCGGTCGACGGTCGGCGGGTGCACGTCACCGACCTGCTGCCGGGCGAACGCGCCGAGGTCGCGATCGATCATGCCAGCCCGCACCGCGCCGAGGCGTGGGGCCGCATCGTCCGCCGGCTCGGCGCCGCGAGCCCCGATCGCGTCACCCCGGCGTGCCCCGCGTTCGGGCGGTGCGGCGGGTGCGTGTGGCAGCACCTCGCCTACCCCGCGCAGCTCGTCGCCAAGCGCCGCAAGGTCGCGGCCGCGCTGCCCGGCCTGGCGGTCGCCGAGGTCCGCCCGTCGCCGCAGCTCTACGGCTACCGCAACAAGGGCAAGTACGTCGTCGGGCGCGCGGGCGGCCACGTCGTGCTCGGCGCGTACGCGCCGCGCAGCCATCACGTGGTCGACACCCTCGGCTGCCGCGTGGTCGCGCCGATCGTCGACGAGGTCGCCGCGTGGGTGCGCGGCGCGGTCGAGCAGGCCGGCCTGGTGCCGTACGACGAGCCGACCCGCGGCGGCGAGCTGCGCTACGTGATCGTGCGCGAGGCCGGCGGCGACGTGCTGGTCGCGCTGGTCGTCACCTCGGCCACGCCGCGCGGCAAGCTCGAGCGAGTCGCCAACGCGCTGGCGCGCCACCCGGCGCTGCGCGGGCTGGTCGCGATCGCCAACGATCGCCGCGACGGCGCGATCGTGCCGTCGGGATCGAGCGCGCAGGTGCTGTTCGGTCACGGCCACCTGGTCGAGCAGCTCGCCGGCGTGGCGGTCGCGGTCGGCGCCGGCGAGTTCCTGCAGGTGAACCGCGCGCAGGCCGCGGCGATGTACGCGCGCGTGGTCGAGCTCGCGCTCGAGGCCACGCCGCTGCCGGCGCGCGCGGTCGACCTGTTCGCGGGGCTCGGCGGCATCGGGCTGGGCCTGGCGCGCGCCGGCGTGCGCGTGGTCGCGGCCGAGCTCGACGCCGAGGCGGTCGCGCAGCTGCGCCGCGCGGCCTCGCGCGCGGAGCTGCCGCTCGCCGCGATCGCCGGCGACACCGCGGCGCTCGGCCCGGAGCTACACGCGCAGCTCGATGGCCCACCCTCGATCGTCGTGGTCAATCCACCGCGCAAGGGGCTGGGAGACGGCGCGCGCGCGCTGGTCGCCGAGCTCGCCGCGCCGATCGTGATCTACGCGAGCTGCGGGCCGGAGTCGCTCGGCCGCGATCTCGCCGCGCTGGGCACGCACGGCTACGCGCCCGACGCGATCGAGCCGTTCGATCTGATGCCGGGCACCGGCCAGGTCGAGACCGTGGTGCGGCTGCGCCGCGCTACTTGAGGTCGTCCGCGAGCTTGACCAGGATGGTCGCGCCGTCGTCGCCGTGCAGGTGGCGCACCGCGTGACGCTGGCCGCGCGGTAACGTCACGTCGACCCGCAGCTCGGCGTCGCCGTCGGGCAACGGCGCGTGGGCCAGCTCGACCTTGCCGATCGCGTGGCCGTCGAGCGCGCTGCGATCGAACGTCGCGAGCTGGTCGGTCGGCGACCACAGCTCGGCGTGGACCGCGCGCACGTCGGCGGCGCCGAAATCGAACACGACGTCCGCGTGGGTCTGGGTGTGCTTGTCACACGACTGCCGCGCCATCAGCACGATCGCGACGCCGAACGCGATCGGCGCGATCCGCTTGCGGAACAGGTCGTACTTGCTCACGGGGGTGGTTCTAGCACGCGGTCTTGCGCGCGCCGAGGCGCGGCGGTAACCAGGAAGGCGCGCGCGGGTGGTGTAACCGGTAGCCACAGGGCCCTTAAAAGGCTCTGCCCGCAAGGGCGTGCGGGTTCGAGTCCCGCCCCGCGCACGATCAGGTCAACGCTGGTCGGCGCGTTTGGCGTGCCGCGCGATCGCCCCGACGATCACCGGCCACAGCGGCTCCGGCAGGTCGTGGCCCATCCCGGCGATCGGCAGGTAGGTCGCGCCCGGCACCAGGCCGGCGAGCCGGCGCGCCGCGGCGAGCGGGAACATCGGATCGCGCGTACCGTGGATGACCAGCGTCGGCACGCCGACCGCGGGCAGCTCGGCGGCGCGATCGCCGGACGCGAGCACGGCCGCGAACTGGCGCAGGAAGCCGCGCGGGTTGGCGCCGCGGGTGTGGGCCTCGGCGCCGAGCGCGCGCAAGCGCTCGCGATCGAGCGGCCACGCGGTGCTGCCGATCGTCGCGAACAGCTGCTCGACGTGGCGGCCGGCCTCCTCGGCGGTCTTCGGCGCCGGCGCGAACAGCGCGCGCATCGCGTGCGGCGCGGGCATGAACCGCCGGCCGCCCGGGCTCGACATGATCGAGCACAGGCTGCGCGTGCGCCCTGCGTGCTCGATCGCGAGGTGCTGGCCGACCATGCCGCCGAGCGACGCGCCGACGACGTGCACCCGATCCAGGCCCAGCGCGTCGCACAGGCCGATCACGTCGTGCGCCATGTCCGACAGCGTGTACGGCGCGGCGACCCGCGCGCCGACCAGCCGCCGCGCGAGCAGCGGCCACGGCCTGGGCACCGCGGCGTCGAGCTTGGTCGACTCGCCGATGTCGCGGTGGTCGAAGCGCACGACCCGGAAGCCGGCCTCGACCAGCCGCTCGCAGAACGGGATGTCCCAGAAGATCCGCTGCGCGCCGATCCCCATGACCAGCACGAGCGGGGTGCCGCGCGCGCCGAACACGTCGTACGCGAGCTCGATGTCGCGCGTCGTGCCGTCGCGCGCGACGTAGGTATTGACCCGGGCACGGCCCGAGGTGGCGTGCGGCGAGTACCAGCGCGACGGCTCGGCGGTCACGAGCTGCCGCTGCCGAGCCCGGGGATGTTGCGCTTGAGGCACGGCTGCTCGTCGTCGGGGCAGTCGTCCTTGGGCGGCGGCGGGGTCGCGCTGCCGCTGCCGACGTCGGGATGGGTGACCGGCCCGGTGGCCGGCTCCGCGCTGCTGCCGGCGGCGGGCTTGCGCCCGGGGTCGGCGACGGCGCGCGCGAGCGCCTGCTTCTCGGTGATGCCGTCGTGGTCGGGCACGAGCTCGCTGGTCGCGTCGGCGAAGCCGTGCAGGTGGAACGTGTAGCGCCGCGCGGTCTTGCTGCCCGGCACGGTGACGCGGGTCGGCGTCCTGCCGATCGGCTTGCCGGTCGCGACGTCGGTGACCGTGGCGCCGGGCGGCGTCGACTCGAACGCGATCGAGACCTGCGCGGGCAGCGCGGGCTCGGGCGGCGGCGCGGTGTGGTGCGGCGGCGGCGGCGGGGGCGCCGGCGGCGGAGGCGCCGGTTGCGGGGCGCTGGCGCTCGCAAGCCCGGCGGGCTGCGGGGCGGGCTCGCCGCCGCGGGTCGCGACGTACGCGACGACGCCGCCGGCCGCGACCACGACCGCGGCGATCGCGATCGGCAGCTTGCTGCCGCGCCGGCGCGGCGGCGGCTCGTCGGCCGCCTCCGGCACGCGCACGTTGCCGGTCCACTGCGTGATCTGGCGCGCGGTCGGCGACTGCGCGCGCGCCGGCGTGACCGTCGCGCTCGGCGCCGGGACGCTCGCCGCGCGCGTCCTGCCCGAGCGCTCGGCGGCCGGCGGGTCGCCCGACACCTCGCGCACGGCAGCGGCGAGCTCGTCGATCGTCTGCCAGCGCTCGGCGCGATCCTTGGCGAGCGCGCGATCGATCACGCCCGCGAGCGCGCGCGGCGCGCCGATGTGATCGAACGTCTCGGGCGCGATCACCGGCGGCGCCTCGGTGAGGTGCAGCGACAGCACGCCCATGAAGTTGTCGGCCTCGAACGGCACGCGGCCGGTGACCAGCTGGAACAGGATGCAGCCCATCGCGTAGATGTCGACGCGATGATCGACCGGCTCGCCGCGCGCCTGCTCCGGCGACATGTACTCGGGCGTGCCGAACAGCATGCCGGTCTTGGTCAGCTTGCGGCCGCCCTCGCCGTCGACCTCGGTGAGCTTCGCGATGCCGAAGTCGAGCAGCTTGACGAAGTCGGGATCGCCGAGGAACTCGACCAGGTAGACGTTCTCCGGCTTGAGATCGCGGTGGACGATGCCGCGCGCGTGCGCCGCCGACAGCGCGCTGCACACCTGGAGGAAGATCCGCTTGGTGCGCGACCACGGCAGCAGGTGACCCGACAGCCGCGCGCGCGCGATCTCGTCGTGCAGGTCGTGCCCGGTGAGCAGCTCCATCGCGAAGAACACGATGCCCTCCGGCGTCGCGCCGAAGTCGCTGATGTCGATCACGTTCTCGTGGCGGATGCGCGACGCCGCCTTGGCCTCCTGCATGAAGCGCTCGACCAGGTCCTGCTTGCGCGCGAACTCGCCGTGCAGCACCTTGAGCGCGACCTGCTTCTCGAGGATGTTGTGGGTCGCGAGGTAGACCGAGCCCATGCCGCCCTCGCCGAGCTTCTTGTCGACGTGATACCGGCCCGCGATCGTCGTGTCGATCAGCGGATCGTCGGCGGCGGGCAGGTACGACGTCTTGATCGTGGTCGAGATCGACGCCGGGTCCGCCGCAGCCGGGTGGGTCGGCGCGGCCGCCGCCGTCGTGCCCAGCTGGGTCTTCTTGTCCTCGGCCACCGGCTCTACATACTAGCAGGCCCGCCGGGCGGATCGTCGATCCATTGCGACGCGCGGATCATCGCCGAGCACACGTGCTGGACGTAGTCGATGCGGATCGTGCGCTCGATCGCGCTCGCCGGGATCCCGCCGTCGACATCGCCGATCGCGGCGAAGTCGCTGTCGGGGCGGAGCTGCTGGCCGAGCAAGTACTGCAGCGCGAGGCGGATCTGTGCCCGCACGCGCGGATCGGGTGCGCCGTGATCGAGCTCGAGCTGGTAGGTCGAGATCATCGCCTCGGTGCGCGAGCCCGACGGCGTGTTGTACGGCATGACGAACGGCGTGACGTTGTAGGCGCCGGCCAGATCATCGAGGTCGGGGTCGTCGCCGGGTTGTGGCTGCTCGCCGCGCGAGAACGTCGCGTAGCCGTCGCAGAACTCGCGGTACTTCTCGGACTTGACCGCCGGCCAGATCGCCTCGGCCGCGATACACGTCCAGTGCTCCTCGCCGTAGAAGAATCCGCCGAGGAAGAAGTCGTACCAGTCGACCAGCCAGTCGAGCGCGCGCTCGGCCGCGGCGGCGTAGCGCGGATCGCCGGTGATCTCGTACATCCGCGCGAGCGCGAGCGCGGACTCGCCCGAGTAGTACAGCTGCTGCGCCTTGTCGTCGGGCTGCTTGGTGCGCGGATCGAACACGTGGCGAAACGAGCCGTCGGCGCGCTGCATGAACAGGATGAACGCGACGAGCTTCTGCGCGAGCGGCAGGTAGCGCGGATCGCCGGTCGCGCGCTGGTACTCCGCGAGCGCGACCACCGCGAGCGCGGTCGAGCCGAGCTGCGCGGTGGTCTCGCCGCGATCGAGCACGCAGTCGTACGCGGTGCCGTCGGGCAGCGTGCCGCCGCAGTGCCCCGCCGCCACGAGATCGACGAGGTGCGCGATCGCGCGTTCGATCGGCTCGCGCAGCCACGGCTCCCTGGTGATGCGGTAGAGCTGCGCGAGGAAGTACGTCGTGCCGGCGTGGCGCGGCATCGAGTACGCGCCGCCGCGCGCCGGATCGGTCTGGGTTCCGGTCGTGACGTCGTGCTCGTAGATGTAGCGCCCGCTCGGCGCCAGGTGATCGACCAGGTAATGGCCGCCGGCGAGCGCGGCGTCGCGCAGGGTCCGGGCGGTGACCGGCGGCGCCGGAGGCAGGCCGCGCACCAGCGGCAGCGGCGCGCCCGGGCGCTGGTCGGCGGCGCGCTCGACGAACGCATCGCTGCGAAACCGGAACAGCGACGACGGCGCGATCACGCCCTGCCGGCCGGCGCGGGTGCCCAGGATCGTGGTGAGCCGGGGGAGATCGAGCCCGACCGCGAAGTCGGGCATCGCCTCCGACGGCCGCTTGGCCGCGACCAGCTTGAGCTCGACCAGCTCGTACGGCAGCAGGTAGACCGTCTTGCCCAGCGCGGTCGCGCCGACGCCCTCGACGCCGGGGTTGACCGGCAGCATGTCGGCGATGCCCGGCACCGCGAGCGCGGCGAACACCGGCTCGCCGCCGCCGAGCGGCGCGCGGCCGCCGAGGATGTCGAGCTGGATCCGCGCGCGGGTGCGCGTCGCGGGATCGAGCGCGCGCGGCCGCATCCGGGCGCGCAGCGCGAGCGCGAGCTGATCGATCGCGGCGCCGAGCTCCGGCGCGTCGGCGTCGACCTGCACGAGCGCGCGGCCGTCGAGCCAGACCGTGGCCGCGACCTCGCCGCCGGCGCGGCGGAGCGTGCACGGCGGCGGATCGCCGTCGTCGAGCGCGGCGCGCAGCGGCAGCATCGCGGCGGTGCGCTCGGCGTCGCCGAGCCGGTCGGGCGGCGCGATGCGATACGCGCGGTAGACCACCGCGGTCAGCGCGACGAACACCACGCTCGGCAGCGTCCACACCGCGACCAGCGCGATGCGCCGCCGGGTCATGCGAACGCCCGCCGCCCGGCGCGCGACATCAGGTAGCGGATCTGCACGACCGGCAGCAGCGCGACCAGCTCGATGACCAGCGCGACCGCGACCAGCGCGAACATCGCGGCGCCCTGGCCGAACGCGCCGTAGACGCCGGCGAGGAACGCCGCGGACGCCAGGATGCGCGCGATCAGCAAGATCGTCGAGAGCAGGAGCAGCGATCCGCCGGCGATCGCGACCCACCAGCCGGTCCGGCGCAGCCCGGGAAACCGTGCGGTCAACGTGCCGAGCGCGAGCACCTGCATGCACACCGGGATCGACCACAGGTGGATCGACGCGCTGGCCAGCCGGTTCGGGATGACCGCGGCGACCACGTACACGTAGCCGATCGCGAACAGCTGGTCGAGCGCGTAATAGATGACCGGCCGCGGATCGCGCTTGGTTTTGGCCGCTCCCATCGCGAGCTGCGATGCTATCCTGGAACCATGCTCGCCGACACCGTGCCCCTCCGCGCGCGTCTGGTCTGGCTGGGCGGCGCGATCGCCGCCTCCGTGGTCGCGTTCGCGCTCACCCGCCCTGCCCCACGGCTCCATCACCGTCACTTCCAGCCCGTGATGGGTGCGTGCGGCGATCACCACCCGCACGTGGTGCTGCCGCGCGTGATGGACTGATCCCGCTCGAGCCGGAGCGAGCTCGCCGCGGAGCGCGCTCGCGCTACTCGCAACCCGGGCGCTGGACGTCGGGCGCCGGATCGGTCGACGGCAGGATCGCGCGCAGGTAGCTGTACTCGTCGACGCAGAACACCGCGGGGCCCTGGCCCGCGAGCTCGGCGCGCTCGAGGAACGGCCGATCGCCGCCGGCGTCCATCAGCCGGTTCGGCTGATCGCCGGGGTCGTGGAAGCCGTCGCCGTACGGGTTCGCCAGGCCGAGCGAGTGGCCGATCTCGTGCGCCATGGTGTCGCCGATCAGGTTGCCCATCACGAAGATCGCGCACGCGATCCGGGCCGAGCGCGTCGTCCCCGGGCAGCTCGAGCCGTCGGCGAGCTCCGCGATCGCCTGGCCGGCCAGATCGACCGAGGTGATCGGCGTGCCGCCGCGATCGGCGCGCAGCGGGTCGAAGATCGTGTCGAACATCGGATCGGCACCGTCGGTGGTCTGGCCGAACGCACCGGGGTGCTGGGAGAAGCCCATGAACGAGCGCACGAAGATGCCGCCGTAGCCGGGAAAGCCGTCCTGCTGGGTCAGCGCGTTGACGCCGCCGAGCTGATCGTAGAGCCGGAGGTTACCGGTGTCCTTGCCGGGGGAGTTGTCGTAGCCGAAAAGGCCCATGTCGTTGGGATCGACGCCGACCAGGTCCACCGTGGAGAACAGCGCGAAGTCGGTCGGCGGATCGGTGCGGAAGGCGATGTTGATCCCGGCGTAGGCCTGCCTGGCGACCGCGAGGATGCGATCGCGGATCTGCGGATCGACCGCACGCAGGCCGTAGTCGCGCAGCTCCTCGACGTACGCGGTGTCGTAGCTGACGTAGACGACCTGCTTGACCGGCGCGAGATCGAACGCGACGGGGCTCGCCACGCCGGTCACGGTATCGCTGCCGTAGCTGACGATCGGCGTCGCGGTGCCGGAGAAGTGGCCGGTGTCCCTGCGCAGGTCGAGCGCGTGGCCGAGCGCGTCGTCGGTGTTGATCACGTAGCGCACGAGCCGGCCCTCGACGAACTCGGGGATCAGCGTCATGTCGACCGCGACCGGATCGCCGCCGGTCTTCTGGAACGTGCCGGTCATCTCGATCTCGGTGACCGCGCCGGGCTCGCCGCCGACGAACCCGCCGCCGCGGACGAACACGTACTGGCCCAGGCTAGCCGCCGGCGGATCGACCGAGAAGATCTGCGCGGTGACCAGGGTGTCGGTGACCGGCTGCGCGGCGGCGGCCTGCTCGGCGGCGCCGGTCTGCCGGTCGACGATCTGGATCTGGCCGGTGAACGTACCGGGCTCGATCCCGACCAGGTCGGGCGAGAACGCGAAGGCCGCGCGCGTGCGCGACAGCGGATCGAGCGGGGTCATCGCGAGATCGGCCTGCGCGATCGGCGTGCAGTCGCCGCCGGCGTCGGGCTGGAAGCAGCCCGAGACCCGCGCGTAGGTCGTGCCCTCGTCGCCGCCGAGCAGGAAGCCGTCGCCGTCGACCTCGATCTGGTCGTTCACGAAGATCACGCCGCTCGCGATCTGGCCGACGGTCGGGGTCAACGTCTTGCGGAACGACAGATCGACCGGCAGCGCGGCGCTCGCGTAGGTCTTGTCGTCGCTCGCCGCCACGAACTCGAGCGTCGCCGTGCCGTGGAAGTCGACGTCGCCGCCGAGCTCCGCGAGATCGTCGGCGCTGACCTCGACCGTCATCGTGCCGAAGTCGACGAACGTGGCCGGCCAGCGCACGTCGACCCCCCCGCTCTGCAAGTGCAGCGTCGCCGTGCCCCACTGCGCGTCGACGAACGAGCTGCCGGCGAGCACGAGCTTGGTGCCCGGGACCGCGATCGCCGGCGCGACCGTCGCGAGCGTCACGCCCTCGAGCCCGGGATCGGGCGCGGCCGAGCTCGCGCAGCCGGCGAGCGCGAGCGCGAGCGCCGCCCTCATTCGCAGCTCGCGGGCGTGGCGTCGTAGGTCAGCGCGTACTCGCTGCGCGCGTCGCCGTAGCCGTTGACCTTGATGTAGTACGTCGCGGCCGGCAGGCACTCGTGCAGCTCCTCGTCGGCGGTCGTGCTGGTCGACGCGTCCACCACCGTGCCGTCCGAGTGATAGAGGTGGAGATCGAGATCGGTCGCACCGTCGCCGACCAGGTAGAGATCGACCTGCGCGTCGTCGTCGACCACGATCTTGAACCAGTCGTCGTTCGCGCGGTTCGGAGTGGTCGTGCTCGGGCAGCTCACCAGGTCGTAGCTGTCGGGCGCCATCACCGGGTTCGCCGAGGCGTCGCTGCGCGAGTCGTTGACCTCCCACGAGTCGTCGATGCACGGGCCGGTCGGCGCCTCGCACGAGCCGCTCTGCGGCACGCACTGGTTGGCCGCCGCGCCGTCGACCGAGTAGATGACGTCGCTCGAGCACGTGTAGCCGTCGGCGCAGCCGGCGTCGCACGACGACAGGCAGTAGGTGTCGCCGAGGTCGCCGACGTAGACGCACTCGTTGCCGTCGCCGCACTGCGCGTCGGCCGAGCACGGCTGGCACAGGCCCGCGGTGGAGCTCCCGCCCGCGGTGACCGTCATCGCGTAGACCGGGCTCTGCGTGGTGTGCCCGCAGCTGTGGGCCTGATCGTAGTCGTCGGCGACCAGCACGTAGTAGATCGTCGCGCTCGTGCCGTCGCTCTGCGACGCGACCGGGTTCGGCACGCTCGCGGTGTACGTCCCATCGCTGGCGTCGCCGCTGGCGAGCGTGGTCGACAGCTGGATCATCTGCGTGACGTCGGGGTTCGGGCCCGGGTCGGTGAGCGTGTAATAGAGCAGCGGCGTGTCCTTGAGCCCGAGCGCGTCGGTGACCTCGGCGGTGATCGCGAGATCGAGCCGCGTGGTCTGATCCTCCGGCGCGTGCGAGATCGTCGGGCCGTCGCCGGGGCACGTGCCGGTCGCGTTGCCGTCGCGCAGCACGATCAGGTAGTCCTTGATCGTCTTGGGGTTGGTGCCGTCGTCGGCCGACAGCACGAGCGTGTAGCGGGTCTCCTGCTGCTGATCGGCGGTCGGGCACCAGTGCCAGCTCGCCATCTGACCGCCGGTCTGGGTGAGCTTCGCGCCGTCGATCACCGGGTCCTGCTGCGCGATCGTCACGTCCGGCGCGGCCTGGTCGTCGATCACGATCTGGACGTCGACGCACGGATTCTTCGCCAGGTCGACCGTCGTGCCGCTGCCGAGCGGCTGGCGGAACACCGGCGCGCTTCCCGAGCCGATCGCCGACTTGACGTCGATGTTGATCGTGACCGTGGTGCTGGCGCTGCCTTCCGACACCGTGAAGTCGAACGGGTGGCTGCCGAGATCGGCGGCGAGCGGCGTCCAGCGGAACACGCCCTCGCCGTCGGGCGACACCGTGATCTCGGCGTTGCCGGCGAGGTCCTTGACGTCCGGCGCCTTGAACGCGTAGGCGAGCTTGCCGCCGTCCTTGGACGTCGCGTCGAGGTCGACCCGCAGCTCGGTCCCGACCTGGGCGACCTGATCGGTCAGACCATCGAGCTCCGGTGGAGCCGACGGGCCGCAGGCTACTGCACTGGCCAGGCAGCCGAGACCGAGGGCGCGAACCGCGACGGGCATGCCCGCGCATCGAGCAAGGACCGGGCCGGACACCGCGCGCCGGGCCGCGCGGCTAACTGCCTAGCGCGCTACGTTCGCGTGATCCTCGCCCAGCGCGAACGCGATGACGCCCTGGGCTACCGGATCTGCCAGGAAGCTGGGGACGTCGGTGTCCGCCGCTGCCGCCAGCACCTGAAGGCCGGCCAGCACCGAGCCGGACGCGACCAGGCCGGCGCGCAGGCCGGCGATCCTGAGGTCGCGCGCGAGGTCGCGGTGGTGGAACGCCAGGCCGTCGATCGCGAGCGCGTACGGCCGCAGCTCGTTCGACAGCCCGGTCGGGATCAGCCGGCGCAGCTTCTGCATCTGCGTGGCGACCGCGGCCTCCTCGAGATCGCGCCGCGGGAACTCGGGCTGGAACAGCCGGAGCAGCGCCACGGTGAGCACGCCGAGATCGTCGGGCGCGAGCCGCGCCGGGATCGCGAGCGAGCTGTGGGCGAGCTTGAGCGCCGCGCCCGCCGCGAACCGCACGCTGCGCCGCGCGTCGGGCTGCTGCGCGATCGCGTGGCCGATCACGAGCGACACCGGCGAGGTCGGCTCGGCGACCATCGCGTAGGGCTGGCGGTTCGACACGTAGACGTCGATCTCGCCGAACCCCAGGCTCGACGCGACGTCCTGCGCGTGGGCGGCCACCGCCGAGTCCTTGGCGCGCAGGCGATCGCCGCGCGCGACGCCGTACGCGCGCAGGTCGATGCCGACGTGCTTGGCCAGGCGATCGCCGAGCAGCGCGAACAGCTGGCGCAGCTCGGTCTGCACGCCGTGCGGGAACAGCAGCTCCTCGGCCTCGGGCCGGATCAGGTGCGCGAGATCGATCCGCGCCGACTCGGACAGGAGGATGCGCTCGGGATCGCCAGAGGCGCCGAGCAGGTCGGCGAGCTCGGCCGCGGCGCGCGCGATCGGCAGCGAGCCGTCGACCCCGGCGGCGGCGCGCGCGGCCATCGCCCGCGCGATCACGCGATACGCCACGCCGTCGCGCGGATCGCTCTGCAGCCGGACGCGCATCGTGCCGGCGACGCGGTTCAGGTGGACGCGCACCGACGTCATGTCGCCGGCGTCGCGGTAGAACCTGACCAGCTCGGACAGCGCCTCGTCGTTGGTCGGCGCGCCGTCGAGCGCGAGGTTGAGCGCGCGCTCGGCGCGCTTCATGTCGCCGAAGCCCTGGCGGAAGATCCGGGCCACGCGGTGGAGGTGGAGCGCGCGCTTGTCCGGGTCCTGCTCGCTCTTGACCAGGCGCTCGCACGCGCCGAGCGCGAGCTTCCACTCGCCGGCCTGGGTCGCGAGATCGGCGAGCCGGACCAGCGTGAGCTCGTCGTCGGGCTGGTAGGTCAGCGCGCGCTGGAACGCCTTGAGCGCCATCGGCACGTCGACCAGGCGATCGGCGTAGATCAGGCCGAGCCGGAAGCACAGGGTCTTCAGGATCTCGGGATCGCGCTCGAGCTTGGCGCGCGCGATCAGCGCGTCGGCGGCGTCCTGCCACGCGCCCTGCTCCCACGAGATGTCGGCGATCGCGGCGTGCGCGCGCAGGTCGTTGGGATCGCGCGCGAGGATCTCGCGATAATGCTGCTTGGCGAGGTCGCGGCCGTCGAGGAAGTTGCGGTGGAGCTCGGCGAGCGCGCGGTGCAGCTCGATCTTGGTGTTGTCGTCGTGCTCGTACTCCAGCCGCTTGTCGAGCAGGATCGCGAGCTCGTCGTGGCTGGCGTCCTCCTCGAGCAGGATGCGCAGGCGCAGGAACGCGTCCTTGTGGGTGGGATCGGCCTCGAGCGCCTTGCGGAACATCGCGGTCGCGCGCTCGCCCGACAGCGCCTTGTCCATCAGCACGACGCCGGCGAAGTGATAGAGCTGCGCGCGGACCGCCGCGTCGGCGGCGTTGTTGGCCTCGCGCGACGCCGCCTCGGCGACGTCGAGCCAGAGCTGGCCCTTGAGCGCGGTCTGACGCCACGCCTCGAGCGCCGGGACGTGGCCGGGCAGCACCTCGTCGGCGCGGCCGAGCCGCTGCACCGCGGCGTCGATCTGGCCGAGCTCGGCGAAGGTCTCGCCGGCGCGCGTGTAGAACGCGGCCTGGGTGCGCGGGTCGCCCTCGAAGTACGCCGCGATCTGCTCCTCGAGCTGCGCGAGCTCGACCGACGCGCCGGCGCGCCGCACGATCGACTCGAGGTGGAGCAGCGCGAGGCGATGGCGCGGATCGGCCGCGAGCGCGGCGCGGTACAGGTCGGTGAGCTCGACGTCGGAGCGGCGATCGCGCTCGGCCAGGCTCGCGGCGTCCATGTGCATCGCGGCGCGATCGCGCGCCAGGTCGTCGGGGATGCGCTCGAGCTCGGCGCGGCGCAGCCGCAGCAGCTCGCCGAGCTGATCGCCGAGCGTGTAGGCGCGCTCGAGCCGCTGCATCAGGTCGACGCGCGACGGATCGGCCTGCGACGCGCTCTCGAGCGCGATCTGGGCCGACGCCGCGTCGTCGCGCAGCTCGGCGTCGATCCGGGCGAGCAGCTCGTAGGCCTCGGCCTTCGCGATCGGATCGCCGGCGTCCTCGGCGGCGCGCAGCTGAGCGAGCGCGAGCGCGGCGATCGGCGCCGGCTCGCGCGCCTGCGCCGCGACCCGGAGCAGCGGCACGGTCGCGAGCGGATCGCCGGGGCGAAGCTCGAGCGCGTGCTGGTACAGCGCGACCGCGCCGGCCGCGTCGTTCTGGCTCGCCGCCAGATCGCCGTCGCGCACCAGGCGCGCGAACGCGTCGCCGACGTGCGCCGCGCCCGGGACCTCGCGCGCGCGAACGTGCGGCCCCGAGCGATCGCCGGCGCGCCGGCGCGCCGCGGCGAGCAGGTCCGGCACGATGCCGAGGCTCGGCGCCGCACGCCCGACCGCGCCGAGCAGGCTCGACGCGCGCACCGCGTCGCCGGCGTCGAGCGCGAGCTGGGCGGCGCGCAGCCGGAGCGCGGCGGCCTCGCCCTCGCCGGCCTGGGCGGCGCGCTCGTCGAGCGCGCTCGCGGCCTCGGCGAGCTCCTCGCGCCGCGCGGCCGCGAGCACCAGCGCCAGCGTGCGCCGCGGATCGTCGATCGTCCCGGCGGGCAAGGCGTCGCGCACGATCTGGCCGGCGCCGCCGTCGTCGCCCTGGGCGCGCTGCGGATCGTCGGCCACCAGGCGCGCGCGGCGCAGCGCGAGGCTCGACGCGGTCCACGGCGAGCGCTCGGCGGCCTGGGCGCGCGCGAGCACCTCGCCGAGCACGCCGCGGTCGCCGAGCCGGGTCGCCAGCACGATCGCGCCGGCGTGCGCGGTCGGCGCGGTCGGATGGTGCTCGAGCACGACGTCCCACGCGGCGAGCGCCGCGATCGTCGCGCGCTGCAGCTCGTCCGGATCGGTCTGCTCGGCGGCACCGGCCGCCTCCTCCCACGCGAGCGCGCTGTGCAGCTGCGCGACGTCGCGATCGAGCTGGTCGCCGGGCGCGGCCGCGAGCTCGCCGAGCAGCTGCGCGCGCTCGCTCCACTTGCCCGCCGCGGCGAGTGCCTCGGCCAGCGCTTCGGCCAGCGCGAGCGCGGTCGGCCGGTCGCCGCGCGCCTGCTGGAGCAGCTCGATCGCCGCGTCGAGCTGGCCCTGCGCGATCAGGCCGAACGCGGCGCGCAGCCGCGCGCGATCGCGCTCGGGATCGGCCGCGATCGCGAGATCGACCTCGATCGCGAGCTGCGGCATCTCCGCGGCGACGTGCGCGGTGCGCAGCTGTGCAGCCGCATAGTCGTCGCCCGGATCGAGCTCGATCGCGGCGCCCCACAGCTCGACCCCGCGCGACGGATCGAGCTCGGCCGCGCGCGCCGCGGCGTACGCGCGATCGGTCGCGGGGCCCTCGCACGCCGCCCACGACGCGAGCGCGGCGCTGGCCACGCCGACATCGCTGCCGGCGAGCGCGGTCTCGGCGGCGATGCGCGCGACCAGCGGATCGGCGGGCATCGCGAGCGCGGCGAGCGAGGCGGCGGCGCCCGCGGTCTCGCCGATCGTCCAGTGCTGCGCGCGCAGCGCGAGCGCCGCGCCGGTCTGCGGATCGCCGCCCTCGACCTGGCGCGCGAGATCGAGGTAGGCCTGCGCCGCGACCTCGCCCGCGCTCGCCGCGACGAGCTGGCGGATCGCGCCGAGCCGCGCGCCGAGCGAGCCGGGATCCGACTCGGCCGCGGCCGAGAACCAGGTCGCGGCGCCCGCGGCGTCCTGCTGGTGCGCCGCGAGCACGCCGCGCGCCGACTGCACCGCCGCGCGCAGCTCGGGATCGGCGACCGCGTTCGAGAGCTGGTCGAGCGCGATGCCGAACTCGTCGGCGCGGCCGTCGAGGAACGCGAGCTCGAGCTGGGCGAGCAACGCGCGCACGTCCGACGGCGCGCCGTCGAGCAGCTCGCCGACCGCGACGCGCGCGAGGTCCTGCTCGCCGCTCGCGAGCAGGAGATCGATCCGGTAGTGGCCGAGCGGCCGGCGCTCGAGCGCGCCCGCGACCGCGAGCTCGGCGTCGAGCTGGCGGGTGGCCTCGACCAGGTCGCCGCTGGCGCGCGCGATCCGGCGCAGCCCGCGCAGCGCGGTGGTCGCGCGCGGATCGACGAGCAGCGCCGCGTCGTAGTGCGAGCGCGCGCGCTCGTTGTCGCCGAGCCGCTCGCTCAGCCGGCCGGCCTCGACCCGCAGCGCGGCCGACGCCGCGGTCTCGTCGACCGTGGTCAGCTCGCGCTCGTAGATCAGCAGCGCCTGCGCGGCATCCTCGTCGAGCTGCGAGCTCGGCAGCGGCTGGAGCTGCTCGGGCAGCTGGACCGCGTCGAGGTCGATCGCGGGCTCGATGTCGGGCAGCTCCTCGCCGTACTCCGAGATCGTGACGATCCGCGCTGGCCGGGCCGGCGCGGGCATCGGCGCGCCGGCGAGGGTCGACGGCAGGCCCATCGGCTGGCCGAGCGGCGGCACCGAGGTCGGCGTCTTGACCCGCGGATAGAAGTCGACGATCGAGGGCGGCCGCTTGCTGTGCGGCCGCTCCTCGGGGATGTCGAGCGCCTCGTCGAGCGAGCGATCCATCGGGACGTAGGCGTCCTCGCCGTGCTCCGACTCGCCGAGGCCGTCGAGCTGATCGAGCTGGAGCGCGCGGGTCTCGGCGGCGTCGTCGTCGAGCAGCGCCTCGTCGACGTCGCGCGGGTGATGGTGCACCGCCGGCAGGCCGCCCGGCGGGGTCGGCCGGTGGTGGCGGTCCGCCTCGAGCTCGTCGCTCGCGCCGACCGCGGCGGCGACATCCGAGAAGTCGTCCTCCTCGTCCGGCGCCTCGACCTCGACGATCGGCGACTTCGCGCGCGGGATCGGCTGCGAGACCTGCTTGGGCTGCTCGGGGCGGCGGACGACGTGGGCGACGGTGCGGCGCGGCGATGGCGCGGACGCCAGCGCCGGCATCGGCTCGGGCACCGGCTCGTCGACCGGGGTGTCGGTGTCCGCGGCGATCTCGATCTCGTACTCGTCGTCGTCCTTGGGAGCTTCCGGCTCGTAGGCCGGCGTGAACGACATCGGCGGCGGCGCGGTCGGCGCCTTGGAGCGCGCGTCCTGGCCGCGGGTCTGCTGGACGCGCGCCTCCATCTCGTCGGAGTCGGCGATCCGCGTCTGCTCGAGCGAGAACGAGTCGCTCTCCTCGGGCGGCGTCACCACCGGGATCGACAGCGGCGTGCGGCGGACGATCGCGGCGGTGCGGCGCACCACCGGCGCGGCCTTGGGCGGCGGTGCGATCGGATCCTCGGGGAAGCTCTCGTCGGGCGGCGCGTGATTCGGCCGCGACGCCGAGGTGTAGACGCCGTCGTCCTCGAGCTCGGAGTCCGAGCGCGATGCGCCGAGCATCGCGCCGAGCGCGGCGGGCGCGGCGTCGGCCCCGAGCTCGGAGAAGTCGGTCTCGCCGGGATGCGGGCTGTCGAGCGTCTCGCCGGTGGTCATCCGGCGCGGGCGCGCACGCGTCCGGTCCTCGACGTCGGCGTCCATCGCGGGCTGCTCGTCGAACGCCGGCGCGAAGTCGTCGAGCGTCCGATCCGGCGTGGCGAGCGCCGGCTCGGGGACGCGGGTCGGCGGCGGCGTCGTCGGGCGCTGCGACTCCGGCGGCTGGGCGCGCGGCTCGGGCCAGGTCATGACGTGCTCGCCGGACGCGGCCGCGGCCTCGTCGCCGCCGTGCAGCGCGTCGAACGTGGCATCCCACGCGTCGAGCTCCGAGGCCAGCTCCTCGTCGCCGAGGAACGGCTTGGCCGGCCCCTTGGGCTTGTCGGCGCTCATCGCACGGCTCCGAGCGCGACGCCGATCCGCTCGCGCAGCTTGAGGTGAGTCTCCGACACCGACCACGCGACCAGCTCGAGCGCGGGAGCGCTGTCGGTGAGCGAGCGCCCGCCCTTGCCGACATCGAGCAGCGCGAGCGCGACCGCGAGGTCGCCGCACCACAGCAGACCCGCGCGCTGCGCCGCGCCGACCGACGCGCCGCGCAGGCTCGCGACATCGCCGAGCTCGGCGGCGCGATGCTGGGCGAGCTGCAGCACGGTCTGCTTGGCCTTGCGCGACAGCTCCTTCTTGAGCACCTTCGCGCGCTCGGCGATCGCGTTGTCGTCGGACGCGACCTGATCGGCGAGCGCCGGCGGCAGCTGCGCGTCGCACGCGCGCAGCGCGGCGGCCAGCGTCCACGCCAGCTCGCCCTCGTGGAGCTCGCCGAGCGTCGCGATGCCCTCGGCGACCTGCGCGACGCAGCGCCCGAGCAGGAACCGCGCGGACGGCGTCTGGGCGCCGGCGACATCGGCGCCCAGGCACAACACCGGGGTCTCGGCGGCGAGCGCGCGCGCCGTGCCCGGGCGGTTCGCGCTGACGTAGAGCTCGACGTCGTCGACCGCGAACGCGCCGAGCGCCGTCGCCAGCGGCTCGTACTTGTCGCCGAGCTTCTTCTGCGCGATGCGGTCGCCGCGGGTGAAGCCGAGCTTGCCGGGATCGACGCCGGTCGCGACCTGGACCGCCGGCGCGATCGTGCGCCACAGCTCGTGCAGCGGGCCGCCGAGCGAACCGCGCACCGCGGCGCGCGCGCCCTCGTCGAGCTTGCCCTTGGTCGGGCCGCGCAGGTGCTGCCGGCCCTGGGCGAGCACCTGGCGCTGATCGACGGTCGGCGTGCCGAGCGCCTCGACCGCGACCAGCGAGACCCAGCGCGCGTCGACGTCGGCCTGCCACGCGGTGATCTGCGCGATCCGCTCGTAGAGCAGCGCGCGGTTGGGCGCCTGCGCGATGCCGGCGCGGAAGCTCGCCGCGGTCGACGACAGCACCTGGGTGCGCGCCGCCGGCTCGAGCAGCTCGGCGAGCTCGCGCACCACGTCGAGGTTCAGCGGATCGAGCGCGCGGGCGCGGTCGAGCGCGAGCCGCGCGCCGACCCGATCCTTCATGCGGTCGCGCAGCATCAGGCCCAGCCGCAGCTCGTCGCGCGCCTTCTCCTGCGGCGTCGAGCGCATGCGCGCGAGCGAGCGCAGCTCGCGGGTCGCGCGCTCCCAGTCGTTGGCGCGCAGGCACAGCCCGAGCAGGCGCTCGTGCAGCGCGGCGTCCTCCGGGTTGGCATCGACCACGCGCTCGAGCTGCTCGATCGCGCCGACCACGTCGCCGGTGTTCTCGGCGAGCACCTGCGAGAGCTGGAGCTCGACCTCGGCGCGGCGCTGCGGCCGGCGCTCGGCGCCGAGGTAGCGCCGCCACAGCGTGACCGCGGCGGTCACGTCGCCGGCGTTGAACGCGAGATCGGCGCGGAAGCGCAGGGCCTCGACGTTGTCGGGTGCGCGATCGAGCAGCGCGTCGAGGTCGGCCATCGCGTTCTGGTGATCGCCCAGGCCGTGCAGCACGGTCGCGCGCTCGAGCAGGAGCGGCACCGCCTCCTCGCGCGGCCGGTTCTCGGCCTCGATCCACGCCAGGCGCTGGCCGAGCACGCCGAGCAGCGCGCGCACGTCGGCGCGCTCGCGCAGCAGCTCGAGCAGGCGGTCGTGCTCCGGCGCGCCCGGATCGGTCGCGACGATCCGCTTGTAGGCGGCGACCGCGTAGTCGGTGTTGTGCGTGATGCCCGGGCCGTCGAACACGACCGCGGCCTCGCGCAGCAGCACCAGCCGCGCGTCGTGATCGCCGAGCACGCGCGCGAGCGCGAACGCCGACGACGCCGTGGTCGCCTTGTCGCCGGCGCGCTTGGCCATACGGCGCAGCGCGGACAGCGCGCGCAGGTCGTCGGGGCGCGTCTTGAGCACGGCCGCGACCACCGCGCCGGCCTCGCGCAGCCGGCCGGCGAGCTCGAGCGCCTCGGCGCGATCGAGCTCCCACGAGGCGCGCGCGTCGGGATCGTCGGCGAGCGCGCTGCGCATCTCGAGCACCTCGGCGCGCGCGAGCAGCGGATCGACCGCGGCGAACGGATCGGCGGCCTCGACCTGCGGCATCGTGCCGGTCTCGGCGGTGACGAGCAGCGCGCTGGTGTCGTCGGGCGCGGCCGCGCGCGCCGCGATCACCCGCTGGTTCGCGAGGTCGAGGTCGCCGGCGGCAGCGGCCATCAGCGCGGCGCGCAGCAGCAGCGCGGCGGCAGCGTCGGGCATCGCGACCGCGCGCGCCAGGCCCTCGTGCGCCTGGGCGAGCGCCGCGGCGTCGCCGCGCTTGGACGCGACCAGCGCGGCGCCGAGCAGCGCGCCGCGCCGGGTCGGCTCGAGCTCGATCGCGGCCTCGAACGATTGCTGCGCGCGCTCGAAGTCCTCGAGCACGAGCGCGTACAGCCAGCCCGAGGCCTCGGCGAGCGCCGCGCCGAGCCGCGGCTCCGCGGTGCGCCGCGCGAGCGCCGCGGTGGCCTCGACCCGCAACACCGTGTCGCCGCGCTGCGCCGCGAGGTCGCCGAGCGCGAGCGCCGCGTTGGTCGCCGCGACCGAGCCCTCGCCCGCGAGCAGCGCGCGATAGACCTCGGCCGCCTCGTCGGCCTGCCCGGCGCGCTCGAGCGCGCGCGCGTACAGCCAGTGCGCGTCGGCGCCGGGATCGTGCTCGGCGATCGCCTCGCGCGCCGCCACCTCGCCGAGCGGATCGCCGATCTTGTTGCGGCAGCGCGCCGCGCCCTCGAGCGCCGCGCGATCGTCGGGCATGCGCGCCAGCCACTCGTCGTAGACCACGCCGGCGGCCTTGGCGTCGCCCTCGCGGATCTCGAGCACCCACGCGGCCTCGCGCAGCGCGCGGCGGGCGATCGGGCCGTCGGGCACGGCCTGGGCCTCGCGCCGCCGCTCGGCGACCAGCTCGGGCCAGCGCTCCTGCGCGCGCAGCAGATCGATCAGCGACTCGCGCGCGAACGTGTCCTCCGGCCACAGCGCCAGCACCTGGCGGTACAGCTCGGTCGCGGCCTCGACCGCGCCCGAGCGCTCGCGCAGCCGCGCCGCGGCCGACAGCGCGGTGCCGCGGCCGATCGCGTCGCTCTCCGCCGCCGCGATCGCGATCAGCAGCTCGGCGCGCTCGTCGTCGCGCGCGAGCTGGCCGAGCGTGGCCTCGAGCCGCCACCGCGCCGCGACGTCGCCGGGCGCGATCGCGACCAGCTCGCGCTCGAGCTCGAGCACCGCCTCGAGGTCGCCGTGCGAGCGCGCGAGCCGGAGCGCGCGCTCGAGCGGGCCGCGCTTGGCCTCGCCGATCTCGCGCGCGGCCGCCGCGCGCAGCCGGACCAGCGCGTCGCCGACCTGGCCGGTCGCCTCGTCGAGCTCGGTCAGCGCCTCGAGCGCCGGCGCGTACTCGGCGACCGCCTCGAGCGCCTTCTGCAGCACGGCGCGCGCCTCGTCGACCGACTCGGGCGTCGCGACCTCGTAGGCGAGCAGCTCGGCGGCCTGGACGTAGAGCGCGGCGGCCATCGCCGGCTCGGCCTGGGTCGGCTGGCCCGGGCCCATCCAGGTGCCGAGCAGCGCGGCGTGCGCCGCGGTGAGGTACGTGTTGGCGAGCGCGGCCATGTCGCCGCGGCCGAGCGCGTCGCGCTCCGCCGCCGACGTGAGGATGATGAAGCCGGGCGCCGCGGCCTCGAGCGACGCGAGCAGCGCGCGCGCCTGATCGCGCTGGCCGCCGCGCAGCAGCGCGTCCGCGCGCCGGATCGACAGCACCATCGCGCGCGCCGGATCGCCCTCGACCGCCTGCCAGCTCTGCACCAGCTCGGCGAGATCGTCGTAGCGGCCGAGCTCCTCGGCGAGCTCGGTGAGATCGGCGAGCACGATCGGCTCGCCCGGCGACAGCGCGCTCGCCTGCTGGAGCAGCTCCCACGCGCGCTCGGGCGCGTCGCCGCGCGCGAGCTGGGCCTGGCGGCGGCGCAGCGCGACCAGCTCGAGCCGCAGCGCGGCCGCGCGATCGGGGCGCTCGCCCGGGCTCGCCGCCGCGGACTCGCCCGACGGCCCCGCCGGGCCGAACGCCGCGAGCAGGAGATCGGCGAGCCGCTCGATCGCCGCGGCGATATCGGCCGGCGCGCCGAAATCCTCGGCGATCCGCAGGCGCTCGCGCGCGATCCGCTCGGCGCTCGGGCCGCTCGCCAGCTCGGCGGCCCGGTCGAACGCCTCCTGCGCGCGGGCCAGCTCGCGCTGCGCGGCGGCGGCGCGGCCGACCTCGAGGTAGTAGGCGATCTTGCGCGCCGGCTGCTCGACCGCCTCGGCGAGCCGCTCCCACACGTCGAGCAGCGCCGCGGTGTCGCCGGTCCTGGCGACGATGCGCTCGAGCTCGAGCAGCGCGCCCTGGTGCTGCGGTGCGATCCGCACCGCCTCGTCGAGCGCGGCGCGCGCCTCGTCGCGCTCGTTCAGGTGATGGGCGTGGACGCGCGCCTTCTCGAGCAGGAGATCGGCGCGCTCCTCGTCGTCGCGCGCGTACTCGACCTCGGCGGCGACCAGCTTGGCGAGGTTCGGCCACAGCGCGCGCCGGTAGAACACCCGGCGGATCGCCCACAGGTTGGCGCGCAGCGACGGATCGAGGTTCACCGCGCGGCCGTACGCCTTGACCGCGCGCGCCTCGTCGGCGAGCCGGCGCTCGTACAGCTCGCCGAGCTCGTAGGCGAGAAACGCTGCGTCCTGCGGATCGCTCAGCACCTTGGCCTCGAGCTCGCGGGTCATCGCCTCGGCGCGCTGCTCGCTGCCCGCATCGCCCAGCCCCGCGAGCGCCTTGTCGACCACGGTCGGGTGCTCGAGCTGCGACTCGAGCGGCTGGTCGACCACGATCTTCGGGATCGCGGTCGAGACCTCGACCCCGCCCTCGAGCTGGGTGATGTCGGGCGCGCCGGCCAGCACCTCCTCCTGCGTGGGCGGCGGCGGGTTGGACGGCGTGCGCGAGCGTGGCAGCGGCGGCGGCTCGGTCGGCGGCTTGGGGCGCTCGCCGTCGCCGGGCGGCGCGGCGGGGATCGACACCACCGGCCGCATCGACGGCACGGCGATCGGCGCGGTCGCACGCGGCAGCGGGATCACCGGCGGCTTGCCGCTGCCGGTGCGCTGCCCGCCGGGCGCGCGCGGCGGCGGGATCGCGACGACCGGGCGCGGCACCGGCGGCGGGGGCGCCTTGCCGCCGACCGGCGGGAGCGCGGCCCGGAACGCCTGGGTCTGGCGCGGCGCCGGGATCGCGGGCTGCGCGTCCTCGACCTCCTCGACCTCGTCGAGCTCGAGCGGCACGTCGAGCGACTCGGCCGGCGGCTTGGCATCGTCGCGCTCGCTGTCGGCCATGAACGCGTCGATGCGCGCGGCCAGCGCATTGGCGCGCTCGCTTTTGGCAGCGGAGCTGATCGCTTCGGGCGCGCCCTCGCCGGCGCCCGAGTCATCTTCCGGAGGAGAACCCAACGCTCTTTCAGATCATCACCTCGCCGACGGAGTGTCAACGCGATGGACCGTCATTCCGGGCATTTAAGTCCCGTTCGGTGCTACACCTGCCGCCGTGGAGACTCCGTTTCGGCTCGGCGACGATGCGCTCACCCTGGAGGCGATGGCCGAGGTCGCGCGCGCCGGCCGCGCGGTCGCGATCGGGCCGCGCGCGCGCGCGGCGATGGACCGCGCGCGCGGCGTGGTCGACGCGGTGGTCGCGGGCGGCGACGGTGCGCCCGCGGTGTACGGCGTGAACACCGGGTTCGGCGCGCTCGCGGAGGTCCGGATCTCGGCGGCGCAGGTCGCCCGGCTCCAGCAGAACCTCGTGCGATCGCACGCGTCGGGGCTCGGCGCGCCGCTGCCGCGCGACTGCGTGCGCGGGATGATGTGGCTGCGCGCGGCGGTGCTCGCGACCGGCCGCAGCGGCGCGCGCGCGGTGTG
>DATJAE010000435.1:0-9770 GCA_035516595.1 Kofleriaceae bacterium | reverse complement strand
GCCGTCGTGTTCAGCACGCGCCGCGAGCTCCGGCGCCGGATCGACCGCGCCTCGGCGCGCGAGTTCCCGGTGCTCGGCGATCTCGCGGCGGAGGGCTACACCGACTACCTGTGCGCGCCGCTGGTGTTCACCAACGGCGAGGTTCACGGCGCCGCATTCGCGACCCGTCACCCCGCCGGGTTCAGCGACGCCGAGCTCGCCGACATCCGTCACGTGCTGCGTCCGCTCGCGCGCATCGCGGAGATCTTCGCGCTGCGTCGCGTCGCGACCAACCTCCTGAGCACGTACGTCGGTCACGACTCGGGTGCACGCATCCTCGCGGGGCGCATCACGCGCGGCGACGTGGAGACGATCCGCGCGGTGATCTGGTTCTCCGACCTGCGCGGCTTCACCGCGATGGCGACGACGAGATCGCCGTCGGAGATCATCGAGGTGCTGAACGAGCTGTTCGACTGCCAGGTGCCCGCGATCGACCATCACGGCGGCGAGGTGCTCAAGTTCATCGGCGATGGCCTGCTCGCGATCTTTCCGCTCGCGGACGATGGCGACGTCGCCACGCGCTGCGCCGATGCGCTCGCAGCCGCTCGCGATGCGTTCGGCGCGCTCGACGCGCGCAACACCAAGGCGCCCGTGGCGATCGAGTTCGGCCTCGCGCTCCACGTCGGCGAGGTCGCCTACGGCAACATCGGCGGAGCATCGCGGCTCGACTTCACCGCGATCGGGACGGCGGTGAACCTGGCCGCGCGGCTCGAAGGCCTCACCGGACGGCTCGGGCGCCGGGTCGTCCTGTCTGCCGAGCTCGCGGGTCACGCGGGCGTGCCGACGGTCGATCTCGGAACGTTCGAGCTCAAGGGGGTTCCCGGCGCGCCCCGCGTGTTCGGGCTCGAAGGCGACGAGCTGCGCTGAACGGGTCATGCCGCCTTCGGGGGCGCGATCGATCCCGGCGTGCGCGGGCGCTCCGGAAGGACGTTGCTGCGGTACCACTGGCGCTGGGCGCGAAACGCCTCGTTGGCGACCTCGACGATGCGCTCCACGATCGAGGCCCGGCGCGCGACCCGCTCGATCGCATCTCCCAGCTCGCGCATCAAGGCACCAGCGCGGCCCTCGAAGACCGACAGATACGAGCCAGCGCGCCGCATCACCTCGGGCAGCTTGCCCGCGAGGTAGCGAGAGATCAGGCCATGCAGCAGCGTGTTGCGATGGAGGACCCATAGCCAGGCCAGCGCCTCGGCGGGACCGTCGAACCGCGGCGGATCGAACGGCGCGAGCTCGGTCGTCGCCAGGCCGAGCGCGTCGAGGTCCGACGCCAGGCGCGACGCCTTGAGGTGGGTGCGCCGGATCCGGCTGTCCAGCCCGTCCGTCGCGACGCACGACGCTTCGATCGCCGATTCGAACGGATAGATCTGGCCCAGGAACGCGCGATATCGCTCGTCGCTCGCCCTGACCATGATCGCGAGGCGGTCACCATCGGCCGATGCGTGGTGGTGGTGCGTCTGCTGGGCGAGATGGCCGAGGATCCACGAAGGCCACATGCCGAGCCGCCTCTACTGCAATCAACGCAGCAGCGAATGGCTGCGCGCTAAGCGAGCGACTCGCCCGGCGACCGCGAGCTCGACCACGCAACGAGCCTGCGGGTGAGAAAGATCCGCTCGGCACGGCGCGCACGCTGCGCGCGGACGTCGCGCTCCGGTGGTGGTCAGACCAAGCGTCAGCGATCCAGCGGCACCACGACCCTGGGCTTGGGCAGCTCCGCTGCGCGCCGCGGGTCGTCGCCGTCCATCAGCGCGACGGCGGTACCGATCGCGGTGAACTCGACGATCGGCGGGCCCGACGCCGCGCCGCCGCCGCCGTAGGTCGCCTCGGTCACGGTCATCCCGACGATGCCGGCCGGGCCGCGCGGACCGGCGAGCTGCCACTTCGCGTAGAGCTCGTCCTGCAGCCGCTGCATCGCGGACTCGCGCGCGTCGAAGAAGGCCTGGGTATAGCTCGTGATCTCGCTGTCGCTGCCGCGGTAGTCGCGCAGCTCGCGCGGATCGAGACCGTACACGCAGTTGCCCATCGCGACCGTGATCGGCCGGTAGCCGGCTTCGAGCAGCGTGACGAAGTCCGCGGTCGACAGATCGCTGTCGAACGGCGAGCCGTCGGCCAGGCGCAGGCTCGGCGCGTGGCGCAGCGCCGCCGGCGCACGCGCGGCCTCGAACGTAACCGCGGTGCCGATCGCGATGCACTTCGCGACCTGGCGCGCGCCGCGCCACAGGTGGTGCTCGACCTCGAGGCGGACGTCGACGATGCCCTCGGCGCCGAGCTCGACGGCTTGAGCGCGCATGCGCGCCACCGCGAGCTCGCGCGCGCTGTGCATCGCGCGCGACAGCCGCTCGATCTCGCCGGTGCGCACGATCCAGTCGTACTGGCTGCCGGCCGAGAACATGCACGACCCGATCACCAGGCCGCGCGGAAAGAAGCCGAGCCGCGCGAGCGTGACGAACTCGGTCACCGACAGCTCGCTCAGCGCCGCCGGCTGGGTCATTCGTCCTCCTCCGCTGCGATCGCCGGATCGTTCGCGAGCCGCGCGAGGTGCGGCTTGCCGGCGCCTTCGCCCTGGTCCTCGCGATCCGATGGCACGACCGCCGTGCCGATCACGAACAGCTCGATCACCTCGCCGGTCTGCAGCGCCGCGTTGCCCATGTTCCACGGGTTGGTGCGCCACGAGTGCTCCTCCTCGTCGACCGTGACGCCGACGACGCCGGTCGCGCCGAGCTCCTCGGCCTCGTCCTGCAGGCGCTCGATCGCGAGCTCGCGCGCGTCGTACAGCGCGTGGGTGTAGGCGTGCAGCTCGACGCTCTCGGTGGGCTGCGCCATCAACATGCGGGGCGGGACGTAGTAGACGCAGTTGCCCATCACGAACCCGACCGGACGGTAGCCGGTGCGGATCAGCATCCAGAACTCCTGGCCCGACAGGTCGCTCTGGAACGGCTTGCCCTTGCGGTTGCGATAGTGCTCGCCGTGGCGGTGCCGTACCGCGGTGCCGATCGCGATGAACTCGGCGACGTTGGCACCGAAGCTGTAGGTCGCGCGGCCGGGCGGACGCTGCCACGGCGCGAGCGCGATCTGCGTCCACCCCATCTGCTGGCACCAGCGCAGCCACTGCCCGTCGGCGACGTCGCGCCACCCCGGCCACCAGCCGACGTTCGGCACGCCCCACGTCATCGGCCGGCGAAAGCCGTAGCGCTTGGACCACTTCGACCAGACGCGGTACTGCTGCCACTGCTGGCGGTTCGGATCGAGCGCGAGGTTCATCTCGAGCCGCACACCGATCACCCCGTCGGCGCCGAGCGCGTCGGCCTCCTCCTCCATGCGGTTCATCGCGAGCTCGCGCGCGTGGTAGAGCGCGCGCGTGGTGTCGACGAGCTCGCAGCCGGGCTGGTCGGACGGCAGGGACGGGGTCCGCGCCGCGACCTGATAGATCGACGTGCCCATCACCATGCCGACAGGCTCGAAGCCGGCCTCGCGCACGAGCACGAACTCGTTGACCGACAGATCGCTCGTGAACAGCTTGCGCGCGCGCATGTCGACCAGGCGCTCGCGCGCGTGCGCCGGCAGATCGGCGGGCAGACGATCGTCGCTCATTCCGACGCCGCCTCGTCGGCCTCGAGCGCGGCCTCCTCGGCTTCCTCGGCCGCGATCTCGACGTCGTCGGCGTCGTCGTCGGCATCGATCGCCGCGTCGGCGCGCCGGCCGATCGGCATCATCGCCAGCAACAGCGGCGGCACGACGTGCGGCCTGGGCTGCCCGCCCGCGATCCGGCGCACGCCGGTGCCGAACCAGCTGATGTCGATGTCGAGGTCGTCGAGCGGGCAGCCGCCCCAGCCGCACGGCACCTCGCGCACGCTGACGTCGAGATCGCTGCCGATCACGAACTCCGCCTGGTGGCGCCCGGCCTGCACCAGCAGCTTGGCCGCGGCGATCCTGCGCGCCTCCTCGACCGAGCTGGTCGCGAGCTCGAGCTCGCCCGAGCCGAGCCCGAACACGAGGTCCCGCGTGACGTGCCACACGTGATAGCGCACGAACTCGAACAGGAACCCGCACGGCTCGAACCCGTCCTGGTGGAGCGCCCACAGGTCCTGGCCCGACAGATCGGTGATGATCGGCTGGTTCGGCGGGTGCTGGATCCACGGCGCGCGCACCGCGGTGCCGACCACGGTGAACTCGAGCACCTCGCCGCCGTCGTCGCCGCCCTTGCCGCGCGAGCCCATCGTGATCATGCGGTCGCGCAGGTGGACGCCGATCACCGCATCGGCGCCGAGCAGCGCGGCCTCCTCGAACAGGCGCGCGAGCGCGGCGCGCCGCGACTCGCGGTGGGCGTCGCCGATGACCTCGATCTCGCCGGTCTTGCCCTTGTAGTCGGGGATCTGGCCGACGTGGAAGATCGACGAGCCCATCACCTGCGAGATCGGCTCGCAGCCGGCGTCGCGCGCGAGCAGGAACTCGGCGACCCCGAGGTCGCTCGTGAACAGCCGCTTGTGCGGGCCGGCCTCGTCGGCGAGCCGCTCGCGCGCCCGCAGCGGGATCCCGCCGGCGGCGACCGCCGACAGGCTGGCGCGCACGTCGATCGTCGCGCGCGCCATCAGTCGCCGACCGTGAGCACCAGCGCCGGCCGCTGGATGTGGTGATCGTCGCGGATCGGCACGACCGCCGTGCCGACCGCGGAGAACTCGAGCACGCTCGGCCCCCACGTGTGGTTGTTCTCGTCGACCGTGACCCCGACGATGCCGGCCGCGGACAGCGCCTCGGCCTCGACCTGCATGCGCTCCATCGCGAGCTCGCGCGCGTCGTACAGCGCCTGGGTCGGCCCCGCGAGCTCCTTGTTCTCGGTCGGCTGGCCCTGCGGGCCCTGGCCGATGTAGTAGACGCAGTTGCCCATCACGAAGCCGAGCGGGCGATAGCCGGCGTTGAGCAGCGTCCAGAAGTCCTGGCCCGACAGATCGCTGGTGAACGGCCTGCCCTCGGCGCCGCGGAAGCTCGCACCCTGCTCGCCCTTGACCGCCGTGCCGATCGCGAGGAACTCGATCACGTTGGCGCCCCACGCGTGGATGTTGAGCGTCAGCCGCACCGCGACGATGCCGTCGGCGCCGAGCGCGTCGGCCTCCTCCTCCATGCGCACCATCGCGAGCTCGCGCGCGCTGTACAGCGCCTGGGTGAGCATCGTCAGCTCCTCGGGGATGCCCTGGCGGATCGGCTGGAACCCGATGTGATAGATCGACGAGCCCATCACCAGGCCGAGCGGCTGGAACCCGGCCTCCTTGACCAGCAGGAACTCGTTCACGGACAGATCGCTCGTGAAGAAGTGGTGCTCGCGCATCCCGCTGAGCCGCTCGCGCGCGTGCTGCGGCAGATCGTCGAGCTGCAGGTGCTGGTGCGCGTGCGGAGCGTCGTCGGCCATGGCTAGCCTCCCTGCAGGCGCGCGAGCACGGCCGCGACGCGCGCGTTCTCGTTGGCGTAGCCGGCCAGCGCCTTCGCCAGCAGCTGGACCCAGCGATCGAGCGGGTGCGTCGCGGTCTTGAGCGCGACGCCGCGCACCAGCTTCTTGTACTGCGCGACCACCGTGCCGCGCTCGCGCCGGGCGATGAACAGGTCGGGATCGAGGTTGATCTCGAACAGCTCGATGCGTCCGGACTGCGCGACCAGCTTGGTGCGGTCGCCGAAGTGGCCGTGCAGCGAGTGCGCGAGCGAGTGCATGAACTGCTCGACGTTCGCCAGATCGAGCTGCAGCCCGGCGGCGAGCTGCTCGCCGTCGATCGCGACCTGCTGTTGCGCGCCGCAGTACGCGCAGACGTGGGCGCCGCCCACGCGCTGGAGCCGGAGCGGCGCGCCGCATTCGGTGCATTTCTCGGTGGTCGTGGTCATGACGCCCTCTGATCGATCAGCGCCGACGCCGCGAATCCGGTGCCCGGGCCGACGACGGCGATCCTGTTCTGGTTGCGGGGATCGACGCGCAGCTCGACGGTCGCGCCGGGCAGCACGTCGCGTGCGAGGTTGCGCGGGATGAGGATGTCCGCGACGACCGTGTACGGCGGTCTTCCCACGATCTCGACGTCGATCGTGACGTTGCGGCGCTCGACGCCGGTCCCTCCGCCCAGGGCCGCGACCGGCATGCCGATCGAGTCGACCTGGAGCAAGATGCCGCGCGCGGGCGTCCCGCGCTCGACCAGCCAGCTGAACGAGCGCCCGCCGGCGCGGGCGGCGCCCGTCGCGCGGAACACCGCGAACACGACGAGAGCGATGACGACGACCGCGAAGAAGCCACCCACGGCGCGCGAGCGTAACCCAGAAACGCGGCGCGGCGAGCCGGCGCGTCGCCGATCGCGCATCCGGCGCGCCGCCACGAACCGCCCGCGCCCGCGTTGCGCGCCGCCGCGCGATCGCGCCCGCCGGGACGGCTGGCTCGCGCGATGCAGTCTACCGCCGCATGCGGGACGCGCTTGGCCGACATCGCATCGCCACGTTCCTCGTCGTGACCTACGCCGTGACCTGGGGCGCGTGGATTCCGCTCGCGATCGCGGGCCGCCACGTGGGTTTCGGGTCCGAGCCGCTGTACCTGCTCGGCCTGCTCGGCCCGGCGGTCGGGGCGATCGCGACCACCGCGCTCGCCGACGGTGCCGGCGGGCTCCGCGATCTCGGGGCTCGCATGATCCGCGTGCGCGCCGGATGGCGGTGGTGGCTCGTCGCGCTCGGCCTGCCGATCGCGACGTACGCGGTGACCTACGTCGTGCTCGTCGCCTATTCGGTGTTCCTGCTCGCGCCGGTCGCGCTGCCGACGCGCGCGACGCTCGGCGAGCTCGACGGCTTTCCGGTCACGAACGTCGCGGCGTTGCTCGCGATGCTGGTCGCGATCCACGGCTTCGGCGAAGAAGCGGGCTGGCGGGGCTTCCTGCTGCCGGCGCTGCAACGCAGGCGCTCGCCGCTGGTCGCGAGCCTGCTGGTCGCGGCGTGCTGGGCACCTTGGCACCTCCCGGCGTTTCTCGTCGCCGACACGTTTCGCGCGATGCCGGCCGCGCTGATCCCGATGTGGCTGCTCGGGCTCGCCAGCGGCTCCGTCGTGCTCGCGTGGCTGTACAACCGCGGCCGGCGCAGCGTCGTGCTCGTCGCCGCGTGTCACGGCGCGTTCAACCTGTTCAGCGGCACGTTCGGCGTGCGCGGGCCGGTGGCGGCGGTCGAGACCCTGGTGGTGATCGTCGTCGCCGCGGTCCTCGCGATCCAGGAGCTGCGCGCGACCTGGTCGGATCGCTCCGGTCGCGCCGCGCACCACGCGATGGCGCCCCGGATCGCGGTCCACTGATCGCGCGCGCGGCTCGCAGCGATGCCGGCGTCGATGGCGATCGACCTGATCCCGGCGCGCTCGCATCGCCCGGGGCGCCCGGGCGCGCTACCATGCCGGCAAGGGTGCAGCGCGTCGCTGCAGGATCACGCAAGGTCGGGCCGCCTGCGTGGTCGAAGCGTGACGTCACAGCTGTCCCAGGTCCTGCCCGAGCTCGCGGTGGTCATCGTCGCCGCCGCGCTGGCCGCGCTCGTGTTCCAGAAGCTGCGGCTGCCGCTCGTGCTCGGCTACATCGTGGCCGGGCTGCTGATCGGACCGCACGTGGCGGGCGCGGTGGCCGACGCGAGCCTGGTCGCGACGCTGTCGGACCTCGGCGTGATCCTGCTGTTCTTCACGATCGGGCTCGAGTTCAGCGTGCGCACGGTCGCCCGCGTGGGCCTTCCGACGCTGCTCACCGTGGTCGTCGAGCTCAGCGCGGTCGTGATCGCGATGTACGCGGTCGGTCGCGCGCTGGGCTGGACGTCCACCGAGGCGGTGTTCGCGGCGGTCGGCACCGCGATCGCGAGCACGATGCTGGTCGTGAAGGGACTCGAGGCTCGCGGCCTGGGCGGACCCGACGTAGAGCTCATCCTCGCGATGATGGTGGTCGAGGACCTGTGCTCGATCCTGCTGCTCGCGGTGCTCACCGGCGTCGCGAGCGGCGCGGGCGTGTCGGCCGGCGAGCTCGCCGCGCTGCTCGGCAAGCTCGGCGGCTTCCTGGTCGCGATGATCGTCGCCGGGCTGCTCGTCATCCCGCGCGTCATCCGCGCGATCGCGCGCACCGGACGCAGCGAGCCGCTCGTGGTGACGAGCCTCGCGATCTGCTTCGGGATGGTGTGGCTCGCGGTGCACGCCGGATACTCGCTCGCGCTCGGTGCGTTCGCGGCCGGCATGCTGATCGCGGAGTCCGGCAAGGGACCACAGGTCGACGAGCTGGTGCGGCCGTTCCGCGACCTGTTCGCCGCGATCTTCTTCATCTCGATCGGGATGACGATCGTGCCGGGCGAGGTCGGCAGCCACTGGGTCGCGGCGCTCGTCGTGGCGGTCGCGCTCGTGGTCGTCAAGACCTGCGCGGTGACGTTCGCGGGGTTCTTGACCGGAAACGGCGTGCCGCGCGCGGTCCGCGCCGGGCTCGCGCTGTCGCAGATCGGCGAGTTCTCGTTCATCGTGGTCGCGGTCGGCGTCGCCGCGGGCGTGATGCGCGGCTTCTTGCTGCCGATCGTCGTCGGCGCGTCGTGCGTGACCGCGATCTCGGGCGCGCTGCAGATCCGCATGGGCCAGCGCGCCGCGAGCTGGGTCGACTCGAAGCTGCCGCGCCCGATCGCGACGTTCGTCTCGTTCTACGAGTCGTGGATCGGGCGGCTGCGCGCGGCGCCCAAGCCGGAGTCGATCTGGTCGCGGCTGCGGCGGCCGATCGCGCTGCTGCTGATCGACAGCGTGCTGCTCGCCGGGACGGTGATCACCGCCGCCGCGACCCACCGCCGCGTCGTCGGCTGGCTCGCCGGCGCGCTCGATCTCGACGAGCGGTTCGCGTTCGTGGTGCTCGTGGTGGTCGCGTGCGCGATCGCCGCCCTGTTCGCGGTCGGGATCGCGCGCGGCGCGGTGCGCATGGCCTGGCTGCTCGCGGCCGCGGTGATCCCGGGCGGCGAGGGCGGTCACGATCTCGGCCGCTCGCCGCGGCGCGCGCTGCTCCTGACGATCGAGCTCGCGATCGTGGTCACGCTCGGGCTGCCGATCGCGGCGGTGATCCAACCGCTCGTGCCGGGAGGCGGCGTCGCGCTGCTCGGCATCATCGTGATCCTCGCGCTGGTCACCCGGCGATCGATCGAGGACTTCGACAAGCACGTGCGCGCCGGCAGCTCGCTGATCCTCGAGGTGCTCGCGCGCCAGGGCAGCGAAAAGGCCAGGCCGGAGCTGTCGGAGGTCGAGGCGGTGCTGCCCGGGTTTCAGGGCCTCGTGCCGATCGTGCTGGCCGAGGGCGCGCCCGCGATCGGCAAGACGCTGGCCGAGCTCGACCTCCGCGCGAAGACCGGCGCGTCCGTGCTCGCGATCGGCCGCGACGGCGGCGGCATCGCCAACCCGCGCCCCGACGAGCCGCTCCGCCGGGGCGACGTGCTCGCGCTCGCCGGCTCCGACGAGGCGGTCGCCGCGGCGCGCGCGCTGCTCGTGATGGATTCAGCGCCCGGGTAGCGCGAGCGGCCAGCTGCGCACGCGCGTCCCGGTCGCGGCCGCGACGGCGTTGGCGATCGCCGCGCCGAACGGCACCGCGCCGGGCTCGCCGACCCCGGTCGGCGGCGTGCGGCCGTCGTCGGTGAACGCGATGTCGATCTCGGCCGGCGCGTTGCGGAACGTCGCGATCGGATAGTCGTCCCAGCCGCGCGCGAGCACGCGGCCGCCGTCCGTGCGGAGCCGCTCG
>DATJAE010000434.1:0-16266 GCA_035516595.1 Kofleriaceae bacterium | reverse complement strand
CTCGCGCTCCCGCTGGTCGCCGCGTGCACGCCCGAACGCGCGGCCGCGCTTCGCTTTCCAGGCGCGCCGGTCGCATTCGATCGCGCCGCCTCCGATCCACGCGCGGTCGCGATCGCCGACCAGGTCATCGCGGCGGCGGGCGGGCGCGAGCGCTGGCAGGCGCTCAAGCAGGTGCGGTGGAGCGAGACCATCCGGCGCGGCGGCAAGCCGATCGCGCGCGGCGAGCAGGCGTGGGATCGCTGGAACGCCCGCGCCTATGGCCGGCTCCACCACGACGCCGGCGACGTGGTCGTGATGCGCGAGCTCTACGGCGCGCGCAGGTCGGCGTACGTCGAGCGCGGCGGCTCGCACCTCGTGCTGGTCGCGGGCGATGGCGTCCAGGCGCTCGCGATCGCGAGCGAGCGGTTCACCGCCGATACCGCGGCGCTGTGCATGCCGCTCCTGCTCGAGGAACCGGGGACCAGGCTGCGCTACCTCGGCGAGCTGCAGGACGAGTCCAGGCGCGAGCTCGACGCGATCCGGGTCGAGCTCGATCCGCGTGACACCGCGCACCCCGGCGAGGCGTTCGAGCTCGTGGTCGATCGCGCCAGCCATCGCGTCGCGCTCCTGGCGATCGCCGAGGCGCACGGCAAGGCCAGCTACCAGCTCGACGGCTGGCAGGACGTGGCCGGCCTGACGTTTCCGACGGTGGTGCGCGATCTGGGCGACACCGCGGTCGACGTGGTGTACGCGGACCTTCATGTCGGCGAACCGGACGACGCGCTCTACGTCCCACCCGTCGAGTAGTCCGGAGCGGGGCGACTGCGCTACCATGCGGCGATGTCGCCGCGCGTGCAGATCCGTCGCCTCCGCCCGGACGCGATCGTGCCGCGCTACATGACCGAGCACGCCGCGGGGCTCGATCTCCACGCCGCGATCGACGCGCCGGTCGCGATCGAGCCGCGCGCGCGCGCGTCGATCGGCACCGGGCTCGCGTTCGCGTTGCCCGACGGCTACGAGGGCCAGATCCGGCCGCGCTCGGGGCTCGCGCGCGAGCACGGTGTCACGCTGGTCAACGCGCCGGGCACGCTCGACGCCGACTATCGCGGCGAGCTGTGCGTGCTGGTGATCAACCACGGCGAGCGCGCGGTCACGATCGCGCCGAGCCAGCGCATCGCGCAGCTCGTGATCGCGCCGGTCGTGCGCGCCGAGCTCGCGGTGGTCGACGAGCTGCCGCCGAGCGCGCGCGGCGCCGCCGGCTTCGGCTCGACCGGAGAGCGATGAGCGCGCGCGCCAGGAAGCCGACCACCCGGCCGCCCAGGAACGTCGAGGTCCACGACTCGATCGAGGACGCGCGCACCCACATCTTCGACTCCGGCAACTTCACGCGCGAGGCCGCGACGCCGATCCGCGCGGTGTCGATGAAGACGCCGGGAGAGGTCGACGCGCCGCGCGAGACGTCGCGGCCCGTCCCGCGCGTCCAGCTGCGCGCGATCTCCGAGGTCAGCGAGCTCGCGCGCGCGCAGTGCCGGAACCTCGGCCACATCGCGCCGCCGCGCGAGCGGCCGAGCGCGAGGCCGCGCGCGTGGCGCGACTACGTGATGATCGGCTCGCTGTCGCTGATCGTCGCGTCGGTGATCGCGATCATCATCTGGTTCGCCGGGCGGTAGCCGGCCGGAACCATTCGCGAGGCGGGCGCGCGGCTCCGCGATCAGAGCCGTGTGGTACAAGAACCGCGCCGATGATCCCGCGCTACTCCAGACCCGAGCTCGCGGCGCTGTGGGAAGACCGCTACCGCTTCGAGCTGTGGCTCGAGATCGAGCTCGCGGTGTGCGAGGCGATGGAGCGCGGCGGCGCGGTGCCGGCCGGGACCGCCGCGGCGGTGCGCGCGGCCGCCGCCGGCAAGCTCGATCCGCAGCGCATCCTCGACATCGAGCAGATCACCCGGCACGACGTGATCGCGTTCCTCACCCACGTCGAGGAGCTCGCCGGCGAGCCCGCGCGCTGGCTGCACCTCGGGATGACGTCGTCGGACGTGCTCGACACCGCGCTCGCGGTCCAGACCGGGCGCGCGCTCGAGCGGATCATCGGCCGCGTGATCGAGCTGTCGAACGCGCTCGCCGCGCGCGCCAGAGAGCACGCCACGACGCCGATGATCGGGCGCTCCCACGGCATCCACGCCGAGCCGATCACCGCCGGGCTGGTGTTCGCGCGCTGGCACGCCGAGGTGGTGCGCGCGTCGAGCCGGCTGATCCGCGCGCGCCACGCGATCGCGGTCGGCAAGGTCGCGGGCGCGGTCGGGGTGTACGGCAACCTCGATCCCGAGATCGAACGCGCCGCGCTCGCGCGGCTCGGGCTCGAGCCCGAGACCGTCGCGACCCAGATCGTCGCGCGCGATCGCCACGCCGAGGTGCTGTGCGCGCTCGCCCTGCTCGGCACCGCGATCGAGCAGATCGCGCTGGGCGTGCGCCACTGGCAGCGCACCGAGGTCGGCGAGGCCGAGGAGGGCTTCGCTGCGGGCCAGAAGGGCTCGTCGGCGATGCCGCACAAGAAGAACCCGATCCTGAGCGAGAACCTGTGCGGGCTGGCGCGGCTGCTCCGGTCGTATGCCCAGGCCGGGCTCGAGGACGTCGCGCTGTGGCACGAGCGCGACATCTCGCACTCGAGCGTCGAGCGGGTCGCGCTGCCCGACGCGACGATCCTGGCCGACTTCATGTGCGTGCGCGCGACCGGCCTGGTCGAGGGTCTGGTCGTCCACGCCAGCCGGATGCGCGCCAACCTCGATCGCACCGGCGGGCTGTACTTCTCCGAGGCGGTGCTGCTCGCGCTGGTCAAGACCGGCCTGCCGCGCCAGCGCGCGTACGAGATGGTGCAGCGTGCGGCGCTCGCCGCGATCGGCGAGGCCGCGGCGGCCGGGCAGGTCGGCGCGCGACCCGGCCGGTTCCGCGAGCTGCTCGGCGCCGATCCCGAGGTCTCGGCGCGGCTTCCGCCGGCGGCGCTCGACGCCTGCTTCGATCTCGACCACCACCTGCGGCACGCGCCCGTGATCCTCGAGCGCGCGCTAGGAGCGATCGCGCGATGATCGACGACAAGATCCTGCATGCCCAGCTCGCTCGCACGCTCGAGCGCGTGCCGTGGTCGCAGCTCGGCGGGCGCGCGCTGCCCCGCTACGACGGCAAGGTGCGCGACTGCTTCATCGACGCCGCCCACCGCGAGCGCGTGATCGTCGTGACCGACCGGCTGTCCGCGTTCGATGCGGTGGTCGGCACGATCCCGTTCAAGGGCCAGGTGCTGAACCAGCTCGCCGAGTTCTGGTTCCGCAGGACCGCGCACGTCGCGCCCAACCACCTGCTGCGCGTGCCGGATCCCAACGTGATGGTGGTGCGCGAGTGCACGCCGCTGCCGGTCGAGCTGGTGATGCGCGCGTACCTGACCGGCGTGACCTCGACCTCGATCTGGAAGGCCTACGAGGCCGGCGCCCGGACGTTCTGCGGCCACGCGCTGCCCGACGGCATGCGGAAGAACCAGCCGCTGCCGCGCGCGATCCTCACGCCGTCGACCAAGGCCGCCAAGGGCGATCACGACGTCTCGGTGTCGCGCGACGAGCTGCTCGCGATGGGCAGGATCGAGCCGGCGATGTTCGACCGCGCGGCCGCGCTCGCCGCCGCGCTGTTCGCCGAGGGCCAGGCGCACGCCGCCCGCCAGGGCCTGATCCTCGCGGACACCAAGTACGAGATGGGGATCGACGACCGCGGCGAGCTGGTCGTGATCGACGAGATCCACACGCCCGATTCGTCGCGCTACTGGTACGCGAGCGATTACCCGCAGCGGCTGGCGGCGGGCGAGGAGCCGCGCAGCCTGGACAAGGAGTACGTGCGGCGCTGGCTGGCGGGCGAGGCGAAGTGGACCGGCGACGGCCCGCCGCCGGTCATGCCCGACGAGGTGCGGGTCGAGGCCGCGCGCCGCTACATCGCGAGCTTCGAGCTGGTGACCGGAACCGCGTTCGTCCCGGACACCCGCGAGCCGGTGGCGAGGATCGCGCGCGAGCTGGGGGCGACCTGATGCTGTGGATCGTGCCCGGCCGCGAGGCGCGGCGGGCGCGCACGTGCGGCGTCGACGCGGTCGGGCGGTGGCTGTACCTGGTGGTCAGCGCGCGCGAGCTCGGCCCGGACGAGCGCGCGAAGCTCGAGCAGCTGGTCGAGGCGGCACCCGACGCGGAGGGCGGCGTGCTGTGGATCGCGCCGCGGCTCGGCACGACGTCGCCGTGGTCGTCCAAGGCGACCGACATCGCGCACGTGTGCGGGCTCGACGCGGTCGAGCGGATCGAGCGGGTGTGCGAATGGACGTTTCACGGCGCGGATCCGGCGGCGGTGGGCGCGGCGCTCGCCGATCGCATGACCGAGAGCGTGCTGCACGGGCGCGGCGAGCTCGCGCGCGTGGTCGCGCACGCCGGCGCGCCGCGGCCGCTGGTGATCGTGCCGGTCGCCGAGCTCGCCGCGGCCAACGCCCGGCTCGGCCTGGCGCTCGCCGACGACGAGATCGCGTACCTGACCGCGCGCTATCGCGAGCTCGGCCGCGACCCGACCGACGTCGAGCTGATGATGTTCGCGCAGGCCAACAGCGAGCACTGCCGCCACAAGATCTTCAACGCGAGCTGGACGATCGATGGCGCCGTGCAGGAGCGCTCGCTGTTGCAATGGATCAAGCGCACGACCGCGGCGGCGCCGGACGGCGTGCTGTCGGCGTACGCCGACAACGCCGCGGTGATCGAGGGCCACCCGGGCGACCGGCTGTTTCCCGACGAGCACGGCGTGTACCTCCAGGTGCGCGAGAGCCAGCACGTGCTCGCCAAGGTCGAGACCCACAACCACCCCACCGCGATCTCGCCGTTTCCCGGCGCGGCGACCGGCTCCGGCGGCGAGATCCGCGACGAGGGCGCGACCGGGCGGGGCGGCAAGCCCAAGGCCGGGCTGGTCGGCTTCACCGTGTCGGATCTGCGCCTGCCCGGCGCGCTCGAGCCGTGGGAGCCGCCGGACGCGGCCTGGATCGGCAAGCCCGGCCGGATCGCGTCGGCGCTCGACATCATGATCGACGGGCCGCTCGGCGGCGCCGCGTACAACAACGAGTTCGGCCGGCCGGCGATCCTCGGCTACTTCCGCACGTTCGAGCACGCGGGCTGGGGCTATCACAAGCCGGTCATGCTCGCAGGCGGGCTCGGCGCGGTGCGGCCGGCGCACGTCGCCAAGGCGGAGGTCGCCGCGGGCGCGGCGCTGATCGTGCTCGGAGGTCCGGCGTTCCTGATCGGCCTGGGCGGCGGCGCGGCGAGCTCGCTCGCGCAGGGCGCGTCGCACGAGGCGCTCGACTTCGCGTCGGTGCAGCGTGACAACGCCGAGATCGAGCGGCGCTGCCAGGAGGTGATCGATCGCTGCATCGCGCAGGGCGATCGCAACCCGATCCTGTCGATCCACGACGTCGGTGCCGGCGGGCTGTCGAACGCGCTGCCCGAGCTGGTCCACGGCGCGGGGCTGGGGGCGACGCTCGAGCTCCGCGCGATCCCGTCCGGCGAGCCCGACCTGTCGCCGCTCGAGCTGTGGTGCAACGAGGCGCAGGAGCGCTACGTGATCGCGATCGCGCCGGCTCGGCTCGGCGAATTCGCGGCGCTATGCGCGCGCGAGCGCGCGCCGTGGGCGCAGGTCGGCACCGCGACGTCCGGTGGCCGGCTCGAGCTCGCCGACGCGGCCGGCCGCGCTCCGGTGGACGTCCCGCTCGACATGATCCTCGGCAAGCCGCCGCGCATGGCGCGCGATGCGACGACGGTCGCCGCCGAGCGCCGCGCGCTCGCGCTCGGCGGGGCGAGCGTCGCCGACGCGACGGCGCGCGTGCTCGGCCTGCCCGCGGTCGCCGACAAGACGTTCCTCGTCGCGATCGGCGATCGCACGGTCGGCGGGCTGGTCAGCCGCGATCCGATGGTCGGGCCGTACCAGGTGCCGGTCGCCGACTGCGCGCTCACGCTCGCCGGGTTCGAGACCTGCGCCGGCGAGGTGATGGCGCTCGGCGAGCGCCCGCCGGTCGCGCTGCTCGACGCCGCCGCGGCGTCGCGGCTCGCGGTCGGCGAGGCGATCACGAACCTCGCGGCCGCGCCGATCGGGCCGATCGGCCGGATCAAGCTGTCGTGCAACTGGATGGCGGCGGCGGGGCACCCGGGCGAGGACGCGCGGCTGTACGCCGCGGTGCGCGCGGCGAGCGACGCCGCGGTCGCGCTCGGCGTCGCGATCCCGGTCGGCAAGGACTCGATGGCGATGCGGACGCAGTGGGACGGCCGCTGCGTGGTCTCGCCGGTCACGCTGGTCGTGACCGCGTTCGCGCCGGTCAACGACGTGCGGCTCGCGGTCACGCCGGAGCTGCGCGGCGGCGGGCGCGAGCTGCTGCTGATCGATCTCGGCGGCGGGCGCGCCCGGCTCGGCGGCAGCGCGCTCGCGCAGTGCTACGGCCAGCTCGGCGACGCGCCGCCGGATGTCGACGACGTGCGCGCGCTCGGCCGGTTCTACGACGCGATCCAGGCGCTGATCGCCGAGCGCAGGCTCGCCGCGTATCACGATCGGTCCGACGGCGGCGCGATCGCGTGCGCGTTCGAGATGGCGCTGGCCGGCGGGCTCGGCCTCGAGCTCGACACCACGGCGCTCCACGCCGATCCGATGCGCGCGCTGTTCGCCGAGGAGCTCGGCGCGATCGTCGAGGTCGCGCGCGACGACGTCCCGCACGTCCGCGCCGCGCTCGCCGGGATCGCGGTGCACGCGATCGGCCGCGCGGTGCCCGGCGATCGTGTGCGCGTCGTCCACGCCGGGGCCACCGTGCTCGACGCCGCGCGCGGCGAGCTGCGCGCGCGCTGGTCGCACGTGACCCACCAGATCGCGCGGCGGCGCGACGATCCGGCGTGCGCCGACGAGGAGATGGCGGCGCGGTGCCAGCCGATCGCGCTCACCGCGCGCGTGACGTTCGATCTCGCGCCGGCGGTCGCGAGGGCGGCGCGGCCGCGCGTCGCGATCTTGCGCGAGCAGGGCGTCAACGGCCAGCTCGAGATGGCGGCGGCGTTCGTGCGCGCCGGGTTCGACGCGATCGACGTCCACATGACCGACCTGGTCGCCGGGCGCGCCGACCTCTCCGACTGCAAGGGTGCGGTGGCGTGCGGCGGGTTCTCGTTCGGCGACGTGCTCGGCGCCGGCCGCGGCTGGGCCGCGACGTTCCGCTACAACCCGCGCGCGCGCGACGCGATCCAGCGCTTCATCACGCGCCCCGACACGTTCGTGCTCGGCGTGTGCAACGGCTGCCAGATGATCGCCGACCTCGCGCCCGAGCTCGTGCCGGCGCTGCGCGCCTGGTGGCCGCGCTTCGCGCGCAACCGCAGCCAGCGGTTCGAGGGCCGGCTCGTGCTGGTGCGCATCGAGGACAGCCCGTCGATCGTGCTGCGCGGCATGGCCGGGTCGTGGCTGCCGATCGCGAACGCGCACGGTGAGGGCCGCGCCGCGTTCGCGCCCGGCCAGCTCGCCGCGCTCGAGGACGCGCACCTGGTGGCGGCGCGCTTCGTCGACGGCCGTGGCGAGGTGACCGAGCACTATCCGTACAACCCGAACGGCTCGCCGCGCGGGATCGCGGCGATCACCTCGCCCGACGGCCGGATCACCGCGATCATGCCGCACCCCGAGCGCGTGTTCCGCACCGTGCAGCTGAGCTGGCACCCGCCCGAGTGGGGCGAGGACAGCCCGTGGATGCGGATGTTCCACAACGCGCGCGCCTGGGTCGATTAGCTCGCCCCCGCGAGCTCGGCCTCGATCGCAGCCTCGCCCTCGCGAAACGTGGGATAGCGCAGCTCGACGCCGAGCTCGCGCTTCATCCGTGCGTTGCGGATGCGACGGTTGCGATGCGCGACCTGGGGCGCCCCGGGCTCGAACATCGCGCGCGACGGCGGCAGCGCGAGCTCCATGCGCGCGCACAGCCAGCGCGCGTAGTCGAGCTGCGTGGTCGGCTCGTCGTCGGCGACCATGTAGCGCGACTTGGTCGCGGCCCGCTGCTCGGCAGCGAACGCGACGTTGACCACGTCGTCGACGTGGATCCGCGAGATCGCGTGCTGTCCGCCGTCGAGCAGGCGATAGTCGCCCTTGCGCAGGCGCTGGCGCACGCCGCGCCCGGGCCCGTAGACCGGCGCGAGCCGCAGCGTCACCAGGCGCAGCCGATCGAACGTGCAGCGCTCGATCTCGGCCTCGTCCGACAGCACGCCGCGCATCGCCGGATCGTCGTGCGCGACCTCGCTGTCCTCGTCGATCCACGCCTCGTCGTCGGGCGCCGCGCCGAAAAGCCCGCTCGAGCTCAGGTAGATGAAGCACCCCGCGCCGGCACCGTACGCCGCCTGCAGCGCGGCGCGGATCGCCTGACCCTGCGATCCCGCGGCCGGTGGGATCGAATACAGCACGGTCGCACCGCCCAGCCCGCTCAGCGCCGGACCGAGCTGCTTGGGGATCCCGGCGTCGACGTACTTGACCTGGATGCCGAGCTCGCCGAGCGGCGCGAGCCGGCCGGTCGAGCGCGCGCACACCCGCACGGTCCGACCGGCGGCCGCCGCCGCGCGCGCCAGCCGCGTGCCGACATAGCCACAACCGAGCACGATGAGCGGCGTCACCGCGATAGCGTAACGCGCCGGCAGGCAGCCGCGCGTCAGTTCGGCCGATACGTGGCGAGCCAGACCGCGCTGGCGAAGGCGCGGGCGAGCCCGCGCAGGTCGGCGACCACGCTCACCCGGACCAGGCGATCGTGGCCGTCGAGGCCGTAGCTGCCGTCGACCCGCACGCCGACCGGGAGGTCCCAGCTGGTGCGCGCGACGTAGCCGCGGTAGCCGAGGAACAGCCCGGCCGCGACCGCCTCGCCGTGCGGGCCGGTCTCGACGCCGAACGACGGCGCCAGCGCGGTGCCGTGGCCGGAGTAGCCGACCACGGTCACGCCGGCGCCCGCGATCCCGCTGCCGCCGCTCAGCGCCGCGAGCTCGCCGTAGCCGCCGATCCCGAGCCCGCGGCGGATGCGCTCGCGATGCCGGCGGTAGATCAGCTCGGCGCGGCCACCGACCGTGGCGTCGCCGCTGCTCGCGAATCCGCCGACCAGCGACAGGCTGAACAGCGCGTTCGGCGAGCCGGGCAAGCTCCCCGGCGGCTCGGCGACCAGGCCCATCGGCGGGCCGGCGTACAGCCGCCGCGAATCGAGGAAGTGGCCGGCGCGCCCGTCGCGATCGAGCCACACGCGCAGAAACGGGATCGTGTCCGCGAGGACGCCGGCGCGGCGCTTCGCGGCGCGATCGAGCTCGGCCGTCCTGCGCGCCGCGTCCCACTCGTCCCGGCGATCGGCCCAGCACTCGGCATCGATCGGGCGGAAGTCGCACGCCAGCGTGCCGGGCTCGCTGTAGACCCAGGAGGTCGGCGACGCCTCCACCGTCTGGGCGTCGATCTCGACGATCAGCGAGGGCGCGACGTGCGCGGGCGCCGCGTCGAAGCCGGCGTAGAGCGAGACCGCGGCGGTGACGCCGTGGACGGCCAGCGCGGCGCGGCCGCCGGCGCCGAAGCCCAGCACGCCGACCTCGCCGGTGGTCCGGCACCCGGGCTCGTCGTCGCGCTGCGGCGTCGCGCGGGCAACCGCGGCGAGCGCGCCGGCATCCGCCACGACCGTGACGTAGCCCAGGCTGGCATAGCGGCGCGCGACCGGCGCGAGCTCGCGCCTCGGCTCGCCCCGGTCCGGCGCGATCACGAGCAGCGGGCCGGGACCGGCGACGTGTGGGCAGTACAGGTCGACCGTGTGGCCGGCGATCGTCACGTCGGAGAACGCGCTCACCGGCAGGACGTCGCCGGTCTCGGCCCAGCTCGGCGACGGCAGCGCGGCGCGCGACGCGGGCGGCCCGGACGCGATGTCGGCGTGCGCGGTGGCGGTCGCGAGCAGGAGTGCGAGGAGCGAGGCGCGGGTCATGCGCCGAGGAGACACCCGGCGACCGCCGGCGCCGCCGGCACGCAGCGGCGATCGTCGGCGAGTCCGGTCAGATCAGGGTCGCGACCGCGGCGACCACCGCCACCGCGACCAGGGCGCCGTGAAACCGGCGGCACGTCGCGCGGGTGCGCGGCCGGCCGGTGATCAGCACGAGCGCGGCGGCCGCGCGGCGGAGCGCGAACATGCCGGGCACGAGCGCGAGCATCGAGCCGAGCGCCGCGACGCGCTCCGGCCACAGGTCGACGCCGCCGAGCAAGCTGCGCGCCGCGACGGTCGGCGCGAGCAACAGCTCGGCGAGCACGATCAGCGCGATCGCCCAGCGCTGGCCGGCGAGCAGCGCGACCGCGGACACCGCGAGCACCGAGGCGACCTCGGGGGCGTGGGCGCTCGAGCGCGCGAGCGGCAGCGCGAGCAGGGCGGCGGTGAGGGCGGTCGTGGCGATCCACAGGTCGTCGCGGCGGCGCCGCGAGCGCGCGCTGGCGTGGCGTGCGATTCGACTCGCGGCCGGGACTGCATCCGCCATATTGGAAATGTAACGCTCTGCGGACAATTGTCCAGATTATGTATCGATGTAGCGACAATTGTCACCACATAATCTACTGAAATCACTGGATTCACCCTGGGGTAACGCCGGGCTTCCTGCCACTCGTTTACATCTTCACGATGCGCTGCGGGCTCGCCCTTGTCCTCGTCTCCACCACCGCCGCGGCGGGCGCGCCGAGCGTGCCGCTGTCGTTGTCGGCGACGAGTCACGCCAGCGCGCTCGACCTCGGCTTCCGCAACGTGACGCCCGATCCGGTGCAGCTCACCACCTACGTCCAGGCCGATGGCCCGAGCTACGACTTCCTGACGGTCACCTTGACCGCCGGCGCGCGCGTGCGCGTGCTCCACTTCATGCGCTCGCACGACAAGACGATCGCGCACGACGAGACGATCGCGCCGGGCGGTACGACCGAGCTGTCGGTCGACCTCGCGGCGTGGGCGGTGCGCGCGGGCAACGGCGGTCCGCTCGTCCCGGGCCGCTACGACGCCGCGATCGAGTGGAACACCGGCGCGCTCGGCTGCGCCGGCAGGTGCCCGACCCTGCGCGCGACCACCGCGGTGACGATCCCCGCGCCCGAGGAGGCCGAGTGTCACGAGGTCCCGCCGTCGCACGACGGGCTCGCGCTGCTGCTCTACCAGGACCGGGACGGCGCGCTCGAGGTCGGCGTGCACAACGTCGATCGCGCGCAGCACTGCATCTTCGGCTACGTCAAGACCTACGAGATCCAGAGCGACTGGATGACGGTCGAGATCCTCGGCCATACGCTCCACTTCGACGACGATCGCGACAAGGCGTATCCGGTGATGGTGCGGCTCGCGCCGGGCGCGACCGAGTGGCGGCGCTGGGACCTCGCGGCGTGGGGGATGCGCGAGCGCAACGGCCGGTTCATGGTGCCGGCGACCGCCAGAGCGATCGTGACCGCGACGGTGCGGTTCGACGCGTCGCGCGAGCGCGACGTGTGGAACGGCAAGCTCGAGGCCGCGCTGGCGATCGCGGCGCCATGATGCCATCCTGGGCCTATGACCGCGATCCTGATCAAGCTCGCCATCAGGCTCGCCGTGTTCGGCGTCGTGTTCTGGCTGTCGGCACGCAGCAACGACAAGGTCGAGCTGCCCAGCAAGTGGGCCACGCCGCTGGTCGCGCTGGTGTTCGCGGCGCTCAACACCGCGCTGTACTACCTGCTCGTCCCGGTGCTCGCGGTGGCCACGCTCGGCGCGATCGGCTTCGCGCTGCCGCTCGTCGTCAACGTCGTGCTGCTCGCGGTGACCGCGCGGATCTTCCAGAGCCGCGGCTGGTTCAAGCTGGGCGGGCTGTTCGCGACGCTATGGATGGCGACGTTCCTGACGATCGCGCACGGCCTGCTGTGGCTCGCGCTCGATTACATCCCGGCGCACGTCTAGCCGAAACGAATGCGCCCGGCGCCGGGATCCTCGCGCAGCGCGAGGCGCCGCTTACTCGGCGACCTCGCGCAGCTTGCGCAGCAGCTCGCGCGCCTCGTCGCAGTGCTGCGCGGCATCCTTCATCGACTGGCGGATCAGCTCGAAGCTCGCGCGCGGCAGGTTGTGGGCGTACTGCTCGAACTCGCCCTCGGCCGCCATCACCTCGATGCGCAGGCTCGACAGCAGGTCGTTGAGCGACGCGGCGCTCTCGGCGGTGAGCGCGGCGATCTCGAGCGCGCGCTTGACCTTGGCGCTGCCGGCCTCGAGCGCGATCTCGCGCTCGGCCTTGTCGAGCCGGTTCTTGAGGTTGTCGCGCTCGATCTCCATCATCGAGAGATCGTTCTCGAGATCCTCCATCCGGCGCGCGGTGTCCTGGTTGAACTTCTGGCTGCGGTAGACGCGCAGCTCGGTCTGCAGCTGCTCGACCCGGCGGCGCAGCACGCGGATCTCGACGTCGGCCTCGCTGGCCTGCGCCGACGGCCCGGCGAGCGCGGCCAGGCCGCTCGATGGCGCGGCCGCCGCAGGGGCCGGCGCAGGCGGCTGGTTGTTGACGCCGGGCTGGCCGCCGAGCGCGGCGACGTGGCCGGTCGGGCCCGACGCCGGCACCGCCCCCATCCCCGGGTGCTGCATCATCGGCGACTGGTTCGCGCCGCCGCTCAGCTGGGAGTTGTCGACGAAGCGCAGCCACAGGCTGCCGCAGCGCACGGCATCGCCGTGCTTGAACAGGTGGCTCTGGACGCGCTGCTCCTGGAAGTAGACGCCGTTGGCGCTCGCCAGGTCCTCGAGCACGTAGCCGCCGCCGCCCCAGAAGATCCTCGAGTGATGGCGCGACACCATCGCGTCATCCGTCCGGATGGCGCAGTCCATCGCTCGCCCTACCTTGATCTCCGCCGAGGTCAGGTCGAGCGAGCCCTCGATGCCCTGCGCATCGCGCCAGAGAAGCCGTGGCACGCTGTCAAAAAGGTACGGCAACCCGGCGGGATCCACAAGTTTGCTTCTGGCTATCAGCCCCGCGTGGTAAGTGAGCGCCATGTGCGGGGTGTTCGGTATCAGCGGCCACGACGAGGCAGCGAACATCGCGTACCTGGGCATGCACGCGTTGCAGCACCGGGGGCAGGAGTCGGCCGGCCTGGTCTCGGCCGACCACAACCGGCTGTTCCGCCACGTCGCGATGGGGCTGGTGTCCGACGTGTTCGACCGCGCCGAGCTCGCCCGGCTGCCGGGCGACGCCGCGATCGGCCACGTCCGCTATTCGACCGCCGGCAGCTCGGAGCTGCGCAACGCGCAGCCGTTCGTGTTCGAGTACGCGGGCGGCTCGCTCGCGATCGCGCACAACGGCAACCTCGTGAACGCGACCGAGCTGCGCGCCGAGCTCGAGGCCCAGGGCTCGATCTTCCAGACCTCGAGCGACACCGAGGTGATCGTCCACCTGATGGCGAAGTCGCGCGAGCAGGACGTGGTCGGCAAGCTGATGTCGGCGCTGCGCCGCGTGCGCGGCGCGTACTCGCTCGTGCTGCTCACCCACGATCGCAAGATGATCGGCGTGCGCGATCCCAACGGCTTCCGGCCGCTCGTGATCGGCCGGCTCAAGGATGCGTACGTGCTGTCGTCCGAGACCTGCTCGTTCGACCTGATCGAGGCCGATCTGCTGCGCGCGGTCGAGCCGGGCGAGCTGGTGGTGTTCGAGAACGGCGGGATGACCGCGCACAAGCTCGGCGAGCCCGCGCCGGCGACCTTCTGCGTGTTCGAGCACGTCTACTTCGCGCGACCCGACTCGCTGGTCAACGGCAAGGCGGTCTATCGCGCGCGCGAGAAGATGGGGCGGCGGCTCGCGCAGGAGGCGCCGGTCGACGCCGACGTCGTGATCCCGGTGCCGGACTCCGGCGTACCGGCCGCGATCGGCTTCGCCAACGAGAGCGGCCTGCCGTTCGAGATGGGCCTCATCCGCTCGCACTACGTCGGCCGCACGTTCATCGAGCCGCAGGACTCGATCCGCCACTTCGGCGTGCGGCTGAAGCTGTCGCCGGTGCGCGCGATCGTCGATGGCAAGCGCGTGATCGTGGTGGACGACTCGCTGGTGCGCGGCACGACCTCGCGCAAGATCGTCAAGATGCTGCGCGGTGTCGGCGCGCGCGAGGTCCACCTCCGGATCAGCGCGCCGCCGACCACGCATCCGTGCTTCTACGGCATCGACACGCCGACCCGCAGCGAGCTGGTCGCCGCATCGCACTCGCTCGACGAGATCAACCGCTACGTGACCAGCGACTCGATCGCGTACCTGTCGCACGACGGCATGATGGCCGCGGTCGGCGCGGAGCCGAGCGGGCAGGGCTACTGCTCGGCGTGCTTCACCGGCAAGTACCCGGTGGCGCTCGGCCAGGGCGAGCTTGTCACCTTGCGACGCGCCAAGGTATAAGGCCGCGATGGCGATCGAAGGAACCGACGTCCGCGTGGTGCGCGCGGCGCTGAAGGAGCTGTCGTCGAAGGCGACCGAGCTCCGGAGGTTGCTTTGACGTCGACGCCAAGCGCCTGAAGATCGAGGAGCTCGATTCGGTCGCCGCGCGGCCGGCGTTCTGGGACGATCCGAAAAAGGCGCAGGCCGTGCTGCGCCAGAAGAAGCAGCTCGAGCAGATCGTCGGCGGCTGGGACAGCCAGGTCCGCGCGATCTCGGATGCCGAGGTGCTGCTCGAGCTCGCCGAGGAAGCGAGCGACGAGGCGTCCGCGAAGGAGGCCGAGGCGCAGGCCGCCTCCGCGCGCAAGGCGCTCGACGAGATCGCGTGGCGGCGCATGCTGTCGGGCGAGCTCGACGGCAACGGCGCGATCGTGACGATCACCGCGGGCGCCGGCGGGGTCGACGCCAGCGACTGGGCGATGATGCTCGAGCGCATGTTGATCCGCTACGCCGAGCGCAAGGGCTGGAAGGTCGAGGTCGTCGAGGAGACGATGGCCGAGGAGGCCGGGATCAAGAACGCGACGTTCCTGGTCACCGGCGACTACGCCTACGGCCTGCTCAAGGCGGAGAACGGCGTGCACCGCCTCGTCCGGGTCTCGCCGTTCGACGCCAACGCGCGGCGCCAGACCTCGTTCGCGGCGGTCACCGTCACCCCCGACATCGACGACGACATCGAGGTCGAGATCAACGACGTCGACCTGCGCATCGATACCTATCGCGCGGGCGGCGCCGGCGGCCAGCACGTCAACAAGACCGACTCGGCGGTGCGGATCACCCACATCCCGACCGGCATCGTGGTGCAGTGCCAGAACGAGCGCAGCCAGCACGCGAACAAGGACAAGGCGTACAAGCTGCTGCGCGCGCGGCTCTACGATTACGAGCTCGCCAAGCGCGAGGCCAAGGCGGCCGAGGACGCCAAGGCGCGGCTCAAGATCGAGTGGGGCTCGCAGATCCGCAGCTACGTGCTGTTCCCGTACCAGCAGGTCAACGACCACCGCACCGAGCTCAAGACCTCCGACGTCAACGGCGTGCTCGACGGCGATCTCGACGAGCTGATCCGCACCTACCTGCTCAAGGCGGCGGATCAGCCGGCGAAGGCGTGAACAGCTCCATCGCGACGTCGTCGAGGTAGTCGCCCGGGCCGATCTTGATGCGGCGGCGCCACCGGCCGATCTCGGAGAAGCCGAGCTCGCGATACAGCGCCCGCGCCCGCGCGTTCGAGGCGCGCACGTTCAGCTCGATCTTCTCGATCGCGGGCGAGGCCGTCGCCCGTTCGATCAGGCTGGCGAGCAGCGCGCGCCCGACCCCGACGCCTTGCCAGCCGGAGTGCGCGACCAGCGTCAGGTGGACGACGTGGCGCGTGGCGGCGAGCGGCAGCGGGTCGAGCATGCCGTGGCCGACCAGCTGCCCGGCGGTCTCCGCGACCAGGAAGCAGCCGTTGTCGGCGCGGGCGAGCGCCGCGATCTTGTGCGCGAGCCGCTCGTCGCTCAGCTCGTGCGGCTGCGACGCCAGCAGGCCGGGGGTCGCCGCGATCGTTCGCTCGGCCTGGGCCAGCGCGGGCGCGTCCTCGACGCGGGCCGGCCGGATCGCGAGCGGCGGCGTCATGCTAGCGTGCGGTTCGATCGATCGCCGCGACCAGATCGCGGGTCGACGCGGCGGCCCCGACCACGCGCTCGCCGCCGATGAACACGGTCGGCAGGTTGTGGATCTGTGCCGCGCGCGCGTCGAGCAGGTCGGCCGCGACCCGGCCGACCGCCACCGGCAGGTCGCGCTCGTAGCGATCGAGATCGCAGCCGACCCGTGCGGCGAGCCGCTCGCAGCCGTCGGGCGTG